>NZ_JBFUFK010000006.1:0-179634 GCF_056403475.1 Rhizobium sp. P2_G9 | reverse complement strand
GCCGACCCTTGCCCCGCTCTGCGCGCGATGCCATACAAAACCGTAAGGTCGGGACGAACAGGAAGGCCAACCCGTCGAACAAACAGGAAATCCCTAACTCATACCTTGACAGCAAAATCCTCATGTGAGGGGGGAGAAGACTCGCGGCGGCGCCTCGGCCTAATTGAGGCATCGGCAGTTGCGGTAGCCTCGGTAGAAGGAGGATTGAAATGACAGCTTACGCATGGGTCTTGGAAGTCCGACCGGGTTACGAGGACGAATACAAGAAGCGGCATGACGAGATCTGGCCGGATATGCTGGACGCACTGCGCGCCGCCGGCATCCGCAACTACAACATTTTCCGCCACGGCCTGACCCTCTTCGGCTTCTTCGAAACCGATGACCTCAAGGCGTCGCAGCAAAAACTCGCCATCGATCCGGTCAACGCTCGCTGGGGCGAATGGATGGCACCGCTGATGAGGATCGAGGTCGATCCGACGACGCAATTCCCCTATCTGCTGCCAAAGCAGTTCTTCATGGAATAGATTCCGCCGCCTTTACTGCCGATGACAATATTTACTGGTAATGCGATCCTGCATAGCTGCGATGCAGCATTGCCGCTTGTCGAATGTGCGTCGCAGCATTATGTTCTCAGTCATCGAAGCCGATCTCCTCCTCCTCCCAAAATCGGCTTCATAGACCAGCGGCACTCCTCCTCCCAGCCGATGGTCACCTTTTTGGAAAACCCGGTGCATCTCTGATGSGCCGGGTTTTCTGTATCTGCTCCATCTCAATCTTCCCGATCCGCCCCGTTCAGCGCCCGCTACGGCAATCCCTTAACCGGGATTGGCCGGTGTTTTTCCGCGCTCTGATGGATTCCACTTGACATGTAACCTTTTGGTTCCCTATTAAGGGGGTCATGAATGACGACGCTGTTTTTCGGGCTCTGGCCGACCGCAGCCGCCGGCTTCTGCTGGACCGCCTGTTTGAGCGCAACGGCCAGACGCTGGGTGAGCTTTGCGACGGTCTCGCCATGACGCGGCAGGCGGTCGCCAAGCATCTGGCGATCCTGGAAGAGGCCAATCTCGTGTCATGGCAGCGCCAGAGCCGCGAGAAGCTGCATTACATCAATCCCGTTCCGATCAACGAGATCGCCGAACGCTGGATTAATAAATTCGAGCGCCGCCAGTTGGACGCTTTATCCGAGCTGAAGGCAGCGCTTGAAAACACTGAGAGACCCGCAACCGATGTGACGGAGTAACAGCCATGGCCGGCGACAAATTTGCCTATGTCACCTTCATCCGCACCACGCCCGAAGCGCTCTGGGAAGCGCTGACCAAGCCGGAATTCACCCGCAAATACTGGTTCGGCGTTGTCATGGATTCGGAATGGAAGGTCGGCTCTCCCTGGAAGATGCTCTATCCGGATGGCACGATCACCGACAAGGGCGAGATCCTCGAATATGATCCGCCGAAGCGCATCGTCATGCGCTGGCAGAACGAATTCCGGCCGGAACTGAAGGCGGAAGGTTTTTCGCGCTGCGTGATCGAGGTCGAGCCGGTCGCCAATGCCGTCAAACTGTCGGTCACGCATATGATCGATGTCGAGGAGTCCAAGCTCATCACCGCGGTGTCGGGCGGCTGGCCGAAGATACTGTCCAACCTCAAGTCGCTGCTCGAGACCGGAGACGTGGTGCTGACCTGATCATTGGAGGGGCCGGCCGGCGAGCAAGGAAAGCCGGCTGCAGGCTCCGGCTCTGCGACCGTCAAAAAATTTTCGACCGGATGTCGAAATCGATGATGTCGCAGCGTCTTTAAGCTGAGCCGGGGGGAAGGGGCCGCGTTTTGGCCCTGTTGCCGGCATCAAGGAGGAAGAAATGACGAATGCATACTATCGCTGGGTTATGGTGGCGGCAGGTAGTCTGCTGGGCTGCGTTGCCATCGGCGCCATGTTCACCTTGCCCGTTTTCCTGCAGCCTATTTTCAAGGAAACAGCGTGGTCGACGACCGGCATATCGACGGCGTTGACAATTGGCTTCATCGCCATGGCCGTCGCCAGCATGGTTTGGGGTGGTCTTTCCGATAAATGGGGGCCACGTCCCGTCGTCCTCACCGGTTCGGTGCTGACGGTAGTCAGTCTTGCTCTGACAAGCATCGCCTCATCACTCATACTCTTCCAATTGGCTTTCGGCTTGCTGATGGGCGTTGCAGTGGCTGCCGTTCTGGTGCCAACGATGGCCTCGGTCACTGGATGGTTTGACACTCATCGCAGCTTGGCTGTCTCACTCGTTTCCGCGGGCATTGGCGTGGCGCCGATGACCATGGCACCATTTGCCGCATGGCTGGTGACGGGGCACGACTGGCGCACCTCAATGCAGGTAATGGCGGTCCTGGTCGCAGTATTGATGATACCGGTCTGTTTCCTCATTCGCCGGCCACCGGCACTCGAGGCTGGGGCCTCTCCCGCTGGGGAGCAGCCACACGATTCCGTCTCTATGGCACAGGCACTGAAATCCCCTCAGTTCATCATTCTCGTGCTCACCAATTTCTTTTGCTGCGCGACACATTCCGGTCCGATCACACACACCATGAACTATGCCATCAGCTGTGGCATTCCGATGATGGCTGCGGTGTCAATTTATAGTCTTGAAGGCTTGGCGGGCATGGGTGGCCGGATTGTCTTCGGCATATTGGGCGATCGGCTTGGTGCCAAGAATGTCCTAGTGGTTGGGTTGCTCGTCCAGGCGTTCGGTGCGCTTGGCTATCTGCTGGCACATAGCCTGTTCGGCTTCTATGCGGCTGCGGCCGTCTTCGGCTTCATCTATGCCGGCGTGATGCCGCTCTATGCGGTGATTGCCCGTGAGAATTTTCCGCTCAGGATGATGGGCATGGTGATCGGCGGCACGTCGATGGCGGGCAGCCTCGGCATGGCGCTCGGTCCGGTCGCCGGCGGGATGATCTACGATACGACGAAGGCCTACACTTGGCTCTATGTCGGCTCCTGGGCCATGGGGCTCGGTGCCTTCCTGATCGCCATGACCTTCAAACCGATTCCCAAGCCGCTGCAGGCTGCCGCAGCGGTGTGATCTCCAAAGCCGGCGCTGCACATGCGCAGGTGCCGGCGTTTGTCCACGCCGATGACCGGATACTCGACCTGAGCACTTGCATCTGGATCACTGTGTCAGTTGATCCGCTTGCCGGCTTTGTCGAACAGGCAGATGCGCTCGACCTGCGGCAAAAGCCGGATCGTCTCGTCGGGTTGAATGTTGAGCCGCTCGCGGAACATGGCCACGACTGTCTGGTTGCCGATGGTCGCCGTCACCTGCGTCTCCGGCCCGAGCGGCTCGACCACGATGACGGTCGCAGGGATGCCCGATCCATTCGCCGTCATGGAGAAATATTCCGGGCGGATGCCGTAAACCACTTCGGTGCCAGCCGCCGCGTTGAGATTCTGTGGCAGGGGCAGTACCGCATCGCCCGAAAGCCGGAACATTGGTTGGCCGTCCACGGCTTCTATCCGGCCCTTCAGCATGTTCATCGACGGCGAACCAATGAATTCCGCCACGAACAAGCTCTGCGGATTGTCATAGAGATCGAGCGGCTTGCCGATCTGCTCGATATTGCCGGCATTCATCACCACGATCCGATCGGCCATGGTCATCGCCTCGACCTGGTCATGGGTGACATAGACCGTGGTGGTGGCAAGCCGCCGATGCAGGCTCTTGATTTCGGCACGCATGGCGACGCGCAGCTTGGCGTCGAGGTTGGAAAGCGGCTCGTCGAACAGGAAGACCTGTGCCTTCCGGACGATCGACCGGCCCATGGCGACGCGCTGCCGCTGGCCGCCGGAGAGCTGGCGCGGATAGCGGCCGAGCAGATCCGTCAGGCCGAGAATCTGCGCTGCCTCCGCGACACGTTTCTGTTTCTCCTCCTTCGGCGCCCCGGCAAGCGTCAGCGAGAAGGCCATGTTTTCCGCCACCGTCATATGCGGATAGAGCGCATAGGATTGGAAGACCATGGAAATGTCGCGTTCCTTCGGCGGCAGGTCGTTGACCACCCGGCCGCCAATGCTGATCGTGCCGCCGGTGATCGTCTCGAGCCCGGCGATCATCCTGAGAAGCGTCGACTTGCCGCAACCCGACGGGCCGACCAGCACGACAAACTCGCCGTCGGCGATATCCACGGAGACGCCATGCAGTATCTCCGACTGACCATAGGCCTTGCGGGCCTTGTCGATCGTAACCGTCGCCATCAGGTTGCTCCGACACGGATTTCGTTGGACGACAATGCGCCTTCGTGCACCAGCAGGCCGACGCCGCCGTCTTCAAACGCTTCCGGGTCATTGTCGGTGACCGAAAGCGACACGCCATCGGCACTGAAGCTGATCGTATCTCCCTTGGCGCTGACGCGCATCGAGATCGTCTTCTCGAACTCGGTCTTGAACGACGTCTCAGCCAGGATCTTGGTGTCTTCATCGCGAACGCGGACAATCTGCATCTTGCCGTCGCGGGTGACGCGAGCGCCGTAATAGCGTTTCAGCCCCTGGGCACGGATGGCGAAGCCGCCATAATTGCCGAGATGCAGCATGACATCGCCGGATGCCTGATAGTCCGTCCATTGCCGCGTGCCATGGATGATAATGCCTTCGCCGCTGTTCTGCGCGATACGGAAGGCCTGCGGGAAGCGCTTGGAGAAGAAGCTCGCGCCATTGACCCAGGACATCCGCCAGAAGTCGCCATCGCCGGCCGGTCGCTTCAGCGTCAGCGCCGGCGCGCCGTCGCAGCGCAGATAGTCCACCAGCAGGCGGCCGTCGGCGCGCTTGCCTATGCTGCTGACAGCAAGGCCGATCTCTGCGATCGGCTGACCGTCCGTATCCGGCAGGGTCCATGACAGTGTCGCCGCCTTGCCCGGCGCGACCAGGATCGACGCGCCGTCGATATCGCGCAGCTGATCGTGTTCGTCATAGACACGGATGCGCAGCCGCACCGCGACGTCGCCCTTGTTGGCGGCATCGGCAACCACATGCGCCTGGGCGATCTGGCCGGGATAGACTAGCGGCGTCGCCATCAGGTCATAGGTGCGCATATCGAGCATTTCGCGCGGCGAGAAGGTCGGGCTGGTGACGGAGGCGATTTGCGCCGGACCGAGGGCTTCGTAGTCGATCGCCAGTGCCCGGCCGCCTTGGAACTCGGCATTGCCGACACGAACGGCGCGGCTGACATCAAGCCCTTCCTGCGGCCTAAACCCCTGCTGGCTGCCCGGCAGCGAGAAATGGAACTGGGCGCCATTCTTCGGCGCATCGAGCGCCTGGCCACCGGCCAGTTGCAGACCGAGATTGGTGAGGAAATAGGCCTGCCGCACCGCGTCATTGATCGAATTGCCGCCATCGGCCGACGAGATCAGCATGCGATCGGCGATCGGGCCGCGCCAGTCCGGACCTTCGTCGAGACCTTCGAGGCCGTTCATGATGCCGAGCAAGCAACCGACATTGCCGGCATTGCAGTCGGTGTCCCAACCTGAAGTATTGACGATCATCTGCGCCTTCTGGAAGTCATGCGGCGCATAGAGCACGGCCATGACCATCAGCGCATGGTTGGGCACGACATGGCAATTGCCCGGATATTTGTCATAGCCGTATTTGTCCTGGATTTTTTGACGCGTATCGCGCCAGTCGGGATTGGCCTTGTGCCAGGCGCGGATGTCGCCGATCAGCCTGGCGATCAGGCTGTCCTTCGGGATCTGCTTCAGGCYGATATCGAGCAGATGATCGATATCGGCCGAGCCGAATGCTTCCGCCTCCATCGCCGCCCAGAGCATGGCGGCATAGACGGATTCACCATCATGGCTGACTTTGCCCGCCTGCTCGGCAAGCTTGGCCGCCAGTTCCGGCTGGCGTGGTGCCACCATGGCCCAGCCGTCGATGAAGATTTGCGCACCGATCTGTTCGGCCACCGCCTGCCCATTGGTGGCGATCGAACCGGAATGTGGCGCGGGCACGCCCTTCTTGAGGTTCAGCCAGGCTGTGTGCTCGGTGGAATTGCCATTGCCGCCCCACCAGAGGATCGCGCGTTCCTCGACGATATAGTTGAGCCAGGCCTTGCCGATCTCCTCGGCCGAGAGGTTCGGCTTGATGCCATAATCTTCGAGCGCACGCACGAAGGTAAAGGTGCCGGCGACGTCGTCATCGGTGACCACCAGCGGCTGATTGAGGCGCTCGTGCACGTAATATTCGATCGGGCCGAGTTCCTCCATGATCTTCTGGTAGGTCCAGCCTTCAAAGGGACGGCCGAGATAGACGCCCACCAGTTTGCCCAGCACGCCGGCATAGACACGTTCGAGATAGTCGTTCGGAAGCTGCATTGCGGATCACTCCATATGTCGAATGTCGAAAGGGTCAGCCCTTCACCGAGCCGCCGGCCATGCCTTCGATGAAACGTCTTTGCATGAAGACGAACAGCACGACGACGGGGACGACGATGATAAGGGCGGCGGCCATGATCTCGCCCCAGTCGGAGCTGTACTGGCCGGAAAGCAGGTAGAAGGCGATGACGGCGGTGGTATTTTCCGCCTTCTGCAGGAAGGTCGTGGCGATCAGGAACTCGTTCCACGAATTGAGCCCGATGATCAGCGCCACGGTGAGGATACCGGGCGAGACGATCGGCAGCATCACCCGCCAGAACACCTGCCAATGGGTGGCGCCGTCGACGATGGCAGCCTCTTCGAGTTCCTTCGGCACGGCAAGAAAATAGGTCCGGAGCAGCATCACCGCGAAGGGGCTGTAGAGCGCCGTATAGATCAGCGCTACGCCGAAGACGTTGTTGATCAATCCCAGCTTGGCAAAGCCGAAATAGAGCGGGAAGAGGTAAAGCTGCACCGGTGCCGTCGTGGTCGCGAGCAAGTAGAAGGTGAATACCTTCCACGATGCGATCTTCTTGCGCGCCAGCACATAGGCTGACAGCGAAGAGGTGGCGCAGACAAGCACGATGGTCGTGGCGCTGATAATGACCGAATTAATGAAGGTCCTTGAGAATTTCGCATCATGCCAGGCATGCGAGAAATTCTCCCAGCGGATCGGGTTCGGCAGGGCGAGCGGCGCCTGCACGATCTGCGCCGCCGGCTTCAGCGAATTGAGTATCAACAGCGCGATCGGAAACAGCGCGATGAAGGCGAACAGGCCGAGGAAGAAATAGGAAATCGCCAGCGTGGCGCGGCTTTCGACCAGTCTCATTGGTCGCCCTCCTTGGTCGAAATGCGGACATAGAAGAAGGTGCCGATAAGGCCGAAAATGCTGATCACCAGCGCTGCCGCGGCCGCCTGGCCGACGTCGAGATCGTAGAAGGCGTGGCGATAGGCCAGGGTGGAGAGCATCTCGCTCGAATAGGCCGGCCCACCCTGTGTCAGGATGTAGACGAAGTCGAAGGCGAGGAACGACCAGATGACCGTCATGATCATCATCAGCGTGATCGTCGGGCGAATGCCGGGCAGAAGCACATAGCGCATCATCTGCCAGTAGGTAGCGCCTTCCAGCCGTGCCGCCTCGATCTGCTCCTGCGGCACCTGGCGAAGAGCGGCGAAGAAGATTACGCAGAGAAAACCCCACCAGTGCCAGAGGTCGACGGTGGCGACGCCAAACAGCGACATCGATGGGTAGGCGAGCGGATTGGGAATAGGCATGCCGAACTTCTTCAGCACCGCGAATATGCCGGTGGCCGGGCTATAGATCATCCCCTGCCAGACACGCGCGGTGATGACGGTGGCGATGACCACGGGCAAGAAATAGACGACCTGGAAGAAATTGCTGCCGCGCCGGACGATCAGCAGCATCGAAGCGGCAAACAGGCCCATGGCGATCGGCACGATCAGGAAAATGACCGTCCAGATAATGTTATTTTCAAGTGCGACCCAGAAGACCGGATCGTTCCAGAGATTGCGGAAATTGTCGAGGCCCGCATAGGTCGGCGTCGAAATGCCGTCCCAATGATAGAAGGCGAGCAGCACCGTCAGCAGCGCCGGAATCAGCACGATGGCGACGTTGATGATCATCGTGGGCACAAGATAGAGGCGGTGCATGTGTTCTCCTCCTGGAAAGCCAGGATTATCGTGCGAGCGTGGATCGCCCCCTCACCCCGCCTCCGCTTCGCTCGGCGGACCTCTCCCCGAGGGGAGAGGAGGCACGCGACGTCGCAGCAGGTTCCCTCTTCTCCCCAGCGGGGAGACGGTGGCCGCGAAGCGGTCGGATGAGGGGGTCTTTATTCATGCGCTCACCTGTCCGATCGCAATCTCAAGCGCGCGGCGGAATAGCCGGAGCCTTGCCGGCGTCCTTTTCCTGCTTGAACGTGTCGTCGAGCTTTTTCAGGTAATCGGCGGTCTTGATCTTCTTCAACCAGACTTCCTCGATGCCGCTGATCATATAGGTGTCGGTGGCCGGCGGTAGGAAGGTCCAGCTCGTATAGCCGTAATTGCCGGCGCCGACGGCGGCGGACAGGTTCTTCATCGCTTCGGTGTAGAGCGGGATCACCTTGTCGGAGAGTTTTACCTGCGACAGGTCCTTGAGCGGCATGTTCCACTCGCCCTGCCAGACCGAATTCATCTTGCTGTAGAAATCCGGCTTGAAGATGTAGTCGAGCACGGCCGCGGCGCCATCGGGATTTTCCGACTTGGCGTTGACGGAAATTGTCGAGCCGATGCCGAGCGGGAAGACGGGAGCACCTTTGGCGCTCGGGAAGCCGACAAAGCCCGGCTCGGCATTGTTCTGCGGGAAATAGGTCTGGACGTTGGTAAAACTCCAGGTGCCGGTCGGCGACATGCCGGCCTGTCCGGTGGCGACCTGGGCGAAGGACTGTTCCAGCGTCAGCGAGAAATAGTTTTCGCCGTAATAGCCCTTGTCCCACCACTCTGCCAGCTTGTCGATCGCGGTGACGAAGGCCGGATCGGTCCACGGAATGGCGCCGGTCAGCGCCTTGTAGACCATGTCCGGACCGGCGATCGAGTTGATCGCAATCGAGACATGCCATTCATTGGCGCCACGCCAGTCGGCATTGCTGGCGCCGAACGGCACCAGGCCCTTGGCCTTCATCTCATCGGCCAGCTTTTCCAGTTCTTCGATCGTGGTCGGCGCTTTCCAGCCATTCTTCGCAAACAGCGTCTTGTTGTAGAACAGGCCGAGCGTTTCATAGGTCTTGGCGAGCGCATAGAGCTTGCCGTTATACCTGCCGAGATCGAGGAAGATCGGCAGCATGCTGTCGTTCCAGCCATATTTCTTGGCATAGTCGTCAAGCGGCAGAAGCTGGCCCGCCTGGGCCATGGAAGCAACATAGCTCGGTCCGGCGGTGAAGACGATATCCGGGCCGGTGCCGGCGAGCATGGCGACGCGCAGCTGCTTGTCGAGGTCCGAGCCGCGGAAATCGATGCTGAGCGAATATTCCGGATGCGCCGCATTGAACGGATCGATCAGGATGTTCTTGAGATTATCCTGATTTTCCGGCGAAGCGGACTCGTACCAGAAGCCGATCGGTTTCTGGTCGGCGGCGAAGGCGAAGCGTGGCAGAAGCGGCAGGCTGGCCAGACCAAGTCCGGCTTTCAATACAGTACGGCGTTGCATGTTTTCCTCCTCCAGGTTTGCCTCAGGTGGCCCGGGTCGAGCCCCTTTGGATCAATTCAAACGGCATTTCGAGCGCGGTTCCCGCGCCGGTCCTCAGCCCGCGCAGACGCTCCATCAAAGTCTCGGCGGCGCGTTCACCCATTTTCCACTGGAACTGCGCCACGGTCGTCAGCGGCGGCGTCACCAGCTTGGCGGCCGAGATGTCGTCGAAGCCGACAACGGCGATGTCGCGGGGAATGTCGATGGCGCGGTCGCGCAGCGCCTGCATGACGCCGATTGCCATCAGATCGTTGGCGGCGAAGATGGCGGTCGGTTTGAACGCGCTCGACAGAATGGTTTCCGCCGCACGGGTGCCGCCGATTTCCGAAAATTCCTCGTCGATGGCGACGTGTTCCTCCAGGCCGGCTTTAGCAAGTGCGGCGCGATAGCCGTCGATCCGCGTCGCCTGCGGCCCGCGCCTGCCGGCGACCATCGCGATGCGGCGGTGGCCTTGATTGATCAGGTATTCCGTCACGGCCAGTGCCGCGGCACGGCTATCGACGAAAATATCGTCGACCGGGATATCGCCGCCGCGTTTCTTGGACGATTCGATCCGCACCACCGGCACGCCGGCCTCGACGAGCGGCGTGAAGTCGGTTGCCCTGAGCGTAAAGAACACGCCGATGACCCCATCGACACGGCCCTGCCGCGCCCAATCGAGGAAATGACGCTCGCGTTCCGGCGAGCCATCGGTGTTGACGGCGATGACATCGTAGCTAAGCCCGTCGGCGACCGACTGGATGCCGCGGATCAGCGACGGATAGAAGGGGTTGGTGATATCCGGAACGATGCAGGCAATCGTCATCGACCGATTGGTCTTCAGCGCCTGTGCGAAGCGGTTGGGCACATAGCCGAGGTCCTTCGCCGCCTTGGTGATCTTCTCCCAGGTCTCCGCCGGGATCGACCCGCCACCTCCGCTCAGCACCATGGACACCGTCGCCTGGGAAACCCCGGCGGCTCGAGCCACATCCTTCTGCGTTGCGCGTGTATTGACCATGACGGAATTACTTATACGTATTAGTGATACGTATCAATAGAAATATCAGGCTGGCCATGTCAAGTGCTATCTCCTGACCGTGTACGCAGCGTTGTCTGGACAATGCCTATTTCGAGACGGGAAAGTGTGCGATGAAGGCGCCCAAGTTCAATTCAATATGCGTGCATACTCATGAAAAAAATCGGCTTTCTCTCCTTCGGCCACTGGAATCCCTCGCCGCAGTCCGGAACGCGCTCGGGTGGCGATGCATTGCTGCAGTCCATCGATCTCGCCGTGGCGGCCGAGGAACTCGGCGCGGATGGCGCCTATTTCCGCGTCCATCACTTTGCCCGGCAGCTCGGCTCGCCGTTTCCGTTGCTCGCCGCGGTCGGTGCCCGGACCAAACGCATCGAGATCGGCACGGCGGTCATCGATATGCGCTACGAGAACCCGCTCTACATGGCCGAGGATGCCGGTGCGGCGGACCTGATCGCCGGCGGGCGGCTGCAGCTCGGCATCAGCCGCGGTTCACCGGAGCAGGTGATCGATGGCTGGCGCTATTTCGGCTATGAGCCGCCGGAGGGCCAGTCCGATGCCGATATGGCCCGGCATCATGCCGAAGTCTTCCTCGACGTACTGCGCGGCGAAGGTTTTGCCCAACCCAATCCGCGGCCGATGTTTCCCAATCCGCCCGGCATGCTACGCCTTGAGCCCTATTCCGAGGGTCTGCGCGAACGCATCTGGTGGGGTGCGGCCTCGAACGCCACAGCTGTCTGGGCGGCCAAGCTCGGGATGAACCTGCAGAGTTCGACGCTCAAGGAAGACGAGGGCGGCGAGGCCTTCCACGTCCAGCAGGCCGTCCAGATTCGCGCCTATCGCGAGGCATGGAAGGAAGCGGGACACACGCGTGAACCGCGTGTCTCGGTCAGCCGCAGCATTTTCGCGCTGGTCAATGACATGGATCGCGCCTATTTCGGCCGCGAGGGTGACGACGAGGACAAGATCGGCTTCATCGACGCCAATATGCGGGCGATCTTCRGCCGCAGCTACGCCGCCGAACCGGACGCGTTGATCGAGCAGCTCAAGCAGGACGAAGGAATTGCCGAGGCCGACACGCTGCTTCTCACCGTGCCCAACCAGCTTGGCGTCGCCTACAACGCCCATGTCATTGAATCGATCCTGAAATACGTCGCCCCGGCGCTGGGCTGGCGCTGAGACGGCGACGGCATTCTACGGAATGATCGTCAGCAGGATGAAGGTGAGGAACACGGCGAGATGCGTCACGCCGGTGAGCGTCGTCGTTCGGCCAGTGCCGAAGCTGACGATGCAGATCGTGTGAGAGAGAAGCAGCAGCACTGTCTGCGCCGCGTCGAGGCCCAATGTCAGTCCGCGGCCGGTGATCAGGCTTCCCATGGCGACCGCTGGGATCGTCAGCCCGATCGTGGCGCAGGCCGAACCCAGCGCGATGTTGAGGCCGCGCTGCAGCTCGTTGGCCATGGAGGCTCGGACGGCCGACAGCGCCTCCGGCATCAGCACGATAAGCGCGATCAGGGCGCCGACGATCGAATCCGCCTGTGCGATCTGGAAATGATGCAATGCGTCCTCGACGCGGGAGGCCACTTCTTCGGTGAGAAGCACGATGCCAAGCAGGCTGACAAGCAGAAATACGCCATGCTTCAGTGCTGCTCCATTCGTCGTGTTTTCGGCGTCGGCCTCAGCCAATTCGCCCTCGAACGCCTCCATGAAGTCGTCGCGCTGGCTGATCACCTGCGCGAAGATGAAACTGGCGTAAAGAAACACGGAGAGGATGCTGACGAAGGCAAGCTGAGCCGTGGAGAACGTGCCTGGAGATGTCGTCAGCGTAAAGTTCGGCAGCACCATTGTCAGGACCGTGATGGCGATGAGCACGGCCAGGAACGCGCTCGTGCCCTGGCGCCTGATCTCCTGGTTGCGATGCTTCCAGCCACCGAAGGTCATGCAGATCCCGACGAGACCGCTGCAGACGATCATCACCGTGGAGAACACCGAAGAACGCGCCAGCGTCGGATTGTTTTCGCCATGCAGCATCATGGAAATGATGATCGAAACTTCGATTGCGGTGACCGCGAAGGTCAGAACCAGCGTCCCCCAGGGTTCGCCCAGATGCTTGGCAATGGTGTCGGCGTGATGCAGTGCGATGAAGACGGTCGCCAGGACGAGGACGATCAGCAGGACGCCGGCCGTGGCCATGAATGTCGGCCCGAGATTATAACCCTGCAACGGCCTCGTCCGGACGATCAGCGCGGTCAGGATACAGATGAGTGGCAGCCCGTAGAAAAGAAAGATGCGGCGATAACTGGCAATCTGCACGATGGATCCCCCGAATCCTGAAAAGGCAGCCCCGTCCCAAAGGCATTTTCCTTATACATGCCTATTGCCGTTGCTGGGGAGTCCCTGGAGCAAGACTTTGCGATCAACGATGATGGCGCCGATCCGGATCAAGCACGAATGCGATCCGTTTTTGGCAGTCTGCAGCATGTCGACCAAAAGTGGTCCCTGGTTTCGGGAGAATAACGGCCGCATGGCACTGAAAGGAAACACGAAGCTGAGCGACGTCATCGCTACGCGTATTTCGCAAAGCGGCACAAGCGAAGTGGCTTGACGATTCTCAGTAAAATCAAGGCAAAAAAAGCCCGGCGTGGGAGGGGGAACGCCGGGCTTCTGACAATGTCATCAGCCAGGGAGATTGCCGATGACGGGGACCGAGGGGAGGAGAAAAATCAGTCCCGTTGAGATGAATCTAATATGACATCGCACCGTTTCAAGGGCGAGAGGGCTAAAATACCCTGTTTTACGAACGCCCCGCCAGCGCCCGCTCGAACAGGCGCGACAGGCGACCGGCGAAGGCCCGCGGATCGGCCGGTTTGTCGCCGTCGAGGATACGCGCTTCATCAAGCAGCAGCCAGGCCGCGTCGGTGCGGAAATCGGCATCGCCGAGGCCTGCCACCGATTTGACCAGCGTATGGCCGGGATTGATTTCCAGCACCGGCTTCTCCGCCGTCTGCAGCCGTCCCGCGCCTTGCAGCAGCTTTTCCAGCTGCCGGTCGAGCGCATTTTCAGAGGCGACCAAGCAGGCTGCACTTTCGGTCAGCCGGGCCGAGACACGCACATCGGCGACTTCGGCAGACAATGTCTCCTTGGCGAAGGTGATGAAATTCCTGACCTCGTCGGAGGCCTCGGCATTGTCCTCAGCCTGGCCGTCGACCTTGGCCACCTTGTCGAGGTCGGCAAGCCCCTGGGTGATCGACTTGAGCGTCTTGCCCTCGAATTCCTGCGCATTCGGCGCCCAGAAACTGTCGACCGGATCGGTGAGCAGCAGGACTTCGATACCGCGGGCGCGAAACCCTTCGAGCTGCGGCGACGCCTTGAGCTGGTCGAGATTGCCGCCGGCCAGATAGTAAATCGCGTCCTGGCCGTCCTTCATGTCCTTCACATAGTCGGCAAGCGACCGGAAGCCATCGCCCGAAGCGGTGGTGCGGAAGCGCGACAGTGCCAGCAGCTGGCCCTTGCGCTCGAAATCGTCATAAAGCCCTTCCTTCAGCACGCTGCCGAACATTTCCCAGAGTTTCAGGAATTTCTCTGTTTCGCTCTCCGCGAGCTTTTCGATCGCGGTGAGAATGCGGCTGGTCACACCCTTGCGGATCGCGGCAAGGATCGGGCTGTCCTGGATCATCTCGCGGGAAATATTGAGCGGCAGGTCCGAAGTATCGACGATGCCGCGCACGAAGCGCAGATAGCGCGGCAGGAGTTCCGCCTCGTCGGTGATAAAGACGCGCTTCACATAGAGTTTCATCCGACCCTTGCGATCGGCATCGAAGAGATCGAAGGGCTGCGTACCCGGCACGAAGGCAAGTGCTGTATATTCGTGACGCCCTTCGGCGCGGAAATGCACGGTCAATTCCGGTTCGTCGTATTGACCGGAGACGCCCCGATAGAAATCCGTATATTCCTCAGGCTTGATGTCGTTTTTCGACTTGGTCCACAGCGCCGCACCATCGGTCACCGAACTCGGCTCGGCGTCCGGCTTATCGCGCACCTGGATCGGCACCGGCACATGGCCGGACTGTTCGCGGATGATCCGCTCGACCGCCCACTTGCCGGTATAGGTCTTGGCATCTTCCATCAGATGCAGCACGACGCGCGTGCCGCGTACCGGGGCATCCTCCACCGCTGCCGGGGCGACGCTATAGCTGCCCTTGCCGTCGGAGGACCAGAGCCAGGCTTCGGCCGCACCGGCCCGGCGCGAAATCACGTCGACGCGATCGGCCACCATGAAGGACGAATAGAAGCCGACGCCGAACTGGCCGATCAGCTCCGCCCCTTCGCCAGCCTTGGCGGCCTCGATCCGCTCCATAAAGGCACGAGTGCCGGAGCGGGCGATCGTGCCCAGCGCATCGATCATCTCGTCACGGCTCATGCCGATGCCATTGTCCTCGACACTGAGCCGCATGCCTTCTTCATCGAGCGACACCAGAATACGCGGCGCCTCGCCATCGGCCGCCAGCTCCGGCTGCGCGATCGCCTCATAGCGCAGCTTTTCGCAGGCATCGGCGGCATTGGAAATCAGTTCGCGCAGGAACACGTCCTTGTCCGAATAGACCGAGTGCACCATCATGTAGAGCAGGCGGCTGACATCGGCCTCGAAGGCATGCTGTTCGGCGGGCTGGTCGAGAACGTCTTGTGTCATAGGGATCTCTCCGTTCAGACTGAAATTTTGCGCGAGACATGGCGCGGCTGGAGCGGAATTTCAAGTCCAGATTGGCTTTGCCGAAAGAGCATGCGAATATCGTTTTGAGGTTGGTCGGCTGATCGGCTGGTTTTTGCGGATGCCTAACTCGGAAGAAATTCAACTCAGAGCGCTGATATGGCCATGATCGTCGATGTTACAGAAGCCGAGGTCCGTTTCTCCGAACTGCTCGCTCGCGTTGAGGCAGGCGAGGAGATCATCATTATGCGTGGTGACGATCCTATTGCCCATTTTGTAACAATCAATGAGCGCGGCCGCCGGCTCGCGGCAATCGAAGGGCTACGTGCAGCTCGCAGTCAGGCCAAGCCCGTCACCCAGGATGAAATCCAAGCGTGGAAATGCGAAGGGCGCCGCTGAACCAGCAAGCAAATGTATGCTTGGCGATCAATCTTCTAAAGCTTAAGACAAGTCCTCTGGAGGGCCGGATTTTGCACGACGGACATCACCACGACCACGACCATCATCATGACAATCGCTATTCCGACATGCAGGCGCGGGTGAAGGCGCTCGAGACGGTGCTGACGGAAAAAGGACTGATCGATCCGGCCGCGATCGATGCCATCGTCGAAACCTACGAAACCAAGGTCGGGCCGCGCAACGGCGCCCATGTGGTGGCAAAAGCCTGGAGCGACAGGGATTTCGCCGACTGGCTGAGGCGGGATGCCACGGCTGCGATCGCCAGCCTTGGCTATACCGGCCGCCAGGGTGAGCATATGCGTGCCGTCTTCAACACGCCCGAGACGCATAATCTCGTCGTCTGCACGCTGTGCTCCTGCTATCCATGGGCCGTGCTCGGCCTGCCGCCGGTCTGGTACAAGGCGCCAGCCTATCGCTCGCGGGCGGTCATCGATCCGCGGGGCGTGCTGGCCGAATTCGGGCTGACCTTGCCGGCGGAGAAGAAAATCCGCGTCTGGGATTCCACTGCCGAACTTCGCTACATCGTCATCCCCGAGCGGCCGGTAGGGACGGATGGCCTCGACGAAAAAGCACTCTCCGCTCTCGTCAGCCGTGATGCGATGATCGGCACGGCCGTCGCGGGGATGCCGGCATGAACGGCCCGCATGACCTTGGCGGGCAGATGGGTTTCGGTCCCGTTGCGCCCGAGCCGAACGAACCCTATTTCCACGCCGAATGGGAAAAGCAGGCGCTTGGGATCGTGCTCTCCTGCGGCGCTTTCGGCGCCTGGACGATCGATGAAAGCCGGCATGCGCGCGAAAACATCCCGCCCGCCGCCTATCTCGCCGCAAGCTATTACGAAATCTGGATCCGCGCACTCGAAGTGCTTCTGGAGCGGCACGGTTTTGCGACGCAAGCCGAGATCGACGCCAGCCGCAAGCACATCGAGCCAGCAGTGCCGAAACGCATCCTCACGGCCGACATGGTGGCCGGTGCGCTGGCCAAGGGCGGCCCATGCGACCGGCCGGTCGATTCCGCTCCCCGTTTTGCCGTAGGCGAAAAGGTCAGGACGCGCAATTTCAACCCGGCGGGCCATACGCGTCTGCCGCGCTATGCCCGCGCCAAGCAGGGTGTGATCGAGGCCGTCCAGGGATCTTTCGTCTTTCCCGACGACAATGCGCATGGCCGGGGCGAAAATCCGCAATGGATATACACTGTCGTCTTCGACGGCGGGGAGATCTGGGGTGACGGCGCCGATCCGTCACTCACGATCTCCATCGATGCCTGGGAGAGCTATCTTGAACAGGCCTGAGATCGAAACCAGCCTGCTTCGCTCCCCCGGATTGAAACTCACTGATAATGGCGCGCCGGCATTTCCGGAGCCTTGGGCTGCGCAAGCCTTCGCGCTCACCGTTCATCTGCATGAACGCGGCCTGTTCACGTGGACCGAATGGGCCGAATCGCTGTCGGTAGCACTCAGGCATCAGGACCCCCAGAAATGCGGCGAGGATTATTTCGACTGCTGGGTCTCGGCACTCGCGTCACTGATTGAAAGCCGTGGCATAGCGGACCACGAAACCGTCGAAGCTCTCCGGGAGAGTTGGCAGCGCGCCGCGGAGGCGACGCCGCATGGCAAGCCGATTGAATTGGCAAATGACCCGCTCTCAACGCCACACATCTGAAACGGCGAGCACGGTCTTGATCTGAATCGGAAGAAAGTGACCGCGTACGCACTACAGGATCGCGGCTATAGCGACCCTATATCTGCGGTCATGAACATCTCGTAAATGGCAAATAAAAAAGCCCGGTGTGGGAGGAGGTACACCGGGCTTCTGATATAGGTCAACGGTCGGGAGGAGGATGACCGTCGATCATGCGGAAATCACTTGGGAGGAGAATTGATTTCCTGTTCAGACATATAATGCTGCGTCGCACAAATTTCAAGTAATAAATTTGCAGTGCAGCAATTTGCGACAATGTCGCGATGCGCATGCCTTCATTTCGTCGCCGATGCCGGTTTTTTATCGTCATTGGCGATCGCACGCAGAATAGCTGCTGAACTTTGCTCCAGGCTGTCGAGATAGTGCGATTTGCCTGTGTTCTGGCCCGCAACCGCGCGCATGCGCATGAGCCGATCACGCAGTTCCGACCGAAATCGCTCGGCAGCGGCACGCGGCGCTGCCGCTGGCATATTTGTCTTGTCCAATATCGCCTCCAACCCATCCAGACCGGTTCGACGCTCCACCAACTCCCCGGTCGCACTTTAATACGATACGCTAATGTATAACCGCCGCAAGTTTCATTGATGCGACGATCACGCTTGTTTGATGCAAATCCCGTAATTCACAGGCGACGTGGATTGACCCCAGTTCCGGCGGAAAATGTTGCTTGACAAGGCGTCGCACCGCGCATCCATTTTTGGTGGCGCGCGAGCGCCCATCCCTCAAGACCATCACACAGCTTTGCTTTCAATGCGCCCATTGGCGATTAGCCATTCGACCGCTTCTTGCACCGCCTGTAACGACGTATAACGCGGCGAAAAGCCCAACAATCGCTTGGCTTTTTCCATCGAGCAATTGGGGCTGCGGGCAATGTGCTCCCAGGTCGCCTGCGCTTCCTCAGGCGTCTGGCCTTCCTTCCATGTGTCATAGGGCAGGAATTCCAGCTTTGGCTCCTTGCCGAACCAGTGCGACATGGCCTCGGCATAGCCGCGCAGGGTCAATGCCTTCTCGGACACCGCGTGAAAACTCTCGCCGACCGAAGCGTTCCAATTGGCAATTGCGCTCATGAACAGGCCGGCAATATCGTCGGCGTGAACGTGATGCACGGTTTCCAGGCCGAAATTCGGCAGCACCAGCGTCTCGCCCCGCGCCAGTTTCGAAAATACATCCGAATTGAAGTGGCCGGCTGGGTTCAACGGGTCCCAGCCGGGACCGACAATGTGGCCGGGATGGATGAGGGTGGCGGGAAAGCCCGACAGCCGTGCCTTTTGCAGCAGATAATCCTCGATCGCCGCCTTCTGTATCCCATATTCGCCGAACGGCTTTTTTGGCGCCTCCTCCGGCGTCGGCACGACCGTAGAGAAGCCGTGCGTCCAGATCGTTCCCGTATGCAGAAAATGGCTGACATGGCCGCTAAGCGCTTCAGCGAGCTGTTTTGCGCTGTCCAGCGTGAAACAGATCATGTCGATGACGATGTCTCCTTTCAGCGCTAGGATTTCCCGGCCGAACCGCCCTTCGTCTTCAAGGCTCGTCCTGTTCAATTGCCGCCGCTCGACGTTTCCCCAGGCGCGATTCGGCTGATAGGGTTCCGCCTGCCCGCGGCTGACCGCGACGACCTCATGCCCCGCCTCGACAAGCCGGGGAACAAGATAGGTGCCGACATGGCCTGTTGCTCCGATGACGATCACGCGTGCCATATCGGCCTCCTTCAAATTGCCTTATCCGACCGAGCCGGACTTTATCGTTCAATAGTGTTCGAATGCCGAGTGGCCGGCATTGCAAAGCCGGCCACTCGAATGAGCAGTGATCGTTTCTGCCGCCTACTGGGTGAAACCAATATTCTCCATATGCAGGCTCAGTGTCGGCGTAATGCCTGAGCCGGTCACATTGGTGTTCATCAGGTAATGCAGCGTCTCGAAATGCACGAACACCAGTGGCGAATCCTTTGATGTGGTCGTGCGGATTTGCTCGTAGATCCCCTTGCGTTCGGCCTCGTCATTGCTCGCCGCCGCCTTGTCGATCAGGGCATCGACATCCTTGTTGGAATAGTTGGTCGAGTTGATCGGCCCGCCGGATTTCAGCACCAGAGAATAGAAATTGTCCGGATCGATCGTCCGTTCCTGATAGGCGCTGGTGATCTGGTAGCTGCCCTTGGAGAAGGCGTCATACCACACCGAGACGTCGACCTGCTTGATCTCCATGTCGATGCCGATCTGCTTGAGTTCATCGCGCAGCACCTGGCCGGTCTTCAGCAGTTCCGGATATTGCGGCAGGCCGAGATATTCGACTTTGACGCCGTTGGCAAAGCCGGCTTCCTTCATCAGTTGCTTGGCTTTGTCGATATCCTGCTTCGGCGCGAACAGGCCTTTTTCGTCATACCATTTCGAACCCGTCGGCATTTCGGTGAGGCCGAGTTCGCCGGTGCCGAGATAGGCAACGTCGCGGATGTCGGCGCGGTTGACGGCCAGTGCCACGGCTTGCCGGACCTTCTCATTGTCGAACGGCGGCTTTTTGGTGTTGAGGCCGATATAATCAGGGATGCCGGCGACGGCGTCAGAGACATAAGTAAAGCGCGGATCGCTCTTCAGCGCCGTCACCTGCTGCAGCGGAATGGCATCGACCCAGTCGAGTTCGCCAGCGGAAAGGCCATCGATGCGGCTCTGGTCGACCGGCAGGAACTTGAAGGTCACCGAATCGAGATGCGGCAGGCCCTTCTTGAAATAGCTCGGGTTCTTCTTGACGGTGATATGGTCGCCCTGCACCCATTCGACGAATTCGAACGGACCGGTGCCGACCGGCTTGCGGGCCGGATCACCGCTCTCGATCGCCTTCTTGTTGACGATCTCGCCATTCGTGGCGAGATTGGTCAGGAACGGGCCGAACGACGATTTCAAGTGAAAGACCACCGTCTTCGGATCGGGTGCCTCGACTGAATCGATCTGCGCGTAAAGACCGGCATAGGCGCTCGCGGTCTTCGGGTTGAGAATGCGCTCGAACGTGTACTTCACATCGGCCGAGGTGAATTTCTCACCGTTGTGGAATGTGGCGCCGTCGACCAGCGTGAATTTCCAGGTCTTTGGATCGACCTGGGTCCAGGCGGTCGCGAGATCCGGCACGAACTTGCCGGAGGCGTCGATGTCGATCAGCTTGCTGAAAATGCTTTCATAGACCTGCGCACCGGTATAGATGGACGAGGTCGCAGGGTCGAGCACGTCGGGTTCGCCGGTGAGCGCGGCGCGGAGATCGCCACCATCCTTGATCGCGGCGGCCCAGGCCGTGCTGCCGGCGACGGAGACGAGGAGGCCGATCGACAGCGCGGCGAGAGTGCGGGTGAGCGGTCTGGCAAAGGCGGAAGTCAGAGAATGCGGTATCGTATGCATGAAACTCTCCCTTGTTGAAAACGGGCTAACGGGACTGGCTGCGAACGAAATCGAGGAAGGCCTTGTTGAACGGATCGGGTGTTTCCCACAGGCAGGCATGACCGCCCGGTGTCGTGGCCCATTGCGCGCCGGGTATGGCCTCATGCAGTTTCTTCGACAGCCGCACGGGAATGAGGATGTCTTCTTCACCGGCAAGCACCAAAGTCGGCACCTTGATCTGGCCGACCCGGCCGATGGCGTCATGATTCTGGATGACGGCGAGCTGCGCCAGATAGGCTTCGAGCGACATGTCGAGCGCGGCCATTGCCTCGGCGAACTCGGCGGCATCAGCCGGCCGCTCGTTGAAGAACGGCACGGTAAAAGCCCAGAGCGACACATCGCGCATGACGAAGGGCACGTCGATCCTGGCAGCGAGATCGGCCCACATGTTGAACATGGTCAGGCAGAATTTGTCGACCGTGCCATAGGTGCAGGCAAGCGTCAGCGATTTGAGGTCGCCGCCATAGGCCAGCGCATATTCCTGTGAGATCATGCCGCCCATGGACACGCCCATCAGGTGGAAATTCCTGAAGCCGAGCTGGTCGATCACGGCCTTGGCGTCATCGGCGAGCATGCGGGCGGAATAGGGGCCGGCCGGCCGGTCGCTCAGGCCGATGCCGCGATTGTCGATGCGCAGCACGCGATAGCCGGCTTCGAGCAGCGCCGGCATCTGAAACCCCCAGGAGAGCAGGTCATCGGCTAGGCCGTTGATCAGCACGATGGTGCCATTCGGGGCGCCTTCACCATCCACTTCATAATTGATGCTGATTCCATTGACATTCGTCTTAGGCAAGGGAGCCTCCTTGGTAAGGGGTTGACGGGGGGCGGGGCACGGCCGCGAGCAAAGTGCGGGTATAGTGGTGCTGCGGATTGCGCATGATCCGGTCGGTGGCATCCATCTCGACGATCTTGCCGTGATAGAGCACGGCGACGTCGTCGCTGACATGTTCGACGACGCCGAGGTCATGGGTGATGAAGATGCAGGCGACGCCAAGATCCTGCTGCAGGTCGAGCAGCAGATTGAGGATTTGCGCCTGGACGCTCATGTCGAGCGCGCTGACCGGCTCGTCGGCAATGATCAGTTCCGGCTCGCTCGCCAATGCCGCCGCGATCGCCACGCGCTGCCGCTGGCCGCCTGAGAGGTGGTTCGGCAGCCGGCCGGCCAGAGCCGGGTTAAGTCCAACGCGACTGAAAAGATCGAGCACGCGCTTCTCGCGATCGGCCGTGCTGCCGATCCGGTAGCAATCGAGCGATTCACGCACGCTACGGCCAACCGTCCAGCGAGGATCGAGGCTGCCATACGGATCCTGGAACACCGGCTGCACGCGGCGGCGGAAATCATGCAGCGCCTTACCGCGCAGGCCCTGCACCTCGGCGCCATCGAACACCACGCGACCGCCATCGACAGGCGTCAGGCCGAGAATGCAGCGGCCAAGCGTGCTCTTGCCGCTGCCGGATTCACCGACCAGGCCCAGCGTCCGCCCGCGCATGACCGACAGCGAGACATTGTCGACCGCAGCCACCATGTGGCGGTTCCAGGGCGGCCCACCGGTGACGAAAGTTTTCTTCAAACCGTCGACACGAAGAAGTTCAGCCATGGCCGACCTCCTCCGCCTGTCGTGGCGCCGCTGCCCTCAGCCGCTCCGATTGTTCGAGGCTCTCGACGCTCCATTCGGCGGGGATCACCGGCAGCCGGCTGTGCCGCGGCGCGCCGGCCGGATTGGCGGCGAGCAATGCCCGCGTATAGGGATGGTTCGGCCGGGCAAACAGATCGGCGGTCTTTGCCACCTCCAGCAGCCGTCCGCCATACATGACCGCGACGCGGTCGCAGACCTGCGAGACGACGCCGAGATCATGGGTGATCAGGAGAACAGTGGTGCCGTGCTGGCGCCGCAGCCGGTCGATCAGCTGCAGCACCTGCGCCTGGATGGTCACATCGAGCGCCGTCGTCGGCTCGTCTGCGATCAACAGGCCGGGATTGTTGGCAAGCGCCGCGGCAATGACGATGCGCTGGCGCATGCCGCCAGAGAAACGATGCGGAACGCTGCCATAGCGCGCGGCAGCGTCGGGAATGCCCACTTCGTTCATCAGCGCGATCGAGCGCGCCTTGGCTTCGCGCCGGCTGACGCTGCTATGGGCGCGGACCGTTTCAGCGATCTGGTCGCCGACCGGCCAGACCGGGTCGAGGCTCGCCGAAGCATCCTGAAAGATCATCGACATGTCGACGCCGCGCAGGCGCCGCAATTCATCCTCACCAAGGCCGGCAATCTCCCGGTCATTGAGACGGATACTGCCGCTGACTTTGGCGTTTGTGGGCAGCAGGCCCATGACGGCATTGGCGAGCGTGCTCTTGCCGCTGCCGCTCTCGCCGACAATGCCAAATATCTCGCCCTTCTCGATCTCCAGCGACACGCCGTCGACCGCTGGCCGCGCGTCGTCGCCGGCAAACCGGACTCCGACATTGCTGATGGACAGGACCGCGCTCATCCGGCCACCCCGCGCGGATCGAAGGCGCGGCGCAGCCCTTCGCCGAGGAAGCTGAAGGCCAGCGCGGCGACGACGATCGCCAGACCCGGGAAGATCTCCACCCACGGCGCCTGGTTGAGCACATCGCGCCCATCCGACAACATGCCGCCGAGCGACGGTGTCGGCGGCTGTACGCCAAGGCCGAGGAACGAGAGCCCCGCTTCAAGTTGCAGCGCAAAAGCACAGAGCACCGAGGCCTGCACGATCACCGGCCCCAAGGCATTGGGCGCGACATGCTGGAAAATGACACGCAAATGGCTGGCGCCTCGGGCGCGGGAGCCGGCAACGTAGTCGTTACGGGTCACGACGAGCGTGCTGGTGCGCATGACGCGCGCGAGGATCGGCAGGTAGATGACGGCGATGGCAAGCGTGGCGACGACGCTGCCCGGCCCGAGAATGGCGATGAAGGTGATCGCCAGCAGCATGGCCGGCAGGACGAGGATCATGTCGACGGATCGCGAAATGGCCGTATCCACCCAACTGCCGAAATAGCCGGCCAGCAGCCCGAGCGGCACGGCAATGATGAGTGACGCAGCGACCGCCGAGATCGACACCAGCAGGCTGACGCGCAATGCATAGATGACCCGGCTAAGCACATCGCGGCCGAGCACGTCGGAGCCGAACAGATGCTGCATATCCGGCGCGCCGAGCACGCGATGCACTTCCACTGCTTCGGGATCGTGCGGCGCGACCAATGGCGCGGCAAGCGCCAGCAGTGCCAGCACCGCCAGCATGACGCCGCCGATGAGCATGAAGCGCGAGGCCGAGCTGCGTGTCGCCACTTCCGCTGCCGTCGTGATCGGTTCCACCGCGCTCATGTCGCCTCTCCATCCATGACGCGCGGATCGAGCCAGCCGACGATCAGGTCGGTGATCAGCGACACGACGATGAAGATGGTGGCGATGGCGAGCACGCCGACCTGGACCGTCGGGTAGTTGCGCTGGTTGATGCCGGTCACGACCAGGCGGCCGACGCCCGGCAGTGCGAACATGGTCTCGATGATGATCGCGCCGCCGAGCAGAACGCCGATCTGGATGCCGATCACGGTGGCGATCGATGGCCCGGCATTGCGCAGCGCATGGCCGAAGACGATGCGCTGGGTGCTGATCCCCTTGGCGCGCAGAAAGGTGACGAAAGGCCGGCCCATCACGGCGGTGACCGCGCTGCGCGTGGTGCGCAGGATATAAGCCGCCTCGCCGACAGCGAGCGTCAGCACCGGCAGCGCCATATAGCGCAGGTTCAGCAGCGGGCTGCGGCTGAAGGGCATATAGCCTGAGGGCGGCAGCCATTCGAGCGTGGCGGCGAACAGCAGCACGAGGATGATGCCGAGCCAGAAATCCGGCACGCTGATGCCGAAGACGACAAAACCTTCCGTCAGCCGATTGAGCCACTTGCCGCCAACCGCCGCCTTGACTCCCAGCGGTACGCCGACGATGACAGCGAGCAGCATCGAAAGTCCGGTCAGTTCGAAGGTGACGGGCAGGCGCTGCCCCAGAAGTTCGGAAAGCGATGCATGGCTGACAATATCCTTGCCGAGATCCCCATGCATAAGTCCGCCGATCCAGCTGATATATTGGTCGAACAGGCTCTGGTCGAGGCCGAGCTGGCGGCGCAGTTCGGCGACATTTTCGTCGGTGGCGCGGAAACCGAGCATGGTGCGGACGGGATCGCCAGGCACGAGGCGAATGATCAGGAAGACGATGACGCTCATGACGAACAGCGTCGGAATGGTCAGCAGCACGCGCCGCAGCACGAAGGCGATCTGCCGGTTCATGGTGAGCGCCCTTGCTGCTCTTCGGCGCCGGCGCGGGCGACGATTTCGCGCATCAGCCGTTCGGTGAGCGTAAAATGCCTGGCGGCGATCGCTGCGGCATCGTCGGCCCTGCCTTCGGCGATGGCTGCGACCAGTTCCTGGTGCTGGCCGATGGCGATCCGGCGCACCTCTTCGGTAAAGGGTTCGGCGCCGAGATTGAGGCTGATTCGGGTGCGCAGGTCGACGGACAGGTCGACGAGGATCGGATTGTGCGTCGCTTGCGCGATTGCCCGATGTAGGGCGGAATCTGCCTGCCGCGAGGCGTCGCGGTCGGGTGCGTCGAGATAGGCCTGCAAAGCGGCCACGATCGGTCCCATGTCGCTGTCGAGGCGTCGCTCGGCGGCGGTATGGGCAATGGTCGACTCGATTAGCCGGCGAGCATCGAATATGTGCTCGAACTCGGTCCAGTTGTCGACGAGCTGGCGGCGGACATGCTCGGCCGAACTTGGCCCCCAGTTCGCCAGCACGAAATAGCCGCCATTGCGGCCGCGCCGGACTTCCAGATAGCCAGTATCGGTCAGTTCCTTCAGCGCCTCGCGCACCGAGGTGCGGGAGACGCCGAGCATGGTGGCGAGCTCGCGTTCAGTCGGCAATTGCTGGCCGGTCACATAGAGTCCGAGCGCCACGGCAGTCACCAGTCGGTCAACCACATCTTCGGCAATGCGGCGGCCGACGATCGGCGCACCGAGATGCAGTCGGCGACGTGGCGGGTGCTCCTCCGTTTCAACCACATCGCTGATGATATCGTCGCCCGGCATCATTGTCCCTCCTCGCGGCCGAACCGCTTCAAGAGGAACCGCGCCAGCGTGCGGGCCGCATCGACGATGCTCTGCAGTTCGACATATTCGTCGACGCCATGAAGATTGGCACCCTTGGCGCCGTAGCAGACGGCGGGAATGCCGAAATCCTCGAGATAGACGCGGGCATCCGACGTGCTGCCGAGCATGAAGGCCGCCGGTGGCGCGCCGTGCGCCTCGGCATGCGCCTGCGCCAGATCACGCACCAGCGCGGCATCGCGTTCAATGAAGTGGCCCTTGGCGCGGAAGCCGCTGAGCGTCACGATTGGCTCGCTGGTGAAATCCGGATCGGCCTCAGCCATATCGGAAATCGCAGCCCGAACCCGCGCCTCCGCCTCCTCCGGCGCCCAGCCGCGCGGAAAGCCGATGCGGATGCTGAATGTTGCGCTGGCCGGAGCGCTGGACGTCCAGTCGCCAGCGGCGACCTTGCCGAGATTGATGTTATAGGCCCGCTCATTGGCGCCGATATTCGGCTCGGGATTGGTTTGGTGCAGGTCGTCGGCCCAGCGGCGCAGCCCCGCGACCAGCCGCATGCCCAGTTCTATGGCATTGACCGCGGCGGCGGAATAGGCGTGACCGGCCTCGGTCGCGATCTTGATGTCGACCCACAATATGCCGACGCCGCCGAGAAGCAGGCCGAGATCGGTCGGCTCCAGCACCACAACTTCTCGGGCGGTGACACCATGGTCGGCGACCGACAGAAGCGTACCGTTGCCGGTGCATTCTTCCTCGACCACGGCGACGAAACCGAGCCGTTTTTCGGCGAACAGATCGGGTGCAACATCGCTGAGACCTTTAAGCGCCAGCATGCCGACAGCAAAGCCGCTCTTCATGTCCATTGCGCCACGGCCATAGAGCCGGCCGTCGCGGCGGGACGGCTCGAAGGGCGGCGTGGTCCAGAGTTCGGGCGAATCTGCCGGCACGACATCCATATGGCCGTTGAGCAGCAGCGTCAGTTCGCCCTTTCCCGGCGTGGTCGCCAACACCTGGTAACGGTTGGGCGTGAGGAGATCGGCCGTCGGCGTGACGCCGGCGCGTGGATCCTCGACCTTGGTATTGGGAAACGGCAGACGTTGGACATCGAGGCCAAGCGCTTCGGCCCACCTGGCAAACACCTCCATCGCTGCCTGTTCCGAACCGACAGGGCTCGGGGCACGAACGAGGTCTTCCAGAAAGCCAAACATGGCCTCCCGATGCGCGTTGATCGCGCGATCCAGATCGTCCAGCATGCGTTCCCGCTTTTATGGTTTATTGTCCAGACCATATACCAAAAATGTCGCGATGCAAGGCGATTCGTTGATGCATGAAATATTGGTGGCGCAGGCTCGATGGCTGCGATCAAACGACGATCTGGACAAGCAGGAGCGCAGGTCTCACTATCGATCCGGTCCGGGATTTCGAGATCGAAACTTTCGCCGTGATTTTCCGACGAAGAGGGTGGGCCGGAGGGGCTGGCATGGCATCCACGAACTTTCATCTCGTCACCAACTGGCGTCTCGACGCTCCGGCCGAGCCGGTCTGGGACATCCTGACCGCGCCGGAAACATGGCCACAATGGTGGTCCTCAGTGCGCAAGGTCGAGGTGATCGAGCCCGGCGATGCCGATGGCATCGGAGCGCTGCGGCGGCTGACCTGGGGGACTGCGCTGCCCTATAACCTGACCTTCGATATGCGCACCACCAGGGTCGAGCCGATGACCGTCATCGAAGGCCGCGCCTCAGGCGAACTCGATGGCACCGGCCGCTGGACGCTGACATCGGAGGGCGCCGGGTGCAATCTCCGCTACGACTGGATCGTCGAGGTGACGAAACCCTGGATGGTCAAGCTCGCTTTCGTCTTGAAACCAGTTTTCTCGTGGAACCATGGTGTGGTCATGGAACGTGGCCGGCAGGGCATTGTCAGCCGCCTTGCCGCAAGGCAATGACGATCGGCGATACGCGATTGGCTGCCCGAGGCCGTCGACCGCGCGAAAACTTTCACGTCGCTCCGCGGGATTTCGAGAGGCGAAGCCGGCTAACTATCATGCCTCTTGCTGCCTAAAACCCCGTTGCCGGTATTGCGCCACCGGTGACGATGCCGCCTTCCGGCGAAATCAGGAAGGCAATCAGCCGGGCGATCGCCTCGGGCGTCACCCAGTTGTCGCGATTGGCGTCGGGCATGGCGGCGCGGTTCTGCGGCGTGTCGATCGTTCCCGGCAGGATACAGTTGGCTGTGATCCTGTGGGCATGGTTTTCTGCGGCGAGCGCCTCGGTCAGCCGGATCACCGCCGCCTTCGACGCCGCATAGGCTGCCTGGCGGGCACCGGCCTTCAGCCCGGGTGCCGCGGCAATATGGACGATGCGGCCATGCTTGGCCGCCTGCATGCCGGGCAGCACGGCGGCGCTAATCGCATAGGCCGTGCGGGCATTGATCGACAGCATCGCATCCCACTGTGCCAGCCCGTCCTCACCGATAGGCCCCATCTTGAAGCCGCCGACGGTGTTGACCAGCGCGTCGATGCGGCCGAAGCGGCCTTCGGCCTCCTGCGCTGCCTTGCGGCAGGCGTCGAAATCGCCGAGATCGACACCCGGCAGTTTCAGTACCACCGCATCCGTCGGCAGCGAGGCGACGAACGCGTCGAGCTTGGCGGG
The DNA here is from genome assembly GCF_056403475.1 of Rhizobium sp. P2_G9. Classification (NCBI taxonomy): domain Bacteria; kingdom Pseudomonadati; phylum Pseudomonadota; class Alphaproteobacteria; order Hyphomicrobiales; family Rhizobiaceae; genus Rhizobium; species Rhizobium sp. P2_G9. Next base: position 150,952 of record NZ_JBFUFK010000006.1, on the reverse strand, counting down.
ATCGCGCTCGATACAAGCAAGGCTCGCGCCTCGTTGAGCCAGATCTGCCACGACAGCCTGGCCGAGATTGCCGGCCGCGCCGGTCACCATCACTACATTGGGTTTCATGTCCGCTCCTCACCTGACCTGGCCCGACTATATCGGGCTCGCGGCAAACGACAACCAAGTCTGTAGCAGCATGTTGCAGAAGTCATGAATCTCGTCGCCGCGGCCATGCCGCAGCGGAGAGGCGCCATCGCGCTTACCAACACTGGCGACCTCGCCTGAAAGACCGGTAAGCTTCGCCGTTTGAGCCTAATTCTCATAACGTCGGAGAATGGCGACAGATCCGGATCGGTAAATCGCCGGATCTCGCCAAAGCCGAACTGTCGAACCAGAGATCACGATGATCGATTATTTCTCATCGCTGCGCGCAATGTGTCGTTGATGCGATCTTGCCAGCCCGGTCCATCCTCCTGGAAATAGGCAAGCACGTCGCTGTCGAGTTTGAGCGACACAGCCTCTTTGGTCACTGGCAAGACCCGTCGTTCGACGGCCGGCGCGGTGACCTTTTTGGCTGGTTTGAACAAAGCCTCCGCCGCGTCCATTGGATTGGCAGGTCTTCGCGGTGCGTTTGCCATCAACAAGCCTCCTATCGTTCAGGATTCCACAATCGGCCCCTCGGTCAGGCATGCCCGAGCGGAGAAGCCGAAGCAGAGGCGGATTGAGGATATTACTCAGACGGTCGTTACGCGTTCCGCCTTCGACTTGCCGGTCTTTCGATCCTGGCCGAGTTCATAGCTCACTTTGTCCCCTTCGCGAAGGGAGCCGCCGCTCTGTAAGGCGGAGACGTGAACGAACACGTCCGCTCCACCGTTTTCGGGCGTAATGAAACCAAAACCTTTGTCGTTGTTGAAGAATTTCACTGTTCCTGTGGGCATGCTCAACTTTCCTTGGTGACTGTGCAGTGAGAGCCACGCTACATGGAGAACGATCTTCTTACAACAGGCTTGGCCGCAGCATCGGTCGGCCCGAGTGCGCAATCCCAACGTGACGCGCGCCGATGCGTCTCGGACGGAGATCGACACCGTGTTGACAGCGTCACGAGCAATCTCGGCAGGCGCATAAAAACCCTGCGGCTCAGCGTTGAGCAGTCCGCAGCAGAACACGTCCGGATACCGGCCTTTGGTCCGCGCCTGACGACCGATTGTCGCGGTCGAATGGTTGATGTCGCGGATTGAGTGACATTAGGTTCGGCTTTGATCCACTATGGCGACCTCAATCGGGAGAGCCATGTGCAGAACCGCGCCACGCTCGGCATCATCTATCTTTGTTCCGGCATACTGATCTTCTCGCTGCAGGACGCCGTCATCAAGGCGGTGTCAGGCGAATATCCGCTACCGCAGGTCGTTGCGACGCGCTGCTTCGTCTCGGCGCCGATCCTCATCGTCATGGTGCATTTCGAGGCCGGGCTGGGCGCACTGGTTTCACGTGAATTCTGGCCATTGGCAGGCCGGGCCTTCCTGCTCCTGCTTGCCTATACGACCTACTACATGGCCTTTCCGGCGCTGCCGCTCGCCGATGCCGTGGCGCTTTATCTCACGGTGCCGCTATTCACGCTGGCACTCGCTCCCTTCCTGCTGGGCGAGGCGATCGGTTGGCGGCGGATCACCGCTGTGAGTGTCGGCTTCGTCGGCGTCATCGTCATGCTGCGACCGGGGGCAGGCCTTTTCGAACCGGCAGCACTTCTGTCGCTGTTTTCGGCGCTGACCTATGCGCTCGCCATGTTGTTTGCCCGCAAGCTGGGGTCGCAAACCACCGCCACCGTCATGGCCTTCTATCAAAACGGCGTCTATCTTGTCGGCGCTTTGGCCATTGCCGGCTTCTGCCATCTGACCGGTATCCAGCACGCGCCGTACAAATCGCTTGATTTCCTTGTCCGGCCCTGGGTCTGGCCGACGGTGTTCGATTTCCTTCTGATCGCCTCCTGCGGCGTGATCGCGGCGGTCGCCATGACGCTGCTCACCAATGCCTACCAGATCGCCAAGGCAAGCGTGGTCACCAGCTTCGAATATAGTGCCATGCTCTGGGCCTCGCTCTGGGGCTATTTGTTCTTCAGCGAGATCCCGCATCGGGCCACCATTGTGGGCGCCGTACTGATCGCTGCCGCTGGCCTGTTCGCCCTGTCGTCGCCCGCTGCACGCGAGAACAAACCGGCATAGTGGCTTTTAAGCGCGCTTTGGCGACGTGACGAGCGAATTGCTGAGAAGCCGGATTTCCGCCGACAGAAAGGCCGGAATGTTGGGCGCGGATGGTGCTGCCACACCGCTGTGAATCGCATGGATGACCGCGGCAAGACAGGCATGCAGTTGCTCGCCGCCGTCCTCGCCGAACAAGTCCCTGGCCAATGAGATGTTGCGGCCACCGGCCGTGGCGGCTTCTATCTGCCAGGCAGCGGCAAGCAGGCGGTAGGCGAGCCTTTGCGTGGCGACGACCGCCGGCCAGAGCGGCTCCGCCGCCGTCCTCGCCTCGGCACTGCTGCCGACCGCGGCATCGAAACTCTGCAGCAGCAGCATCGTATGATGTTGCAGATTGCGCCGTGCGGAGCGGACTTCGGCCGTATCGGCGTCCCCGATCGCGAGATGTTGCCCGACCAGATCGATGGCCGCCAGGGTGCGGAACAATTCCTGCGAGATGGCTCGATTGGCGCCGCGCTTCGCCAGAAGAGTAAAAACGATGACCCCGATCGCGCAGCCAAGCATCGTATCTTGGGCGCGGATCCAGACCTGATGGCCGATGTCAGGCACGGCATGACCGCCTGACGCGATGGTCAGCGCAATCGCGGTGATGAAGATAACGGCGATGCCGTAATTCCGCAGCACCAGCATTTCGATGATGAATTGCAGCACGACGATCGTCGCGGCAAGCCACAGTCCCTCGGGATGCAGCAGCAGAACGCCGCCCGCCAGTACGGTGCCCACGAGCGTGCCGCCGACGCGCTGGATCGCCCGCTGCAGCATCGTTGCCCAGTCGAGCCCCTGATAAAGCATCAGCACCGCTGCGGCGGTGATCCAGTAGGCATGCTCGATATTGATCGCCCAGCCGACCACGCCGCTGATCATCGACGCCACAGCCACGCGCAGGCCGATTTCGAAAGCCTGCGCGCCCGGCCTTATGCCTTCCTCCAGCAATTGCCAGCCACTGACGCGGCCCAGCGGCACATGGCCGGGATCGGTTATGTCCCGCGGCGCTGTTGCCTGCGCGGCAGTCGCCTTTACTCGGTCGACATTCGCCTGCGGAATGGGTTCGCCTGCGGCCGCGGCATTGATCGTCTCGGCGAAGATCATATGCAGCTCCCGGCCTTCGGTGCGCAACCGCGTCAGCGTGCCGTCCGGACGTGGCCGGACCGGCTGTTGGCCGACCAACGCCGTCCAGGCAAGATGCAGAGCCGTCGCCGCCTGATGCCGGGCCGCGTCCATGCGCGGCGTGCCCACGGCAGCGATAAAATCGCGCACCGCGCCGGCAGCCGTCTTGAGCGCCAGGATTTCAGGCCCGCGCGGCGCGAACACCGCTCCTGCCATATGCAGCACCCAGGCGAAGGCGCCACCGGCAAAGACGAGCATGCCGACATGCCACCAGAGCAAATGCTCGGCGCCCATCGCCGTGCCGGCGGCAACGGCCAGCGTGAAGAGATAGGCGCCCGGTGGAGGGACCTTCAGCGCGCTGCACAGGAAGGCGGCAGCGGTCGCGAGCAGCGTGATCACCGGAATGACCAGCCATGCCGTGCTGCCCGCCGCCACGCCGATCATCACGGCGAGTGCGAAGGACAGTGCGATCGCGCCCAGATGAAAGGCGCGGTTGAGGAACGGCCGGTCATTGCCATAGACGGCGGTGAACCCGCCGATCGTCGCCATCAAACCCGCCGGCAGGTCACCGGCCAGCCAGCCGATCGCCGCTGGCGCACCCATTGCCAGGGCGGCGCGCAGCGCGAATGGCCAGCGCCGAACCACCGGTTTGCGCAACGCAAACAGGGAGCCGAGTTGAAAGGCCGGCCTCATCGGCGGAGGAATGTCTGAATTCGTTTTCGGATCGGGCATGGCGTGTCGGCATATTTTACCGGATCCAGCTTAGATTCACCCGGACCGGAAAACAATTCCGAGACTCATGCTTCGCCTATGTCCTGGTTTCAGAAAGCTGGCACATCCTGCCTCGCATGCAGGACGCTTTTCTTTCGCTGCTTTTCGCCGCGCTTCCGGATCATCAGAAATCGGCCAGTGAGATTGCGCCGCTCGACCGCAATCGTCCACATTCCCTCGATCTCGTCACGCGTCGCGTTGACGTTGCCGGAATAAACCACCGAATGGGACTGCACCCCGCTGCCGTCATAGGTCTTGATGAAGCTGATCGCACCTTCGTGGTGAAGGCCTTCGATTATTGCATTCTCCTGTGTGGCCGCCCTGCCATTATGATTCATGCTTTCATGGATCGTGCCCGTCAGTCGGCCACCGCTTTCCATGAGAACGCAGACGAAATGGCTTTCCGGGATTTGAGGCTGGGTGGTGTAGGTGTAAAGCCCGTGCCAGACGCCGGTCAGGCTGTCACTGTTTTCCATTTTCCGCCTTCGCCCCGGTTCGAGGCGAAAGCATTACCACTGGTCGGATTTGCAAAATAGAGACCGTTTTGTCGCTCAGCCGCCAACCGCCCTGGGCACCATGGAGAGGTGCAGTTGCGGTCCGGAAAAGGGATAGTCGTCGAGAATGTCTTCGCGGAGTTCGACGCCGAGGCCGGGTTCCTTGGAGGGGATCACATGGCCGTCCTGCCACTCGATCTTCTTTTTGAGCAACGTCTCGTGAAAACCGTCGAACGTCTTGATCGCCTCGATGATCAGGAAATTCGGCAGTGTTACCGCCATCTGGATATTGGCGGCGGCGACGATCGGGCCGCAATAGCAGTGCGGCGCTATCTGGATGTGGAAGGCTTCCGCCATGGCGGCGATTTTCTTGGTTTCGAGAATGCCGCCCGAACGGCCGAGGTCCGGCTGCAGGATCGCGGCGGAACGGTTTTCGATCAGCCGAGCGAATTCGAATTTCGTCGTCAGCCGCTCGCCGGTGGCGATCGGGATCGAGGTACCGCGCGCCACCTGCGCCATCACTTCCGGCATGTCCGGCGGCACCGGCTCTTCGAACCACAGCGGATCATAGGGTTCGAGTGCCTTGGCCATCCGGAGCGCGCCGGAGGCAGTGAACTGGCCATGTGTGCCGAACAGGATATCGGCCTTGGTGCCGACTGCCTCGCGCACCGCCTTGACCATTGCGGCGGACAACTCGATGTCGATAAGGCGCGGCTGGTGGCCGTCATAGATCGTATAGGGACCGGCCGGGTCGAATTTTATCGCATTGAAGCCGTCCTTGACATATTCGAGCGCCGTGCGGGCAGCGATTTCCGGGTCGTTGTAGACATTGCGTTGGTCAGCGATCTCGGCCGGCACGACGGAACCGGTCTTTGGGTAGAGATAGGTATAGGTGCGCAGCGCCTCGTGCACCTGGCCGCCGAGCAGCTTGTAGACCGGCTTGCCGGCTTCCTTGCCGATAATGTCCCAGCAGGCGATTTCGAGCGCCGAATAGCAGCCCATCATGGTGATGTCGGGCCGCTGCGAAAAGCCGGAGGAATAGCAATTGCGGAAGAAAGTCTCGATGTCGTGCGGATCGCGGCCGACGAGATAGCGGGCGGCGCAGTCCTCGATCAGCTTGGCGGTGAGATGCGGGTCGAACGTGGCATTATAGGCCTCGCCATAACCCACGACATTGCCGTCCGTGGTCAGTTTGACGAAGATGAAATAGGGTCCGCCAAAGCCGGCCTCATTGGCGACGACCCAGGTTTTCACATCGGTGATCTTCATGCTCGCTCCCTCGAATTGGTTGCGACACTCCTAGCCGATTTTGCGCCGCGACGCCTGCCGCAAACCGTCAGGATCGAGGCGGAATTTGAACCGGCTGTGGAGAACAGGAGATCGAAGTTGCGGAGCGCGCGCAGATCCGCTTCCATCCGTAAAATAATTCTTCTTTGCAATTCGTACGGTAAGACCGTACATATATTAGACGATGAAAATCCGTTCCGTCCGGCATAAGGGTCTGAAGCGCTTCATCGAAGACGATGATGCTAAAGGCATTCGTCCAGACCTTTTGAATAGGGTTAGAAACATCCTGGCCACGTTGATCGTCGCTGATGATATCGATGGTGTACGTTGCCCGCCGGGATGGCGAATTCATCAATTGGCCGGCGATCGCGCCGGCGTCTGGAGCATTGCTGCATCCGGCAACTGGCGCATTACCTTCCTGATTGAAGATGGCGAGATTTCCGATCTCGACTTGGAGGACTACCACTGATGAGCGAACTGGTTTCGAAAATCGGCATGACGCCACCACATGTCGGCACCTTCATCCGCGAGGAAATTCTTGACGAACTCAATCTCTCGATTTCCAAGGCGGCCGATGTGCTGAATGTGCGCCGGGCGACGCTTTCCGATCTCATTAATGAAAAGGCATCGCTGACTCCGGAAATGGCGCTCAGGATCGAAAAGGCGTTCGGCGTCAACATGGACACGCTTCTCAAGATGCAGGCCTGGTACGACACGGTGATGATGCGGCAGCATGCCGATGAAATCGACGTCAAGCGCTACCAGCCGGCAGAGTAGGGATTTCAATGAGCGACATCAAACTCGAAGACAGCTGGAAGCAGGCGCTTGCGAGCGAATTCGCCAGTCCCTACATGGCGTCGCTGAAGCACTTCCTGCAGGAAGAAAGGCAGGCGGGGAAGGTCATTTTCCCGAGAGGCTCGGAGTATTTTCGTGCCCTCGACCTCACCCCGCTCGGTCAGGTCAGGGTCGTCATCCTCGGCCAGGATCCCTACCATGGCGAAGGTCAGGCGCATGGGCTTTGCTTTTCCGTCCGGCCCGGCGTGCGCATCCCGCCGTCTCTGGTCAATATCTACAAGGAGATGGAGGACGATCTCGGCATCGCGCCGGCGCGGCATGGCTATCTCGAATATTGGGCGAAGCAGGGCGTGCTGCTGCTCAACAGCGTGCTGACGGTGGAGCGCTCGCTCGCCGCCTCACATCAGGGCAAGGGCTGGGAGAAATTCACCGACGCGGTGATCGCCCGCGTCAACGAGCAGGAGAGCCCGGCGGTCTTCATGCTCTGGGGTTCCTATGCGCAGCGCAAGGCGGCTTTCGTCGACACCCGCAAGCATCTGGTGCTCAAGGCGCCGCATCCCTCGCCGCTTTCGGCGCATAACGGCTTTTTCGGCTCGCGGCATTTTTCCAAGGCAAATCAGTTTTTGACGTCAAACGGCATGGAACCGATCGACTGGCAATTGCCGGAAAAGCCTGATGTGGTGTCCGAATAGGTTGCGGTTCAGCCGCCGTGTAACAGTTTCGCTGCCGTCTCCTCATCGGTGATCAACCCATTGACCAGCCCGCCATGAATGGCGCCGCGAATGCCCGGCAGCTTGCGCGGCCCCTTGGCGGCGGCGATCACCAGTGATGTGTCTCTCGGCGGGATCGGTGACGACGCGACCCGTTCATTGGTGATGTCACGGATGAACTTGCCCTCGGAGTCGAAGGCCCAGCCGACGATCTCGCCGACCGCGCCGGCCTTCTGCAACGCTTTGAGTTCCGCCGTGGTGATGAAGCCGTCGACATAGAGCGGCGCATCGTCGGTCAGTTCGCCGATGCCGACGAAGGTGACGTCGGCCTTCTCGGCCAGTTCCAGCGTCGGGCGGATCATCGCCTGGGCATGCAGCATTTCGCGCTCGCCGGGCGAGGAGGCAATGACCGGCAGCGGCATCGGGAAGGAGCGGACATTGACCGAGTCCGACATGGTGAAGACGACGTTGTAATAGGCAGCCGATCCGTCCGGTGCGATATTGCCGGTTAGCGACACGACGCGATGCTGGCGGCAATCCATGCGCGGCAGGAGTTCGACGGCCGCTTTCAATGTGCGGCCCGTGCCGACGGCGATCAGCACCGGTTCCTCATGCCTGAGCCAGCGCTCCATTTCCGCGCTCGCAGCCTCGGCGACACCGGTAATCGTCGATTCCGAGCCGGGATCGGTTGGCACGACATCGACGAATTTCAGTTTGAAGCGCTCGCGCAGCGCGTCGGACAGCTCCAGACAGTTGGCGATGGGGTGGTCGATCTGCACCCGAACAAGGCCTTCCGAGCGGGCGAGCGAGACGAGACGCTGCGCCGACTGCCTGGAAACGCCGAGCTTCACAGCGATCTGGTCCTGGGTATTGCCCGCCACATAGTAGAGCCAGCCGGCACGCGCGGCATCATCGAGACGGCTGGAACGCTTGGCCATTTCGCCGAAAAATCTCCGTTGTCGGCAATATCATAGATAGGCGGATATGCTTCCGCCAGAGGGAATTTCCGCTGGGACGCTTGGCTTTTCAGCGGGATGGCCCCATTTTGGACGGCAAACGAGAATCGAGGCGGAAAGATGCGGGTCCTGATCGTCGAAAACATGGCCAACACCCATTTTGGGCAGGTCGGGGCGGCACTTGCGGAGGCGGGCGCAGCACTCGATATCCGCCGGCCATGGAAGGGCGACGACCTGCCGTCAGGCTCGCACGACCATGATGCGATCGCAGTGTTCGGCGGCGAACAGAGCGCCGTCGACGACCATAGCCATCCCTATCTGCCGGAACTTGCGCGCCTGATGCGGGCCTTCGGCGACGCCGACAGGCCGGTTCTCGGCATCTGCCTGGGCAGTCAGATTCTCGCCCGAGCCTATGGCGCGACCAACCTCATCGGCACCGCGCCGGAATTCGGCTGGCATAAGGTCGAGCTGACGGAGGCTGCCAAGGACGATCCTGTGCTGTCGGCGGTTGAAGCCGGCTTTCCGATCTTCGAATGGCACAGCGATACGTTCACACTGCCCGAGGGAGCGGTGCGGCTCGCCCGCAACACGGCCGTGGAAAACCAATGCTTCCGCATCGGCCACGCCGCCTACGGCACGCAGTTCCACTTCGAGGCGGATCGCGGCGTGGTCGAGAAATGGAATACCGAATTCAGGGACATGCTCGACCGCGAGCATCCCGGCTGGTTGCCGGATTATACGGCGACGGCAGAGCGATCCGGTCCGGCCGCCGATGCGGCCGGGCTCAGGATCGCGCGGGCCTGGGTGGCCCTGGTGCGAGAGCTTCAGGCGGCCGAGGCCGCCGCGATGAACTGATGGCTGGCCTTGCCGACGAACTGGCTGAACGAGGCGAAGATGACGTGGATCACCGGTGCCACGCTCGACGCCTGGCGGTCGCCCAGACCGCAGGTGGYATCGCGGCAGATGGCCGGTTCGGTGACGGCAACCAGTTCGGCGGCAGCCGCCGGGCTGGTGCGGGTCAGCGCGCCGAGATTCATGGCGCTGGCCGACGGTGCGAAAGTGGAAACGGCCATGCAGGCCACGAATGCGAAGACGAGCTTTTTCATGTTCCAATCCCTGTCCATTTTCGGTGCCGATTGTTGTTATGGCATCCGGTCATGACGGCAGATTAGTCCGGCTCGCTTGAAAGCCGCTTAAGGCGATCAATAAAATTGTCTGTATCGCCGATTTTGTGTATCGCCACGCAACAGACCGCGCCGATTTGATTCAAGTTTGCAGGAAAACCCCGCCGGTTCATGCCCGAGAAAATCGCCATCCGCCGCATCGCGCTCACCGCCTTCCGCAATTACGGATCGGCGGCGCTTGCGCTTGATGGCCGGCATGTCGTGCTGACGGGCGAGAACGGCTCCGGCAAGACCAATCTGCTCGAGGCCGTCTCCCTGCTTTCCCCCGGGCGAGGGCTGAGACGCGCCGTCTATGCCGATATCAGCCTGCAGGGTGCCGAAAGCGGCTTTTCCATCTTCGCCGAGATCGACGGCATGGAGGGGCCGGTCGAGATCGGCACCGGCCTTGCTGCCGGCGACGCCGCCTCGCGGCGGGTGCGCATCAATGGCACCGACGCGAAATCGACCGACGAACTGCTCGATCACCTGCGCATCCTCTGGCTGACGCCGGCAATGGACGGCCTGTTCACCGGCCCTGCCTCCGATCGCCGCCGTTTCCTCGACCGGCTGGTCCTGTCACTCGATCCAACCCATGGCCGGCGGGCCGCCGATTTCGAGCGCGCCATGAAGATGCGCAATAAGCTGCTCGAGGAAGGCCGCTACGATCCCGACTGGATGGCCGGCATCGAAGCGCAGATGGCGAGCCTCGGCGTGGCCATGGCGCTGGCGCGCAGCGAACTCTTGATGTTGCTGACCCGGCTCGGCGAGCGCGGCGAGGTCGGGTCGGCCTTTCCGGCTGCCGACCTGCATCTGTCCGGCTTCCTCGACGAGGCGCATGGCCTGCCGGCGGTTGATCTGGAGGATCGCTATCTGGCGCTGCTGCAGGAGGGCCGCTTTCGCGACCAGGCCGCCGGGCGGACGCTGGAGGGGCCACATCGCACCGACCTGATCGTCACCCACCGGCAGAAGGGGATCGATGCAAGCCTCTGCTCGACCGGCGAGCAGAAAGCGCTTCTGGCCGGCCTGGTGCTGTCGCACGCGCAATTGACCGCCAACATGACCGGCGCCGCACCCATCCTGTTGCTCGACGAGATTGGCGCCCATTTCGATGCGCGCCGCCGCGCCGCCCTCTTCGATCTCATCGACCATATTGGCGGCCAGGCCTTCATGACCGGTACGGATCGGCATCTTTTCGATGCGCTCGGCGACCGCGCAGAAAATTTCACGGTCACACATGGTACGATTTCGCGTTGAATGTGGTTCTGCTGCGGGCACCCGTGCTTGCATTAACATTTTTTAATGTTTAAGTCGCATTCTGCTTCATTGAAATGACATAATCGAATCGCCATCTAAATGAGTACAGACAGCCGTGCCCCTTTGGCTGTCCCCTCCGGAAAACCGGCACGTCCCCCGCCGGCCCGGACATGCGGACCGAGACGCCCCTTATTCTTTGTCCGCTTCATAAAAAGACCGTCATGGCATAGCCCTCCAGCCATGGCGGTCTTTCCTTTTTCAAAAGCATGTTTGCGAAACTGTGCAGCGTTTGACGAGGCACGCGCAAAAACAAAGATCTCCGGGAGCATCCGGAGATCTTGATTGGCTTTCAGCAAATGAGATTACATCAGGCCGACGCTCTTGTAGGCCTCTTCGATGCGGCCCTTGCCCCATCTCCTGACATCCGAGACGTCGCCGCCGAACAGCGAGCGTGTCCTGGCATCCGAGGCGATATCGACACCTTCGCCGGCGCCGACCTTGCGCACGCTGATCCCGCTCCTGACCTCGACCAGGCCATGCTCGACGAAGACGGCATAGTTGCCACGATTGCGGCCGGCGAAGAATTTCGTGCCGCGCACGCCAATCTGGCCGAATGTGGTGCGGATGGTGAGATCGATCTTCGGCTTGCCTTCCGGCCGGTCGAACACCATGTCGCCGTTGACCAGGTCCAGCGTGCCGCCCTGCTCTGCAAGGAAGCTGTCAAGCAGGACTTCCGTCTTCTCGCCCATATTGATCTTGGTGTCCGAGCCGAGCGTCAGCGAAGCGAAACTCTTGGCGCCGGTGGTGATCAGGTCGTTGTTGATCAGTGCCGTGCCAATCTTGAGCTTGGTCTCGATATCGTTCTGGCTCTTGAGAACGTCGCCCTTGGCTTCCAGCACCTGGCCGATTGCGTCGTCGGCGAAGGCGGGCAGCGCATGCGACAGCGCCAGCGCGCCGGCGAGACCAAGCGTCTCGCGTCGCGTCAGGCCTCTGTTGATGTAGAATATCTTACCGAACATGGCAGGGAGCCTCCTGAAAGCTGTCCACAAAGACTACGCCAACCGCTGCCGGTTTCCAAGCGTCAGTCGACTGTCCTTCGAATTCCACGGCATTATCGCTGGCGATGTTTCAAGACGATGTTCCCGCGGGAACAGAGCCTGAAACAATCGCTCTATCTGATCGCGCCGGCCTCCGGGCCCCAGACATCGGTAACGGCAAAGCCCTCCGCCGTCGGGTCGAATGGGTCGAGCGCCACCTGCGTCAGCCCGAACGTCCAGGCGCGGCCGGAAATGGTCGGGATGATGGCGGGGCGTCCGGCAATTTCCGTGACGTCCTTGAGGCCGACGCGGAATTCCGTGCCGATGGTGGAACGCGAGGTCAGTACGTCACCCACCTTGGCCTTGCCCCGTGCATGAAGCGTGGCGAGATTGGCGGAACTGCCGGTGCCGCAGGGCGAACGGTCGACGCGGCCGGGCCACATGGTCGTGCAGGTGCGCACCGCGCCATCCGGTTCCTCGCCGCGGAACATTACATAGGCGACGCCGGAAATTTCCGGAATTTCCGGATGCACGATCTTCATCGTCCGGTTGATGGTCTCCTTGAGCAGCATGCCAGCCTCGACCAGTTCGCGGGCATTGGCCTTGCTGATCGACGTCCCGACGGCTGAGGCATCGGCGATGGCATAGAAAATGCCGCCATAGCAGATGTCGACCTTGACCTTGCCATAGCGCTCGGTCGGCACTTCGACGTCGAGATCGAGCACGAAGGACGGCGGCATGGTGAGTTCGACGCGCTCGCAGCGGCCATCCTTGCAGGTGGCGGTCGCCTTGACCAGGCCCGAGGCGGTGTCGAGCATGACCACGGTTTCCGGTTCCTTCATTTCGACAATGCCCATTTCGAGCAGCGCCGTCGTCACGCAGATGGCGTTCGAGCCGGACATGGCATGCGCCTGGTCGGCCTGGAGGATGATGAATCCGGCATCCGCCCCTTCGCGCCGCGGCGGCAGGAGCAGATTGACCGAGCCGAGCGGGCCGGAGCGCGGCTCGAGGCAGAGGAAACGGCGAATGCTGTCATCCACCGTGTTGATATAGTTCAACTGTTCGGCGATCGAATTGCCGGGGATGTTCGGCACGCCGCCGGTCGCCAACCGGCCGATCTCGCCCTCGCAATGCACATCGACGAGCTGAATGGTCCGCTTCCAACGCATTTCTTTATCCTCAAAACCTGTCGATCCGGAACGGCCGCATGTCGACCGCCGGCGTCCTGCCCTGAACCATGTCGGCCATCAATTGTGCATTGGTCGCCGCATAGGTGACGCCGAAATGGCCGTGGCCGGTCGTATAATAAAGGCCATTCGTCTTCGCCGAGGGTGATATGACGGGGATGGTGTCCGGCATGGCGGGGCGATGGCCCATCCATTCGGTATAATTCTCAACTTTCAGGCCGGGCAGCGCGAATTTCGCATGTTCGACGAGGATGCGCGCCCGCCGCCAGTTCGGCGGCTTCTTCAGCCCCGCCATTTCCACCGACCCGCCGACCCGGACGCCGCCCGCCGTCGGCGTCACCATGAAGGCGCGTTCCGGCCAGATCAGCGAATAGGTCAGGTCGATGCCGGGCGACATGATCTGCGTGTGGTAGCCGCGCTCGGTTTCCAGCGGAAACGGCTCGTCCAGCGACGCTGCCAATGCGCCGGTCTCAGCACCCATGGCAAGGATCAGCCTGTCGGCTTCCAGGCGGCGCCCGTCGCCGAGGATCACGGCAGTGACGCCGCGATTGTCGCGTTCGACACGCGCAATATCGCCGGTGACCAGTTCGGCGCCATTCGCTTGAGCCGCCTCGACCAGGCGCTTGACCAGCAGATGAGGATCGGAAATGAACGGATTGTCCGGCAGCAGCGTCGCTTTGATGATTGCCGGATTAAGCTGCGGCTCGCGCTCGCGGATCTCGCCGCCGCTCAGCACCTCGTATGTCATGCCGTAGCGCTGCATCAGTTCGCGATTGCCGTGGTCATCCTCGAAGGCGCGTTCGCTCTCGTAGAGCGACAGGCAGGTCGCTTCGCTCAGCATGCTGCGCGCACCGATCCGGTCGAGCAGCATTTTCAGGTCGGGGAGCGAGCGGGTGGCGAGGCTGGCACCGGCATCCTCGATGGCGCGGATGCGGCTCGGTCGGCCGGCGGCGAGGAATTTCAGGAACCACGGCAGCATTTTCACTGCATAGATGGGATCGGCCGTGACCGGCGCCTGGGGATCCATCAGCCAGCCGGGAATTTTTCGCCAGGTGGACGGCCGCGAGACGGCGTCGAAGCCGTTGACGGCGATGCTTGCCATATTGCCGAAGGAGGCACCCAGGCCGGGCTCCTGCCGGTCGACGAGAATGACTTTTTCGCCGCGCGCCGCGAGCTCATGGGCGATCGTCGCGCCGATAATGCCGGCGCCTGCCACAATAACGGGATGCTTGTGTTCCATGCGAGACCTTTGCCGCCCTTACGGCGTCTTCGAGGCAATCTGATATATCAGTTCACTGGGCTTGAAAACTGGCCGGCGGAAATATTTCCGCGATGACAGGCCGCAATACAAGCCCTCGACTTAGCCGGCAAAGCGGAATAGACAGTTCGTCTTCTCGTGGCGAAAAGTCAGTAAATATTTACTCGCTCACTCTTCCAGCGACGGGAAAACTGTGAGAGTTTAACCCACAAGAAGCCGGATTGTCGGGCATGGTCACCATCAAGGAAATCGCCAAGGCTGTGGGGGTGTCGTCCACGACAGTGTCGCGCGTGCTGAATTATGATCCGGCGCTGTCGATTTCCGCCGCCAAGCGCCAGGCGATCATCGAAACTGCCGAAGCATTGAACTATGCGACGCCGCGCAACCGCAATCGCGTCAACGGCAATGTCGCCGCCTACCTGCCCGCACCGGCAACGCCGCTTTCCAGGCTTGCAATCGTGCATTTCCTCGAGCCTTACGACGAGCTTGCCGACCCCTATTATGTTGGCGTGCGCTTCGGCATCGAGAACCGCTGCCGGGCGCACGGCACGGAAATCGTCAAGATCTTTCATTCTGATACGCTGCCGGACCCGGCTCTCCTGGAAAGCGTTTCGGGCGTCATCGTCGTCGGCAAGCAGTCCGACAATGAGATCGCCTGGCTTGCCGATCACTGCCGTCACGTCGTCTTCGCCGATTTCGATCCGCAGTCGGACACGATGGATTGCGTGCATCCCGACGTCGCTTTCGCAACGCGAAAAATCCTCAATGAACTCAATGCCATGGGCTATCAGCGGATCGCCTTCATCGGCTCCTACGAACATCTCAATGGCGAAACCCAGCCCTTTGGCGAGCGGCGCTGCAAGGCCTATATCGACTGGCAGAAGGAGCGCGGCCAGTTTGATCCCGCGCTGCTGGTGCTCGGCGAAAGCTGCGATTCCGGCCAGAATCTGCGCTTGGAAACCGGCTATATGCTTGCCAAGCAAGTCCTGCAGTTGAAGCCGCTGCCGGATGTCATCGTCACCGCCAACGACAACATGGCGATCGGCACCTATCGGGCAATGGCGGAGGCGGGCCTCAGAGTTCTCGACGACATCGCGGTCGTCTCCTTCAACGACATTCCCGTCGCGCAATTCCTCACCCCGCCGCTCTCGACCATGAAGATCCATGGTGAGCATATCGGCGAGACCGCGGTCGACCTTCTGGTCGAGCGCCTGGCCGGTCGCGATTACACAAAGAACGTCACCATCGCGACCGAAATGATCTGGCGCGAGAGCAGTCGCAAACCGGTGCAAAGTTAGAACCTCCAGCAAAACCTCGTGGGTCGGCTGGCCGGCGCTTTTCGTCGCTTGCTTCGTTGCCGATCCTCGCCGATGCTTTGGCATCGACTGCGGTCGGCGCCTAGCACGCAACGAAAATCCCTCGGCCAGCCTCAACCCGAGATTTTGCCGGAGATTCCAGGCTCTTCGCACCTGCAATAAATATTTACTGAAATTTTTCTTGCCTTTTCCCTCATTTTGGAAATACYCCCCGCAAGACGGGAGAGGAACCCGTCTTCAGGCAATCCATTTCGAGGGAGGATAAGATGGAAAAGTCCCGTATTCTAAAACGCTTCGCCGCCATGGCCGTTGCAGGCGTCAGCCTGTTTGCCGCCACTGCCGCCTATGCCGGCCAGGTCACCATCTGGTGCTGGGACCCGAACTTCAACGTCGCGATCATGAAGGAAGCCGGCGCGCGCTACACCAAGGCGCATCCCGACACGACCTTCAACGTCGTCGATTTCGCCAAGGCCGACGTCGAGCAGAAGCTGCAGACGGGCCTGGCTTCGGGCACGTCGGATGCGCTTCCCGACATCGTGCTGATCGAAGACTACGGCGCGCAGAAATATCTGCAGTCCTTCCCCGGCTCCTTCGCCGAGCTGTCGGGCAAGATCGACTATACCGGCTTCGCGCCCTACAAGGTGCAGCTGATGACCGTCGACGGCAAGGTCTACGGCATGCCCTTCGACTCCGGCGTCACCGGCCTCTACTACCGCAAGGACTATCTCGCCCAGGCCGGCTACAAGCCGGAAGACATGCAGAACCTCACCTGGGACAAGTACATCGAGATCGGCAAGGCTGTCGAAGCCAAGACCGGCCACAAGATGATGGGCGTCGACCCCAACGATGCCGGCCTGATCCGCATTCTCATGCAGTCTGCCGGCGGCTGGTATTTCGACAAGGACGGCAACCTTTCGATCACCAACAATGCGGCTCTGAAGGGCGCGCTTGAGACCGAAGGCAAGATTCTCCAGGCCAATATCTACAAGCCGACGGCCGGCTGGAACAACTGGGTCGCTTCCTTCACCTCGGGCGATGTCGCTTCCGTCATCACCGGCGTCTGGATCACCGGCACGGTCAAGGCGCAGAAGGACCAGGCTGAAAAATGGGGCGTCGCACCCATTCCGGCCATGACCATCGACGGCGCCGGCCATGCCTCCAACCTCGGTGGCTCGAGCTGGTACGTGCTCTCGGCGTCCAAGGAAAAGGATACCGCGATCGACTTCCTCAATGAAGTCTATGCCAAGGACGTCGACTTCTACCAGAAGATCCTGATCGACCAGGGCGCTGTCGGCTCGCTGATGACTGCCCGCAAGGGTCCGGCCTATTCGGCGGCCGATCCGTTCTTCGGTGGCGAAAAGGTCTGGCAGAACTTCTCCGATTGGCTCGCCAAGGTTCCGCCGGTCAATTATGGCGTCTTCACCAATGAAGTCGACAACGCCGTGACCGCCAACTTGCCTTCGCTTGCCAAGGGCACGCCGGTCGACGACGTCCTGAAGGCGATCGAAGGCCAGGCCAAGGACCAGATGCAGTAAGAAACTCCCGGACGGGCCCTCGTGGCCCGTTTCCTCCCCGGGGCGTAGCGGCGAACGCCGCTCGCCTTGAGGGATTGCTGTTTCCGCCCCCCATTTTCTAAGGAGCAAGTGCACCGTGGCTGCCGCGCGATCGGGCTCAGCGAGACGCTTCTATTACGATGTCAACGGCTGGCTGTTCGTCCTGCCGGCTTTGGCCCTGATGGCGTTGTTCCTGGCCTTTCCAATCCTCGATTCGCTCAGCTGGTCGCTCTATTCGGGCAAGGGGCTGATCATCAAATTCGCCGGCTTCGGCAATATCGAGCGGCTGGCGCGCGACCCGGTCTTCCTGCACGCGCTCGGCAACACGATGACCTTTTTCGTCGTGCAGGTGCCGATCATGATCACGCTGGCGCTGATTTTCGCCAGCCTGCTCAACAATCCCAACCTGCGCTTCGTCGGCCTGTTCCGCACGGCGATCTTTCTGCCCTGCGTGTCGTCGCTGGTCGTCTATTCGGTGCTGTTCAAGAGCATGTTCTCGGTCGACGGCATCGTCAATTCGACACTGATCGCCATCGGCCTTGCGTCCGCGCCGATCCAATGGTTCACCGACGTCTTCTGGGCCAAGGTCTTGATCGTCATCGCCATCACTTGGCGCTGGACCGGCTACAATATGATCTTCTATCTGGCAGCACTGCAGAACATCGACCGCTCGGTCTACGAGGCGGCGCGCATCGATGGTGTGCCGGCCTGGGCACGCTTCGTCCACCTGACCGTACCGCTGTTGAAGCCCGTGATCCTGTTCACCACCATCACCTCGACCATCGGCACGCTGCAGCTCTTCGACGAAGTCTATAACCTGAGCGCCGAAGGCAAGGGTGGTCCCGCTGATTCGACGCTGACGCTGTCGCTCTATATCTACAACCTGACCTTCCGCTACGTGCCAAGCTACGGCTACGCGGCGACGGTTTCCTACGTGATTGTGGTCATGGTGGCGCTTCTCGCGCTCATCCAGTTCTATTTCGCGAGGGAGCGCACATGAATCTGTCCCGCCTCGCGCAGAACACGGCGCAATATGTGTTCCTCGGGCTCGCAGCCTTCCTGTCGGTGTTTCCGTTCCTGTGGATGGTGATCGGCGCCACCAACAAGTCGATCGACATCATCGACGGCAAAGTGTCGTTCGGCACGCAGTTGATGACCAATATCAGCAATTTCCTGGCCAAGGTGGACTTGCCGCTGGTGTTCTGGAACTCGGCGAAGGTGGCGATCCTGTCGACGCTTCTGACGATCATCGTCTCCTCGCTCGCCGGCTACGGCTTCGAGGTGTTCCACTCGAAATGGCGCGATCGCGTCTATTCGCTGGTGCTGCTGACGCTGTTCGTGCCGTTCGCGGCGCTGATGATCCCGCTCTTCCGGATCATGGCCAAGGCCGGTCTGATCGACACGCATATCGCCATCATGCTGCCGATGATCGCGTCGGCCTTCATCATCTTCTATTTCCGCCAGGCGACCAAGGCCTTCCCGCCGGAACTGCGCGATGCCGCCAGGGTCGATGGGCTGAAGGAATGGCAGATCTTCCTCTATATCTATGTGCCGGTGATGCGCTCGACCTATGCGGCGGCGTTCGTCATCGTCTTCATGCTCAACTGGAACAATTATCTCTGGCCGCTGATCGTGCTGCAGTCCAACGGCATGAAGACGATCACGCTCGTCGTCTCCTCGCTCGGCTCGGCCTATTATCCCGATTACGGCACAGTGATGATCGGCACCATCGTTGCTACGCTTCCCACGATCTTCGTCTTCTTCGCCATGCAGCGCCAGTTCGTCCAGGGCATGCTTGGTTCGGTGAAATAGGAATTTATCATGCGCAGATACGAGAATTTCAACGGCAACTGGATTTTCGCGGAGGGCTTTGCCGAGCATCGCGTCCATGAACTGCAGATCGGCGAAAAGGTCCGCCTGCCGCACAGCGCCGTCGAACTTCCTTACAACTACTTCGACGAAACCCGTTACCAGAAGCCGTTCACCTATCAGAAGCTGATAGCCTGGGAAGACGATTTCGAGGGCCGCGAAGTCTCGCTGGTCTTCGACGGCGCCATGGCCGATAACGTCGTCTGGCTGAACGGCGAGAAGATCATCGCCCATAAGGACGGCTATACCCCGTTCGAGGCGCGGCTGACGCCGCATCTCAGGAAGGGCGACAACATCCTGACGGTGAAGGTCGATGGTTCGGAAAACCCCGAAATCCCGCCCTTCGGCGGTCAGATCGACTATCTCTGCTATGCCGGCATCTATCGCGACGTCTGGCTAAAGGTCACGAGCCCGGTCGCGATCAAGAATGTCAAGATCGAGACGCCGGACCCACTGGCCGAGAGCAAGGCGGTAAAAGCCCGCGTCATTCTCGCCAATCCCGAACACCGCGCGCTGGCAGGCACGCTCTCCGTCACCATCACCGCTGCCGATGACCGGCACATCATCACCCAGGCTATGGAACTGGCAGGCCTCGAAACCACGATCGAGATCGACGATCTCACCGGCCTCGAACTCTGGGATATCGACAATCCGGTGCTCTACCAGCTGACGGCGACGATCGAGACTGAGGCCGGCCGGGACAGTTTTTCCAGCCGCTTCGGTTTCCGCACCGCCGAATATACGCCGGATGGTTTCCTGCTGAACGGCAAGCCGCTGAAACTTCGTGGCCTCAATCGCCATCAGGCCTGGCCATATACCGGCTATGCCATGGGCAGGCGGCCGCAGGAAAAAGACGCGGACATCATGAAATACGATCTCCGCTGCAACATCGTCCGCACCTCGCATTATCCCCAATCGGCGTGGTTCCTCGACCGCTGCGATGAGATCGGCCTGTTGGTGTTCGAAGAAATCCCCGGCTGGCAGCATATCGGTGGCGAAGCCTGGCAGCAGGAATCGATCGAGAATGTCCGCCGCATGATCGAGCGCGACTGGAACCACCCGTCGATCATCATCTGGGGCGTGCGCATCAACGAGAGCCAGGACAATCACGACTTCTATGCCGAGACCAACCGGCTGGCCCGTGAACTGGATTCGACCCGCCAGACCGGCGGCGTCCGCTTCATCACCAATTCCGAACTGCTCGAAGACGTCTACACCATGAACGACTTCATCCTCGGGCAGGAGGAAATGCCGGGCAACAATCGCGGCCGCGTCGTGCTGCGCGACCGGGTCGAGACGACGGGCATTACCCGGCCGATTCCCTATATGATCACCGAATATAACGGCCATATGTACCCGACCAAGCGCTTCGACCAAGAGCAGCGCCAGGCCGAGCACGTGACCCGCCACCTGCTGATCCTCAATGCCGTGGCCGGCGACAGCAACATTTCCGGCTCCACCGGCTGGTGCATGTTCGACTACAACACGCACAAGGATTTCGGCTCGGGCGACCGCATCTGCTATCATGGCGTCCTCGACATGTTCCGCGAGCCGAAATTCGCCGCTTACGCCTACTCTTCCCAGGGCGATCCGGCCGGCGGCGTGGTGCTGCAGCCGGTGACCTATTGGGCGCGCGGCGAGCGCAACATCGGCGGCGTGCTGCCGCTGATCATCCTCACCAACTGCGATTATATCGAGCTCAAGTTCGGTGAATTCGAGCCCAAGCGGATCATGCCGGACCGCGAGAGCTATCCGCATCTCGCCCATCCGCCCGTGGTCGTCGACCTCCGCACCGTGACCCCGCAGGAATTCGGCACCTGGGGCCGCGTCTGGCGCGAAAGCATCATCACCGGCTATGTCAACGGCAAGCCGGTCAAGACCATGACCTTGCCCGCCGATCCCGTGCCGACCCGGCTCGAAGTCGCTGCCGACGCCACCGAGCTGCGCGCCGCCGAGAGGGACAGCGTTCGCGTCATCCTCCGGGCGCTCGACCAGGAAGGCAATCTTCTGCCCTTCTTCGAAGAGCCGGTGCAATTGGCACTCAAGGGCGACGGCCGTATCCAGGGCCCGTCCGCCGTCACCTTCAAGGGCGGCGCCACCGGCTTCTGGGTCGAAGCGGGCGAGACGGCAGGCACGTTGGAACTCAGCGTATCCTGCGCTGCCTTCGATGATCAGACCCTGATATTTACGGTCGGAGACCAGGTATGAGCGATGTAAAGCTTGCCGCCATCCGCAAGAGTTTCGGCAGCCTTGAAATCATCAAGGGCGTCGATCTCGACATAAGGTCGGGCGAATTCGTGGTTTTCGTCGGACCGTCCGGCTGCGGCAAGTCGACTTTGCTCAGAATGATTGCCGGCCTGGAGGACATCTCTTCCGGCCTGCTGTCGATCGGCGGCAAGCCGATGAACGATGTCGACCCGTCCAAGCGCGGCATCGCCATGGTCTTCCAATCCTATGCGCTCTACCCGCATATGACCGTGCGCGAGAATATGGGTTTCGCATTGCGCTTCGCCGGCATGCCGAAGGCTGAAATCGAAAAGCGAGTCATGGCCGCAGCCAAGATCCTCGAACTTGAACCTTTGCTGGAGCGCCGGCCGAAGGCGCTCTCCGGCGGCCAGCGCCAGCGCGTTGCCATCGGCCGCGCCATCGTTCGCCAGCCCGAAGTCTTCCTGTTCGACGAACCGCTTTCCAACCTCGATGCCGAACTGCGCGTCCATATGCGCGTCGAGATCGCCCGGTTGCACAAGGAACTCAAGGTGACGACCATCTATGTCACCCATGACCAGGTCGAGGCGATGACGCTGGCCGACAAGATCGTCGTGCTGCGTTCAGGGATCGTGGAACAGGTCGGCGCGCCGCTGGAACTCTATGACGACCCGGCCAACCAGTTCGTCGCGGGCTTTATCGGCTCACCGAAGATGAATTTTCTCGCCGCCGAAGTGGCGGAGACGAGCACCAGCCAGGTAACGGTCACGCTGACGAGCCAGCGGGACGTGCGGCTGACTCTGCCCGTTTCAGCAGCCGTCGGCAAAGGCGACAAGGTCACGATCGGCATCCGCCCGGAACGCTTCGTCGAGGCCGGCCAGGGTGATGCGGATCTGGCGGTCGATGTCGACGTTGCCGAACATCTCGGCAGCACCAGCTATATCTACGCCCATATCGGATCCGGCGAACGGATCATCATCGAACGCGAGGAATCGCGCTCGATATCGAGCAAGCAGGATCGGCTGACCGTCGGCATCCCGGCGAAGAACTGTTTCCTGTTCGACAGCAACGAGAAGCGCCTGCGCTAAGCAGGTTCCGGAAAAGTGTTCCACGGTTTTCCGACAAGAACCTGCGACAAAACAAGGGGCTAAGCGGATGAATCGTTGGCTTGCCAACGAAAGTCGGCTTAGTCTCCTCGCTGCTTCTCCTGTTTCATCACGAAAGGAGTTGCCATGTCCGACAACAAGAAGATTCGCTGGGGCATTATCGGCCCCGGCACCATCGCGCGCACTTTTGCGGATGGGATCGCCCATTCCGCCACCGGCGTTCTGGCGGCCATCGCCAGCCGCGATCCGAACAAGCCCGGCCTGGCAGAGGGTTTCCCCGGCGCCCACATCCTCGACGGCTATGATGCGCTGCTGAGAGACCCAGAAATCGACGCAGTCTATATTGCCACGCCGCATCCCTCGCATGCCGAATGGGCGATCAAGACGGTGCGCGCCGGCAAGCATGTCCTGGTCGAAAAGCCGATCGCGCTGTCCGCCTTCGACGCCGCTGCCATCTATCACGAAGCAAAGAAAGCCGGCGTGTTCTGCGGCGAGGCCTATATGTACCGCCTGCATCCGCAGACGGCGAAGATCGTCGAACTGGTGAAATCCGGCGCTGTGGGTGAAGTTCGCCTCATCCGGTCGAGCTTCGGCTTCAACATGGGCACGGTGAAGCCTGAACACCGCCTGTTCTCACAAGCGACGGCCGGCGGCGGCATTCTCGATGTCGGCGGCTATCCGGTGTCGATGGTGCGGCTGATCGCCGGTGCCGTCGATGGCAAGCCCTTCCTCGATCCGGTGACGGTGCATGGCATCGCTGAGCTCGGCCAGACCGGCGCCGACGAATGGGCCTCAGCCATTCTCAAATTCCCCAACGGCATCATTGCCGAAGTCTCCTGCTCGATCATGGCGCAGCAGGACAATACGCTCAGAATCATCGGCTCTGATGGCCGCATAGAGGTCAAGGATTTCTGGTTCGCTTCCGGCCATAAGGGCGGTACTGGCACGATCCGGATCATCAAGCCGGATGGCGCGGAAGAGGTGGTCGAGGTCGCCGAACCCGGCTGGCTCTATGCTTTCGAGGCCGATGCCGTTGGCCGCGCCATCGCGGCGGGACAGACCGAATTCACGTCACCTGGCACGGATCATGCCGATTCTTTGGGGACCATGCGGGTTCTCGACAAGTGGCGCGCCGATGCCGGTCTTGAATACGAGGTCGAGAAGCCGGCCACGCGCACCGTCAATATCGTCGGCGCGCCGGTTAAGCCCGGCAATGCTCTACCGCGTCGCTCCATCCCCGGCCTGGCGAAACAGGGTTCGGTCGCCGCACTCGGTTTCGAATTTTTCCCGAATTTTGTCTCCGCCTCGCTGACCATGGACGCCTTCTATGAAGCCGGCGGCAATATTTTCGACACCGCCTGGATCTATGCCAGTGGCAAGACGGAATCGATCTTCGGCGACTGGCATACGAGCCGCAAGGTGCCGCGCGAGGAGATCATCCTGATCGGCAAGGGCGTGCACTCGCCGCTCTGCTATCCCGACCGGATCGGCAAGCAGCTCAGCGAAAGCCTTGGCCGGCTGAAGACGGACTATATCGACGTCTACTTCATGCATCGCGACAATCCGGAAATCCCGGTCGGCGAATTCGTCGATGCCATGGACGCAGAGGTGAAAGCGGGCCGCATCCGCGGCATTTTCGGCGGCTCGAACTGGACGCGCGAACGCATGGGCGAGGCGATCGCCTATGCCAAAAAGAACGGCAAGACCGCTCCGGGCGCGCTCTCCAACAATTTCGCGCTGGCCGAAATGCAGGACCCGATCTGGGCCGGCTGCGTCGCCGCCTCCGACGATGCCTGGAAAGCCTGGCTGAACGAAACGCAGATCACCAACTTTGCCTGGTCGAGCCAGGGCCGCGGTTTCTTCACCGACCGCGCCGGCCGCGACAAGCATGACGATGAGGAAATCGTCCGCTGCTGGTATTCGGAAAAGAATTTCGAACGCCGCGACCGGGCGATCGAACTGGCGGCCAAGCTCGGCCGCCATCCGATCCACGTCGCGCTCGCCTATGTCCTGGCGCAGCCCTTCCCGGTGATCCCGCTGATCGGCCCGCGCAACCTGACGGAGCTCGAGGACAGTCTCTCTGCGCTGGACATCAAGCTGACCCCGGAGCAGGTACGCTGGCTCGAAAGCGGGCAATAAGAAACGAGAGCCGGCGGTGCACTACTCCGCCGGCAGTTGGCTTGGGGCGGGCGCTATCGGCTCGTCCCGCAGCTTCGACCATTTGACGATGGCACGGGCAATGAGGGGGCCGGTCAGTAGGATGGCGAAGAGCCGCATCAGTTGCATCGCCATGATGAACGGCACGTCGACGGGCGTTGACGTGGCAATGATCGCCACCGAATCCGCCCCGCCCGGGCTGGTCGCCAGATAGGCAGTCAGCGGATCGACGCCCATGACCTCGACGAGGATCGCCGCAAAGCCACAGCAGATCGTGATCAGAATGACGATCGAGCCGAGCACACGTGGCAGCGCCCTTGCTGCGTGGTGAAGGATGGCCCGGGTGAAGCGCAGGCCGATATTCCAGCCGATGAAGGCATAGCTGATCGCAAGCAGCCAAGGCGGCAACTCGATCTGGATCAGGCCGAGCGTCTGCAGCGCCAGCCCAAGCATCATCGGCAGCAGGAAAATCCCCGCCTGCAGCTTCATCACCTGCGAAAAGACGATTGAGAAGACGATGAGCGCAATCGTCTCGATCATCGGCACCACGGCAATCGGCGGAAACCAGATGATTGCCGGCGGCGCGGCACCGCTGGCACTGACCCAGATGCGTGAGACCGCTGTGGCGGCGACCGCAACGCAGACGACGCGCAGATATTGCATAAAGGCGACAAGCCGCATGTCGGCGCCGAAGGATTCGGCCATGATCGACATCGCCGACGCGCCGCCGGGCATGGAGGCCCAGATGGCCGTCGTGCCCGGCAGAACCTGCAGCTTGGCGAGCAGATAGCCGAGCGAGGCGCCGGCGGCGATCACCGAGATCACACCGCCCAGGAAGATCGGCCAGTCCTTGCCCACCTCCGTGAGGATGGAGAGAGGGATGGACTGTGCGATCAGGCAGCCCACCAGCGCCTGCGAGAAGGCCGTCGCCAGCTTCGGCACCTTCACCGTCTTTTCCGCCGCGGAAAACAGAATGCCGGCCAGCATCGGCCCGAGCAGCAGGGCCGCCGGGAGGTGCAGAAGTTCCAGCACGGCCACGAAAGCGGTCGAGAGGATGAGGAGCCCGGACCATCGAAAAGCAATGGTCCGAGTGCTTGGTTGGGCAGAGGTCGTCATGATGCCGGGAATTGAATGTTCTCACTCTTTATCACACGCGATATGCGCGGAAAGATAGTGGTAAAGGCGAAATTATGCGCCTCGTCGCTCGGTCCGGCGCAGAGGTCTTCGACGATCTGCAGATCATAGCCATGTTCCCAGGCCGCGCGGGCGGTGGATTCGACGCCGATATTGGTGGAAATGCCGCCGAGCACGATGGTGTTGATGCCGCGCCGGCGCAGCTGAAGGTCGAGATCGGTGCCATGGAAGGCGCCCCATTGCCGTTTGTGGATCTTGAGATCGCCCTTGCCTTCGATGCCTTCGACAAGATCCGACCATCCGTCCGGCAGGCCGCCCGGCGGAAGCTGCATCGGCTGGTCGACATTGCGCGACGGCATGTCGGCATAGTCCTTGGCGAAGTTGACGAACACCAGGGCAACGAGTGCGCCGGCGGCACGGAATTTCTCGGCGGTTGGAATGGCATTGGCGACCACCTCCGCGCCCAGGCGCGGGCGGATTTGCGGATTGCTGGCGACGCCGTTCTGCAGATCAATGAGAACGAGGGCCGTGGTCTTGGGATCAAGCATGGGAATGCCTCTTGAGACAGGATTGCAACGGAGAGATGACGGGAGAGATCTGTCGTGTTATGTGAGGATAGACTCGCAAAACAGATAGTTGAGGATATCCTCGCAAATGTCAACAGTGATATCAGCCGTGGCGCCGAAAAGGGCGAGAGGCCGCCTGCGCGTCGATGCCATCATGCAGTCTGGCGCCGAACTTTTCGCCGAAAAGGGCTATGATGCAGCGACGATGACGGAGATCGCAGCCCGCTCCGGCACCGCGATCGGCTCGCTCTACCGCTTCTTCCCGACCAAGGAGACGCTCGCCGACGCCTTGATCATGCGTTACGCCGAAAAGCTGTTCGAAGGGCTCGACGAAATCATCGGCGACAGCCAAAGCCTTTCCGGCGAACAGCTTGCCAACTGCTTCATCGACCTGATGATCGCGCTGCGGGGCGACCGTGCCGTGGCCGTATCGCTGGTCGATCATCAGGAGGATGCCTCCGGCCGCCGTGGCGCGCTGCGCAACGGATCGATCGAGCGGATCGCCAAGGCTTTGAAAGCGCAAAACAATCGCCTCGCCGAGGAGCATGCGACGGCGATGGGCTCGGTGATCCTGCACCTGCTGAAATCAGTTCCCCCCCTTGCCGACAAGGGCGGGGCGGATGCGGAGAGGCAGATTGCAGAGGTGCGCAAGATGGCCGGCGCCTACATTGTGGCCGCCGCATAATTCCTCCAGTCGTCCGGACGAATTCACGCGGTTGTCACAGAACCGTCGTATGTGCTTCGCCATAACTTAGAGGGCAGGCATTCGTCTTTGGTACCAAAACCCCTCCCCGCAAGGGAGAGGGGCTTAACTTGCGGCTCCGCCGTGCCTGATTGAGGCAAGGAGAGTGCCGCGAGTCTTCTCCCCTTGTGGGGGAGATGGCCGCCCTTCGATGAACTCAGGAGGCCAGAGAGGGCCTTTCCATAGGCGATTGCCTCGGCATGGAGGGCGAGATGACAGCAGAAATCGACCGTGAATCCGGCAGCACGCTCTGGCACCAGATCGCCGAACTGTTGGCAAACGAGATCGAATCCGGCGCCCTGCGACCCGGCCAGCAATTGCCGACCGAGACCAAGCTGATGCAGCGCTTCAATGTCAGCCGTTTCACCATCCGGCAGACCATCGCCCATCTCGAAGCCCGTGGCCTGGTGCGCGCCGAACAGGGCCGCGGCACCTTCGTGCACAAGGGCATGCTGGACTATCCGCTATCGAAAAAAACCCGGTTTTCCAAGAACCTGATCGAGCAGGGTTTCGAGCCCGGCGGCGAATTGCTGGTGCACGAAATCATCCCGGCGCCGCGGCATGTCGTGGTTCGGCTGAGGCTGCCGCTCGGCGCCGCCGTTATCCATCGCGTCGTCGTGTCGACCGCTGACGGCATTCCAGTAGAGATCGGTGATTCCTATTATCCAGCGGCGCGCTTTCCCGATTTCGACAAGGTCCGCGAATGTTTTCCGACCGTCACCGCGGCGTTCGCCACCTACGGCATCCGCGACTATGACAGACTGGTCACCGAGATAGAGGCACGCTTGCCGACCGCCGACGAAGCCCGCCTGCTACGCCAGCCGAAGTCGACGCCGGTGCTGGTCGTCCGCAAAGTCGACATCGACCAGAACGGCATGCCCTTCAATTATGGCGAAACGGTCTGGTCGTCGGAGCGGGTGACCTTCACGGTTGGCAAGGACTGAAACGGCTCGCTCTACTCTCGTACCAAATTCAACCGATCTGGAATTCCGGATCGACGGGAATCTGCATCACCGTGACCAGATGGTTGGTCTGGGCCGCCAGTCCGATCACAGCCAGCAGCTCGGCATGCTGCGCATCCGTCATGCCGCGGGCACGTGCGGCGGCGGTGTGGGAATGGACGCAATAGCTGCAGGAATTGGCAGTCGAGACGGCAATATAGATCATTTCGCGGGTCAGCGGATCGAGCGCGCCTTCCGTCGCCATCACCGCCTTCAGGCCTT
Organism: Rhizobium sp. P2_G9; assembly: GCF_056403475.1. NCBI lineage: Bacteria > Pseudomonadati > Pseudomonadota > Alphaproteobacteria > Hyphomicrobiales > Rhizobiaceae > Rhizobium > Rhizobium sp. P2_G9. Next base: position 122,825 of record NZ_JBFUFK010000006.1, on the reverse strand, counting down.
CCCAGGTGCGTTTGAGAAGCGGCGGATCGTTCGCCAGCCCACGCCAGAAATTGTTGACGAAATCGGATTTGCGTGTGGCGCGGATATCGTCAAATACCGCCTTGGCCGCAGGAATGGCATCGATCTCGGTGTCGGTCAGGAGTTTTACGGTGGACATGGCTATTCCTTCTCGCAGCTAATGAACTGCCGCATACATGATCTTCTCTTCCGTCGATTCCGTCGGCGAGAATTCTTCGACGATCCGCCCCTGCCGGCAGACCAGAATGCGATCCGACAGGTTCATGATCTCCGGCAGATAGGAGGAAATCACCACCACCGCCAGCCCCTGGTCCGCCAGTCCATTGATGATCTGGTGGATTTCGGCGATGGCGCCGACATCGACGCCGCGGGTTGGCTCATCGAAGATGACGAGGCGCGGCTTCTGCACTAGCCCTTTGCCGATCACCACTTTCTGCTGGTTGCCGCCGGAAAGTTCGACGACCCGGGCATTGTCGTTGATGGCGCGGATATTGAGCGCCTTCGTCCATTCGGCCGAGAGCGCATGCATCTCCTTGACGCTCATGACCGTGCTCTTCTCGCGGCCGGCCGCCAGCAAGCCGCCGAACAGGTTCTCGGCGATCGACATGGTCTCGAAAAAGCCTTCGCTCTTGCGGTCCTCGGTGACATAGACGATGCCGTCGCGGACTGCCTCGCGCGGCACGTAATAGCGCACCGGTTTGTCGTCGAGTTCGATCGTGCCGCCACGATTGAAGTCGCGCTTGTAGATGCCGGCGACGACTTTGAATGTCTCCGTGCGGCCCGAGCCGATCAGGCCGAAGACGCCGGTGATCTGGCCCTCGAAAATCGAGAAGGAATTGTTGCGCACGACATTGCTCATCGAAATGTCCTGCACCGACAACACTTTCTTGCCCGGTTTCCGCAGCGTGGAGGCATCGCGCTGGCGGTAGAGCGCGCCCGACAGCGTGCGGCCGACCATGGCGGCGATGATCTTTTCCCGGTCGAAATCCGCGGTCGGCCCGGATGCCACCAGTTCGCCGTCGCGCAGAATGGTGAGCCGGTCGGAGAGCAGCAATGCCTCTTCCAGCGCATGGCTGATGAAGACGATCGACACGCCGCGCGCTTTCAGCCGGCGAACCAGCGCAAAGAAATGCCGCTTCTCCTCCGGCGTCAATGTCGCCGTCGGCTCGTCGAAAATGATGATCTCGGCATTGTGCTGGACGGCGCGGGCGATCTCGACCATCTGCTTCTTCGCGGCACCCAGCGTCTCGACCATGGCCGTCGGATCGACCGGGAAATTCAGCGACTGCAGGAATTGCTGCGCCGAAATATAGATGCCGCGCAGGCGATTGAGGAAGGCTTCCGAGCCAAGATAGAGATTCTGCGCCACCGTCATCGACGGCACTAGGCTGGTTTCCTGGAACACCATGGCAATGCCGGCGTCGAGCGCCGCATGCGGCGTCGCATAGGCAATCTCCTTGCCATGATGGAACATCTTTCCCGAGGTCATGTCGACCACGCCGGCAATGATTTTCGTCAGCGTCGACTTGCCGGCGCCGTTTTCGCCAAGCAGCGCGTGGATCTCGCCCTTGCGCAGGTCGAAGCTGACATTCTTGACCGCTGGGACGCCGCGATAGGCCTTGGTGACGTTTTCGAGGCGGATGATGATGTCGCTGCTGTCGGTCATGTCAGGCCCCCTTGTCCAGGTCGATCGACAGAACACAGTTGCCGCCCTTGGACGTAGCGTAATATCTGATGTCCCCGTGGTTTTTGAGTTGGATGACACTCGTGATGCCGTGGCGTGAGCCGTTTGCTCGGCTGTGGAGGCTGTAAGTCGGCTGATAATGATCATTGAGAAGGGCGACCATGCCGTACGACCTGCTTGGCGACCAGGGTTTGTGAACACCCATGCTGCGAATGCCACCACATTGCAGCGGCTCAAGGAAAGAGCGGCCCGACGACAGAGCTGGTGCGATCCARTATTCTTCCGGCACCTCCTCCATCATTGCGCGCCGATAATCGTCTTCTTGCAGAACAAACTCGATCAGCCGATTCATCGGCGCGAAAATGCAGAGACTTACGCCGCCGTAGACAGCTACATCCATCCGAGAAGGGTAGCCAGGCAAATTGTCGATGAGAGTGCTTTGCTCGTGCGTCTTGCCATCAATCCGGATCAACCTTCGTTTCCAACTCTCGCTGACGACAATGTCGTCCCTCCCGGTACCTCCCGAAGTGATGTCAAGGCCGGATGGGTAGGCAAGTCCGTCGGCGATCTTATGAAAATCGCGCGATTTCATATCCATGAACCAAACCGAACCGGTGCTGCCGTGAGACAACAGATCCCGCGACCAGCGTGATGGGCTGACATGCTGCGAACCATTCGCGAGGTAGAGCCGACCACTGCTTGATCCAGAGATCAATGCGGTGACGCATTTGATCTCGTCGGGTTTGTCGATCGCAACACCATCAATGAGAAGAGTGCCATCTTCAAGTGCAACGATGACACCGGCTTCTGTCGTATCTAACGCCGTGATCGGAGCGGTAAATGTCTGATAAAGGGTCGCCGGCTCGTTGACTTTCATCCGCCAAAGGCTGTTGCCGCTGGAGATGAGCACGACATCAAAACCCAGAGGCGCCATATCATCCGGCGCTTCGAGCTCGGCGACCACATCCGCCTCATCCAATATCGTGTTCGGCCTGAACGCACCGTCGAGCGGCGGAATGGTCACCGCCTTGCCACGAAAGATATCGAGGATCGGATCGAAGATCATTTCACCGCTCCCCAATAGGATGCCGGGCCAACCCAGTCGGGATCGGCCTCCGGCAGCTTGAACCTGCCGATGCGGTTGTTGAGAATGCCGCCGATGAACAGATGGCCCTTGTGCTCGCGCATCGAGGTGACCATGGGGTGCGACACACCGGTCATGTCGCCGAGCGTGCCGACGATTTGGCCGTCTTCGTCGAATTTCACCACGCCGCCGGTATTGATGTTGGGAAACAGCCAATCGTCCTGCGGCAGGCGCCGGGTCATGCGTTTGCGAAAACCGGGATGGCGCAGCGACAGGTCGAAGCTCGGCGTGCGCATGCCGAGCCACGCCATCCAGTATTTCCCGCCCGAGGCGCGATTGATATTGTCGGGATAGCCGGGCATGTCCTTGATCACGCATTCGGCCATGCCGGCTTTCGGCCCTTCCAGCCAGTAGCGGTGTACGCGGCAGGCCCAGCTTTCGGCGACGAACAGCGACTTGCCGTCATGGGCGATGCAGACGCCGTTGAGATAGCGGTAGCCGTCGAGCAGGGTTTTCGTCGTCCCGTCCTTCGGGTCATAAACGAGCAAGCGGCCGGTGGCGCGGTTTTCGATCGAATCGAGTGCCCAGTCATGCGCGTCGTAACGCTTGGTCGAGTCGGTGAAATAGATGCGGCCATCGGGGGCGATGTCGCAGTCATTCGGGTCGCGCAGCCGGGCGTCGTCGACCACGGAGGTCCAGCTGCGCCGCGTCTCGGCCGACAGTTTCTTCACCTCGCGATCGGGCGAGATCGAATAGAGCCCCATGGCGCCGACGCACGAGATCAGATTGCCGGATTTGTCGAAGGTAAGCCCGAGCGGGAAACCGCCAACGTGGGCGAAGACTTCCGACTTGACATAATCCGGCGCGAAGAAGCGGATGATTTCGCCATGCCGTGTGCCGCAATAAAGATGGTCGTTGCGGTCGAGAATGACGTCTTCCGGCCCTTCGAGTTCGCCGAGACCGATATAGTCGGTCCTCGAAATCGCATTGTTGAGCGCATAAGGCGTGCCGGAATTCGGTTCGGCCGATTGCGTCTCGCCCATCTTCAGATAGACTGGGGCGACGTAGACTTCGTTCAGCACCTTGTGGCGGTTCTTCAGCCAGCGGATGTCGATCGTCACGGCAACCGCCAGCATGATACCCAGCACCATCTGGTTCGTGCCGGTGCCATAGCCTAGCCGGATCAGGCCATTGGTCATTACCAGCACGATGATCGCGCCCATCATGCCCTTGACCACCGAGCCGCGTCCACCGCCGAGCGAATTGCCGCCGACCACCGCCGCCGTCAGCGCCAGGATTTCGAGATTGAGACCTGTGCCTGGTCCGGCGCCCGAAAGCCGGCAGGCGATCAGGAAGCCAGCAATCGAGGCGCAGAGACCGGAAAATACATAGGTCATGAAGACGGTTTGCCGCACCTTGATGCCGGCATTGTGGGCCGACCGGCGTGAGCCGCCGACGGCCAGAACATGCCAGCCCGGCCGCGACCGCGTCAGCGCGATATGGGTGAGGATGGCGATGACGACCGCCGCGATCACCGGGACGGAAAAGCCGTAGACGGTACTGTCACCGACAAAATCCCAGATGTCGGAGGAGGCCATCGAGGTCTGGATTGCTGCGCCATAGTTGACAACAAGGATATCGAAGATCGCACGGCCGATGATGAAGGTGACCAGCGTGGTGAGGAAGGCGCGCAGGCGCAGATAGCCGACGAGATAGCCGTTGATGGCGCCGAAGGCGACGCCGGTCGCCAGTGCCGCGATGAATGCCAGCCAGACGGGTTGGTCGAGAATCATGAACACGCCGACGGCGGCGAAGCACGAGAGCGCGAAGATCGAGCCGACGGACAGGTCGATGCCGCCGCCGAACATGACGACAGTCAACCCGGTGACGACAATCGAGAATTCGCCGAGCTGGCGGGTCGATTCCTGCAGCGAATAGAGCTTGAAGAAGCCGGGGATGGCAGTGCCGAAGCTGGCAACGACAATCACCAGCGCGATGAACGGAATGGCATTGTCCGTCCAGCGCTTGGTGAGGATCTCGCCGATAAGATGATCGGGAATATTGTTGTATCGCCAAGCTTGCAGGCGTTCACGAAAGGACATCGACGGACCTGATTGAATTGCAAACGATCGGGCAAGAGGCGCGCTCGCCCCTCACCCTAGCCCTCTCCCCGTAAACGGGGCGAGGGGACTTGCTCTGCGGGTGGCTCGCTGTCGGAACAGCTCTCAAACGTCTGAGAGGCGCAGGTCGGTGCGCCCATCTCCCTTCTCCCCGTCACTACCGGGAGAAGGCGCCGGCAGGCGGATGAGGGGCAGTCCAGTATGAGACGCAGCCTTACTGCTTCGCCTCAGCCTGCAGCGCCTTCAGATCCCAGCAGCTGTCGGGCCGCAGATTCTCCTTCGTCGTCGACTTCATCAGCGTGTAGATATAGGGCGACGCCGTCGCAGGCTTCTGGCCGCTCTGCAGCAGGTATTTGATCACCGACACCATGTTGTTGGTTTCCTTGGCGAGTTCGGTCATGACAACCGCGCCATAGGTGCCATCGGCGATGCGATCGCAATCGGCAGTCTTCTCGCCGCCGCCGGTGGTCACCAGGAACACCTTGCCTTGCAGCTTGGCGTCGCGGATCGCCGCCGAGGCACCGGTGGCGTCGCCATCCCAGAAATCGATAATGCCGCAGATGTCCGGATGCTGCTGCAGCATGGTCGTGGTCACGTTGCGCGAGGTGGTCGCATCCCAGTTGGAATCCGGCTTGGCGACGACCTGGAAATCTGGATGTTTCGCCAGCACTTCCATGATCCCGGCATATTGATACAGGCTGGTGGCGTTGACCTCATCGCCCTGCACGAGACCGATCTTCTTGGAGGAGTTCGGGCCGCAGCCCTTGACCACGGCTTCGGCTTCGAGACGGCCGAGTTCAGTCCAGTCGCCGCCGACATAGGCATCGGCCTTGAAGTTGGCCGGGTTGTCGATCAGGAGCACGAAAATGCCCTCCGACTGCGCCTTCTTCATCAGCTTGGAATAGGAGTTGAGGTCCGGCGACATGACGATCAGCACGTCAGGCTTGCTGTCCGACGAGATCACTTCGGTGATTGCCTGCGCGCCGGCCTCGACGCTCCAATTCGGATCGCGGGTTTCGAACTTGCCTCCGAAGGCGTTGACCTCGCGCTGGATGATCGCCGACCAGCCCTGGGCGAGGTCGAAGCCCATAGCCATCGGCACCATGACGATGCGCTTGCCCTTGAGCGCCGATGAATAGGCCGCCGGTGCCGGATCGTCAGCAGCCTTGGTCGAGACGGTGGCCGAGAGCGAAATGCCAAGCACGGCGGTCGCCGCCAATATGGTCTTCCAATAGTTCATGTCGGTCCTCTCCTTGTTGCGGTCCGGCCTCGGCCGGGTGCGATTGCTAGATGTCTCCCTGCTGCGCCGTCTGCTCGTCGCGCGGATTGAGCACGCCGTCCATGATGATCGCGGCCAGCAGGATCGTCGATTTGATCAGGTTCTGGTAGATCAGCGGAATATCGATAATGGTCATGGCATTGAGCATGATGCCGATCAGCGCCGCGCCGAACAGCACATTGCGGACGCTGCCTTTGCCGCCCGAAAGCCCGATGCCGCCGATGACAGCCACCAGGACGATGTCATAGAGCAGCGTCGAATTGACCACACGGGTGTTGATCGAATGCAGGCTCGCCGCCGTCAGCAGGCCGGCGAGAAAGGCGATCAGCGCCGAGATGACATAGCGCAGCACCAGCATCGGCCGCACCGGAATGCCGGCATTGCGCGCCGCAACCGGATTGTCGCCGGCATAATAGACATAGCGGCCCCATTTGGTGAAGCGCAGGAAGAGAAAGATCAGGAAGGCCAGCGCCAGGAAGATGAACACTTCGACGGGAATGTTGAAATAGCGCACGCCGCCGAACAGCTCGATCCAGTGCCCCGGCGGCACCGGCACTGCGTCCTGCGCGATCAGCTGCGAGCGAACATAGCCGAAGACGAAGGAACCGCTGGCGAGCGTCACGAAAATCGCCGGCACATCAGCATAGGCGACGAGAAAGCCATTCAGCAGGCCGATGAACAGCACGCCAGCCAGAACCGTCGGCAGTGCGATGGCATCGGCCGTGCCGTCATTGAGCAGCTGCAGGTACCAGGCAACCGACATGGCCATGATCGCCACGGCGGCGAGATCGATGCCGCGGCCGATAATGACGATCGCCATGCCGAGCGCCAAAATGCCGAGCACCGAGACCGAGCGGACGATGGCGACGATATTCTCCGAGGTGAAAAAGCCCGGCAGGCCGATCGAGGCGGCGATGAAGATGATCACCGCGATGGCGAAGACGATCTTCTCCTGGCTCAGATTGCGGAGGTTCATCCACTGCATGCGACCGGCCCTGTCCCCAACGGCTCGAACTGCAGCAAAAGGCGCGGAAACGCGCTTCGCGTCCATCGGTGAAATGGCGGAAAAACCAATGATCGCGTGCTGTTCCGGACAGTCTCTCGCTGCGTTGCGCGAAAGTAAATGCCAGATTTACCTCTCTGTCAACAATTCTTCATGATTGACGAGAACTGTTTTGTCTGTAAGTCTTTCTTCATGTGGGTCTAACTATGGGGGCAGGGGTGAGCCTGCGCGACCTCTTGCTGAAGAGCAGCCTTTCCCTGACGCCGTCAGAGGAAAAGATCGTGCAGGTGCTGCTTGCCGACTATCCGACGGCCGGGCTCGGCACAGCCACCGGGCTCGCCCGGCGTGCCGGCGTCAGTGACCCGACAGTGGTGCGGCTGGCGATGAAGCTCGGCTTCCAGGGCTATCCGGATTTTCAGGCGAGATTGCTGGCCGAGGTCGAGGCGCGGCTGCATTCGCCGCTGCTGATGATGGAAACCAAGCGCCACGGCGGATCGGCCGAGGACGACGCCATCAATGCCTATCTGCATTCGGTCGCCGGCTGTATCGACAAGGCAATGCTGACGACGCCCGCGGTAACCTATGACCGCGCGGCGAAGCTGGTGACCGATAGCCGCCTGCCGTTGACGCTGCTCGGCGGCCGCTTCAGCCGGTATCTGGCCGGCATGCTGGCCGGCTATCTTGCGCAGCTCCGGCCCGGTGTCCGCGACCTCGGGCCCCTCTCGCCGCAGGCCTTCGACACACTCATCGACATGGACAAACGCGACGTGCTGGTCGTGTTCGACTATCGGCGCTATCAGAACGACATTGTCGCCTTCGCGCGGCAAGCCGCGGCTCGTGGCGCGCGCATTGTGCTGTTCACCGATCCCTGGCTGTCGCCGATCGCAGAGATTGCCGAAGTGACCATCACCAGCCCCGTCGAGGCCGCGTCACCCTACGACACGCTGGCGCCGGCGCTGGCGCAGTTGGAAGCCTTCGTCGCGCATATCCTCGCCGGCATGGACGAGGCCATGCGCAACCGTATCGAGACGCTGGAGATCATCCGCCACGCCAATGCCGTGACGCTCGACCACGAGGCGATCGACAATATGACGGGAACCTCGATCCGCGATTTTCCCGGACCCAAGACCGTCAAAGGATGACACGATGACACCACCCCTCATGCGCCGCGACGCGCCTTATAGTCCCGGCGAGACAGCACTTCTCCTGGTCGACATGCAGCGCATCTGGCTTGAGCCGGGGCTCGACCCGTCGCATCCCGAACGCGGGCCTGAGCACTATTTTTACAAAACCACGGCCTCGACCACCATTCCCAACAATGAGCGCCTGTTGGCTGCCGCCCGCGCCAGGGGCATCGAGGTGATGCACACGATCATCCAGAGCCTCACTGAAGATGGCCGCGACCGCTCGCTCGATCACAAGCTGACGCCGATCCATATCGCCCCGTCGCTGCCGGAGGGCCTGCCGCCCAAAAATCTCGCCCCGGTCGGCGACGAGATCCTGATCCCCAAGACGTCGTCGGGCGTCTTCAACTCGACCAATATCGACTATCTCCTGAAGAATCTCGGCATCCGCTACCTGATCATCACCGGCATCATGACCGACCAATGCGTCGACATGGCGGTGCGCGATGCCGCCGATCGCGGCTATTACGTCACCTGCGTCTCGGACGCCTGCTGCGCCGCCTCTGGGGAACGGCATGAGGGAGCGCTAAAGGCGTTCGGCGGCTATTGCTGGGTTGCCGACACTGACACGGTGGTCGGCCGCATGCAGGCGATGAGCAAAGCCGCATGAGTGATCTCTACGAACCGTTGACCGGCATCGTCACCACGGACATTTCCGCCGTGACCAGGGGCCGCTTCGTCTCCACAAGCCGGCTGGACCAGCTCAGCGAAATCGGCATCGGCTGGCTGCAGGCCAATGTGTCGCTGACGCCGTTAAATTCGATCGCCGATCCCAATCCCTGGGGCTCATCGGGCGATCTCCGGCTGATCCCGGACCTGGACGCCCGCTTACGCACGGAAAAGACCGGTGCGGCGACCGCCTTCGACCTCGTACCCGGCAATCTGGTCGAGCTCGACGGCACGCCCTGGTCCTGCTGCACGCGCACGATGCTGCGCGATGCGCTGGCCGATCTCAAGGCTGAGACAGGGCTATCGCTATTGGCTGCCGTGGAGCAGGAATTCCAGGTTTTCGGCGCCAACCTGCCGCCCGCACATGTGCTCTCCTTCGAAGGACTGCGCCGGGCCGATCCGTTCGCGTCGCAATTGATGGCGGCGCTGACCGAAGCGGGCGTTTCGCCGGAAGTGATCATCGCCGAATTCGGCATCGACCAGTTCGAGGTGACGCATGCACCGGCCGACGCGCTGACGGCCGCCGATCGCGCCGTTGCGATCCGTGAAATCACCCGCGAGATCGCCCGGGTCCGTGGCTGGAAGGCAAGCTTCGCGCCCAAGACCGCGCCGGATTCGGTCGGCAATGGCGTGCATATCCATTTCAGCCTCATCGACAGCAAAGGTGAGCCGGCGACCTATGACAACGCCGGCCCGGCGGGCCTGTCCGCGGCGGCCGCTGCGTTCTGCGCCGGCGTAATCAAGCATCTGCCGGCGATGACGGTCCTGACGGCATCGAGCGTTTCTTCCTACTATCGCCTGAAGCCGCACAGCTGGAGCTCGTCCTATACTTGGCTGGGTGACAGGGACCGCGAGGCGACCTTGCGCATCTGCCCGACGGTGACAATCGGCGGCCGGAATCCGGTGAAGAGTTTCAACATCGAATACCGCGCCGCCGATGCGACGGCGAATCCCTATCTGGCGCTGGCGGCCATCGTCCGCGCTGGGCTGGACGGGTTGAAGCAAAAGCTGCCGCCGCCGCCGATCGTCTCGGGCGATCCTTCGATTATGAGCGAGTCAGAACGGGCGGAAAAAGGCCTGATCCGCCTGCCTGAAAGCCTGCCTGCCGCACTCGACGCGCTGAAAGCCGATGCCACCGTCCGCGGTTGGTTCGCGCCGCTCTTCCTTGAAAGTTTTGCCGGGGTAAAGTCGGAGGAGATGAAGGCGCTGGCCGGACTCGACGATGCCGCGATCTGCGAACGCTACCGGGAAGTCTATTGACGATGACCGCGCCGCTCAACGGGTCGGACTGGCCGCCGGCGGTCACGATGCTCAACGAGGCCGGCGCCTCGGATATCGTGCTGATCTGCGAGCACGCCTCCAGTCATATCCCGATCGAATATGACGGACTCGGCCTGCCGCCGGAGGAACTCTGTCGTCATATTGCCTGGGATATCGGGGCGGAGGCCGTGGCGCGAACGCTTTCGCAGCGGCTGGATGCGATCTGCTTTCTCGGTACCTATTCTCGCATGCTGATCGACCTCAACCGGCCGCTCGACAGTCCGACCAGCATTCCCCTGCGCTCGGAAGCGACCGAGATTCCGGGCAATGAGGCTTTGCCGCCGGCGGAGAGACGGCGACGGATCGATCGAATTTTCGCACCCTTCCATGCGCGCGTGCAGGCGCATCTTGGCGAGCGGGACAGGCTAGGGCGGGCCACGCGGATCGTCACCATCCATTCCTTCACGCCGGTTTTCTTTGGAAAGGCTAGGCCGTGGCACGCGGGCGTTCTGTTCGACAAATCAAGAGGATTTGCGGAGGAGACAATCAACCGGCTCAGCCAGGACCGCTCGCTGATCGTTGGCGCCAACGAGCCTTATACGGTCGACAGAGCGGGAGACTATGCCGTGCCGGTGCATGGCGACGATCGCGGCTATCCGGCAATCCTCATCGAAATCCGCCAGGACCTGGTGCGCGACGAAACGGGAATCGCCGAATGGGCCGAGCGCCTCGCCATGGCCCTGGCATAACGCGACTGTCAGAGAGCCGCGTCGCTGACATGGCGCCGGAGATTGCTCGGCGTGAACCCGACGCGCTCCTTGAAGAAACGCGTAAAGCTTGAAGGCGCCGCGAAGCCGAGATTGGTGGAGATCTGCCCAAGCGGTTGGCCGGAAACGGCAAGCATGCGGATCGCCTCCTCGATCACCAGACTGTCGACGAACATGTTTGGCGCCACGCCGACCGAGTTGCGGAACTGTTCGAAGAAGCGCGAGCGTGACAGGCCGACATCGCGGGCGATGGAGCGAAAGTCATTATGCAGCTGCGGCGCCTCGCGCAGCAGCTGGACGGCATTCTTGATGCGGTAGTCGGCACTGCGGCGCATTTCCACCGGCAGCCTCACCGGCGCGGTGCATTCCTGGATCAGCTCGAGCAGCAGGGCCTCGAATGCCACATGGTCCGAGCGGCCGCCCTCGATCATGTCGCGCACCGCGTCGACCAGGCTGCGCACATGCGGCAATATCGGCGCCGTCACGATCTCGAAACTCCGCTGCCAGCCGCCGCCGAGATGGCGCGACAGCCAGACGGGCTCGATATAGAGCGCCAGCATGCGCGTGGCACTGTCGCTATCCGGCCTGATGTCGCAATGTTCCTGCCAGGGATTGATCAGGATGCAGGTGTCGTCGTCGAGCCGCACCGTCCGGCCTTCGACATTCATCATCCGGTCGTCGCCAGAAATCTTGAACAGCAGATGCACATGCGGATGCGCATGATTACCGACCGGTTCGACGATCTCGAAATAGGTGACACGCCCGAACGGGCCGTTGAGGGCGGCCAGGATACCCGTCATTTCTCCTCCTCCACGGCAGCGGACCCGCTCCCACGGATGTCCTTCGTGCCGTTGCGATGCCGTCTGTCGGGAGGCATCGACAGCATAGTAACGCAATCCGCGGAAAAATGAACCATTCTATACCGCACCGGCTTCGGCCTTGATGAGATCGGCGATCCGCTCCGCCATCATGATCGTCGGTGTGTTGGTGTTGGCGCGCGGGATCGAAGGCATCAGCGAGGCATCGCAGATGCGCAGGCCTGCAATGCCCCTTACATGGCCCGCACCATCGGTCACCGCCATCTTGTCATCGGCGCCGCCCATGCGGCAAGTGCCCGAAGCATGCCACACACCACCGACGGCGGCCTTGAGCATGGTCTTGAGCCCCTGATCGTCGGCGACCACCGAGGCGAGATCGAGACCGCTGGTCACGGCTGTGCGCAACAGCCAGGCGCGCGCCGGGCCGGCCGCATCCATCATCGCCGAGAACAGGCCGCGTTTGAGCATGTTCATCGTGCCATCGGCGGCAATCGCCGCCACGCGAGCGGAATAGGCGGTCGGGAAAGCCGGGCCGCAAACGCCGTGGTCCTGTAGGTCAAGCAATGCCTTCGCGCCGGTGCGGAAACCACAGGCGAGGCGTGTCAGGTCGCGGTCATCGGAGAGCATGCGGAAATCGACGTCCGGCTCGCTTCTAGATGTCTTGCCCGAAAGCCGCACCTGACCGCGTGAAAAAGGCTTGTTGAGCCAGATGAACAGCGTGCCGATGCGGCTGCCGATCGAATGCCAGCCGGAGCGGGCGATCATCGCCGCATGCATGTCGCCTGCGGGTGCATTCGGAATGTCGGAGGTAAAGCGCAGGATGGCGTGGTCGTGGTGTTCGTCGAGATCGGCGAGGCGGAGATTGGGCGGCAGGTAGCAGCTGACAGCCGTCGACGGATGCTCCATCAGGTTGGCGCCGATGCCCGGCAGGTCGAGGATGGACGGAATACCCATGTCCGAGAGATGTGCCGCCGGGCCGATGCCGCTGCGCATAAGCAGTGTCGGCGTATGCAGCGCTCCGGTCGAGAGAATGGTCTCGTGGCCTGTCACGGTCCGTTCCGCGCCGCCATTCGACGGCACGATCACCGCGCCAGTGACGCGGCCATTGTCGATCACCAGCCGCTCGGCGGTGTGATCGGTTATGATCTCCAGATTGGCGCGTTTGCGGACATCGTCGGTGAGATAGGCAAGCGAAGTGGGGATACGGTGGCCGCTGTCATCGACCGCGATCGCGCCGACGAAGATGCCATCCTCCCAGACGCCGTTCTGGTCGGCATGGCGCTTATAGCCCTGCCGCTCAAAGGCGCCGCAGACGCTTTTGACGAAGGGCGACATGCGCTGGTCGGAAATTCGCCGGATGGGAATTGGCCCGACCGTGCCGTGATATTTGTTGTCGCCGCCGAAATCGACATCGCGTTCGAGCTTGCGGAAATAGGGAAGGGTGGCCTCGAAAGACCAGCCCTCGGCACCCATCTCCCCCCATTCGTCATAGTCCGAAGGCGCACCGCGATTGGCGACCATGGCGTTGACCGAGGAGCCGCCCCCCAGCACCCGTCCCTGCTCATAGCGCCGCTTGCCGCGCGAAACGCCGTCGAAAGGGGCGGCGAAATAGGCCTGCAATTCCGGCCAGATATTGTTGGGATCGAGATAGGCGCGGCCGGGGTAGCGGCTGCGGACATGTGCCGGCATCGTCTCGCGCGTCAGGTTACGCCCGGCTTCCACCAGGAGCACCCTGATCTTCGGATTTTCGGTCAGCCGCGCGGCAAGCACGCATCCGGCCGAACCGCCCCCCAGGATCAGATAGTCCGCCGCTGCCTCCATAGTCTCACTCCCGGTCTTTTGCTTTGACCGGCAGTCTAAGGAAAGCGCTCAGCGGGGCGACCGGTGCAATTAACCGGGCGTCCAATTTTTTCAGAATGGAAGGCGTTCAGCCGGTTTCCGCTCGCACGCCGACGAGGCGATTGCGGCCGGCCAGCCAGCCGTTGATGCCCGCGCCAAGCCCGAGCAGGACGAACAGCACTGCGCTCCAGCTGAAGGAGCCGGTCCAGCCGCGGATCAGGCCGACGATCAGCGGTCCGAGCGCGGCGAGCAGGTAGCCGACGCATTGCGCCATGCCGGAAAGATGCGCCGCGACATGCGAATCGGGCGAACGCAGCACAATAACCATCAGTGCCACGGCAATCAGCCCGCCCTGGCCGATGCCCGACAGCACCGCCCAAACCCAGACGGTCGACAGCGGCGCAAACAGGAAGCCCAGCAGGGCGGTAACGGAGACCACGATCAGCGCTACATTGACCAGCCTCTGATCCCTACCGCGCACGGCAAGATGTGGCAGCAGCAGGCAGGACGCCGCCTGCACCATCACCGAAAGCGACACGATACCGCCGGCTGCGACGCCGTCGAGCCCGCGCTCACGCAGGATCGGCACCAGCCAGCCGAAGACGCAATAGGCCAGCGCCGACTGCAGCCCCATGAACAGCGTCACATTCCAGGCCAACCGATCCCGCCACAGGCCTGCAACACGCACACGCGGCCGGCTGGCGGCACTGCCGCCGGTCAGGACCTGCGGCAACCACATCAGGCTGACGACAAGCGCCGGCACTGCCCAAACGGCCAAGGCACCTTGCAGCGAGCCGCCGAAGGCACGCTCCGCCGGCAGGGTCAATCCGGCCGCACCGGCGGCACCGGCGCAAAGCGCCATCGTGTAAAAACCCGTCATCAGCGCGGCACGATCGGGGAAATCGCGCTTGACGAGACCCGGCAGCAGCACATTGCCGATGGCGATGCAGGCGCCGGCCAGCGCGGTGCCCAAAAACAGCATCGGCACCGAGGCGATGCCGCGCAAAGCCACACCGAGCGTCAGCAGAAAGAGCATGCCAAGCAGCGTCCGCTCTGCACCGATCTTCTGCGCCAGCTTTGGCGCAAGTGGCGAGAAGGCACCCATGCAGAACACCGGCAATGTCGTCAGCACGCTGGTGCCGATGCTGCCGAGGCCAAACTCACTGCGGATTTCCGGCAGCAGCGAAGACGCGCTGGAAAACAGCGGCCGAAGATTGAAGGCGATCAGCACGAGGCTGACGCCAAGAATCACCCGGCTTGCGGCGGTTTGCTTAGCCGGCGGCGTGGCAGGCGGAGCAGCGGCCTCGTCGTCGATCAGCAATTCTTCGACGGGCTCATGGGGCTGGACATGGCTATTCATGAAAGAATCATCCGTTCGAGAGCGGCAATAACGGGCGCCATGAAGCCGCGCACCGCGGTATCGGCTTTTTCGGGATCGCCGCTTTCGATGGCATCGACAATGGCAATATGCGCCTGCATATCCGGCTCGGGAATGTCACCACCGAGCGTCGAGGCGATCGTCTCGGTGATCGAGGCGGAGAAGAAATCGTAGATCGCCACCATCGCCAGGTTGCCCGAGGCGGCAATCACTGCCTTGTGGAAGGCGAGATCACGCTCAATGAAGCCGGCCTTGTCCTCCCCCTGGAAATTGCCGCGCTTTTCCAGCAGCATGCGGAGGCCAACGATCGTTTCGGGCGTCCGCCGCAGCGCCGCCAACCGGGCGCCTTCGACATCCAGTGCCGCACGTGCCTCGAACAGGTCGCGCAGACCGGCGCGGCGCGCCATGGTCATCGTGCCTGCCGTATCCGTGGTCGACAGGACATAGGTGCCGGAGCCCTGCCGGGTTTCCAGATAGCCTTGCGAAACGAGCACCCGTACCGCCTCGCGAATCGTGCCGCGGCTGACGGAGAGCATGTCGGAGAGCGCCGCCTCATTGGGCAGCTTCTCGCCGATGCCCCAGCGCTTGGCGAGGATTTCCTGGCGGATGGCAATGGCCGCGGTTTCGGCGAGATTGGTTCGGCTGACGGGCTGCATGGTTTTCAATCATCAAGTCATCTGATGACTTGATGATTGCCGCAATTGTGTCCTTCTGTCAATCCCTTCGCAAGGCGGCATGGACTATCGCTTAGGGCGGTTTCTGGTTATTTCTTCCGGATACAAACTCGATGCAGAGCAAACCAGCCTGTCAGCAGCGCCAGACAGGCCCCATGCAGAAAGGTCCTACATGGCCAGCTACACTGCCACCATCCTTTGGGAGCGGACGCCGGGCGAAGTGTTCAGCGACAACCGCTACAGCCGCGGCCATACCTGGTCCTTCGACGGCGGCGTCAGTTTCCGCGCCTCCTCGTCGCCGCATGTCGTGCCGCGCTTTTCCGACCCTTCCGGCGTCGATCCGGAAGAAGCCTTCATTGCCAGCCTGTCCTCCTGCCACATGCTGACCTTCCTCTATCTGGCCGCCAAACGCGGCCTGGTCATTAACCGGTATGAAGATGTGGCGGAAGGGCGAATGGCGAAAAACGAAAAGGGCCACTTCTGGGTCAGCGAAGTGACGCTCCGGCCGCGCATTGCCTGGGATGGGGACGTGCCGGATGGGCAAACCGCGGCGGAACTGCATCATCTGGCGCATGAGGAATGCTTCATCGCCAATTCCGTCCGCACCGATGTTCGCTGCGAACCGCAGGAGTAGGATGCGGTAAGCCATGAGGTCGGTCGCTTGCAGAAAGGGCGAAGTCCGACACCGAGCCGACGACACGTCACTGTCCAAAACGCTATGGGTTTGACCGGGCTCCGGCAGTCTGGCGGCCAAACGCGCGGTTGAAGACAGCAAGGACCATATCGCTCAGTTGAGCATGGATTTCACGCCGAGTCCGGCCTCCGGCATCCATACAAATCGGATCACCGATCTTTGCGGATTCAGCCATCTCGACCGCACCCGGCTTGCACTCGGCGAACATGCTGAAGTGGCTTGCATCTTCGATCGCGGCATATGTGGCCTGTGGAATGACTTTCACAATCTTCGAAGCGTCCACAGTCAGGGGGATTTTCCCCGGCTGGCCGAGATTCACCACGTCGACAGGAATCGAAATCTCGGAAAAATCCTTGAATTCAAAGACGTCGACAGGCGCGGGATCGATTGCCATGGCAAACCGGATGCGCTTGTCCCTGTAGTCACGGCCGGCTGATCGAAAATCCATTGCGTGCAGATCAACTCCACTTTGCCTGACCCATGCACAAAGAGATGCATTGCGCGCGTCCGTGTCGCAATAGCTTGCCAAACGTTGTGGATCTATGCGAGCGCCAGCGATCATCAGCGCGGTGCTGCCGCCCATGGAAAGCCCGAGAACACCCACCTCGTCGGAATCCAGTTGCTCTCGAAAGAAAGAGGCGGTTTCCATCGCATTCAGGGTCTCGGTGATATCCGTAGGCCTCAGCCAAAGCTTCATCGTTTCCGCAGCAGATCGGTGTGCACCGCCATTTCCGGGATGGGTGGGCGCCGCGACAATGAAGCCCTGTTTCGCCAATGGTACTGCAATCCAGCTTAGCGCCTGCGCGGTTCCCGCCAAGCCTGCTCCGTGAGAGAGCAGAACGAGCGGGAATTTTCCATCCGCTATCGGGGCATCGCGCATGGCAGGAGTCCCCTTGAAAAACACGCTCTCACCAAGCGTGACGGACTTTCCACCTGGTTTCGCCGGGTACCAAACTGTCGCGTCGAGATCGACGCCCCGCTCTTTCGACGGAGCCGCGATCTGATGCACACCCACATTTTCGCCGGCGCTGGCAGTCTGTTGCGCAATCAACATGGAAAGCGCCATGGCCCCGAATATGGTCCTGACTTTCATCAAAAGCTTCATTGTTCCCTCAATAATGTGACCGAAACGATCAGCCGCGTTTGCGGCTGCTTTCCGGCGTTCATCTGAGGAAAAACGGTGTGGGAACTCGACCTGAATCATGATCTAGGTCGTTCTCGATCGTGATCGCGGCCATCGTGGCGCCGACCCCCAACCGTGTGTGCGCCCGTGATTTTTGTCCCCCTGCCTTTCGTCGTTGCCCTTCTGCTTCTAATCCTGCTCGGAGCGCTGCTGCGAAACTCCGATCTGCAGAAAGAAAATCGTCCGTTCCTTGCGCTCATCGGCCTGACCGTGTTGCAATCGGTCGCCGTTGGCTTGCGATGGGGCTACGGCTTTGTGGAACTGCATTATGTCCTTCCTGTTCTCGCCGCCTGCCTTCCTCCACTTGTTTTGGCCAGCTTCCGCAAGCTGATCAATCAGGGTGAGTCTGATCGACAGGTTGCCATTTGGGTGCACGCCCTTCCGCCCTTCATCATCATCGCCCTGCTCGTCGTGATGCCACAATTCATCGACGTTACGCTGATGGCTGTGTTCATCGGTTACGCCATTGCACTGCTCAGGCTCGGCCGGTGGGGACCCGACGGTCTGGATGAGGCCAGGTTTGAAAGCGCCATTGCAGCACATCGGGCGCTTGTCATTGCCGCTGCATCACTGTGCCTGTCGGCTTCGTTCGATCTCGMGGTTTATCTCGATTTCGCGTGGAGCCGAGGACACAACGCCATCCTTATCGTCAGCAATGCGAACCTGCTTGGATTGCTCCTCCTCGGCCTGACAGCGATCGTGGCCGCGCAGGCGAAGGCGCTTCCGGAACCTGCCACGCAAGGCGACCTTTCTCTTTCCGAGACCGGGCGGGATCGTGGGGTGCTGGACAGCTTGGATCTCCTGCTGAACGAGCAGAAGTTATTTCTCGACGACAACTTGACGCTCGCTCGGCTGGCACGACGCTCCGGCATCCCAGCCAGGCAGATATCCGGTGCAGTCAACAGGCTCGCCGGCAAAAATGTCTCGCAATATATCAACGATTTCCGCATCGCCGAAGCGTGCCGGCTGCTGCAGACGAGCAGCTCGGTCACTGCCGCCATGTTTGAATCCGGCTTTCAGACCAAATCGAACTTCAACCGTGAATTCCGAAGGGTGACATCTCTTAGCCCAACCGAATGGCTCGAGAAAAATCGTATGACCTGATCGCCGGGCGACAGGAGCTTGGCGACGTCGCGAGCCGGTCAGGTTTTCACCGACCGCTCGAAATCATGCGCCAAGCCCAGCAGCATGGCCTCGCTCCACAGCCGGCCGACGAAGATCAGGCCGAACGGCTCGCCCGTCGCCAGATGTCCTGCAGGCACGGTTACGCCCGGCAGACCGGCGATATTGATCTCTGCGACGGTTGTCTCGCGTATGCTGATGCCGGCGCCGCGCTCGGGCAGCGGATCGGCGGCCTGCGGAAAAATCAGGGCGTCGAGCGCGTGGCGATCCATCACCGAGTTGAAGATGGCGAGATGGGCTTGCCGAGCCTCATAGAAGCTTGTCAGTGGCGGTGGTTTTGACGGGTTGGCCATGCAGGCCTGGAGTTCGTCGAATCCGGATAAATAATTCAACACGCCGGACGGCGCGAAAGGATCCTCGGCCCTGGTCGCTTGGCAGAATTCTGCAAAATTCTTGATCGCAGCCTTCGGTCCGAGCGATGCCAGCCAGACGCCGAGGTCATAGGGCAGGCTCTCCATGCCGCGTATGTCATATTCGTCGCCACCTAGTGTGATCCTGGCGAGATCGGCAAAGCCACTGCCGGCAAAGGGGTCCGCAASGAGTTCGACACCCCTGGCTTTCAGCAGAACCTGTACTCTCTCATAAGCATCGGCAACACCGGGTGCCAGCGGCTGACCGCGCCAGCTGCCGGAAACCTTGCGCCAGCCGGGGCCATAAAGGCCAAGTCGCTTGCCGGCAAGGGGATGCCGGTCGAGCTGGGCCGCATAGCCGCCGGCCGGCTTCGTGCCGACGCCTGCGACAGTCTTCTGATCGTTGGATGAATAGCCGGCGAGCACATCGAGCGCGATCGCTGCATCCCGTACCGTCCGCGCGATCGGTCCCATCACATCGAGCGTCGAGGCGCCGAGCGGCATGACGCCGGCATTGGAAACCAGGCCGAAAGTCGGCTTGACGCCCACCAGGCCATGCGCCGCAGCCGGGTTCTGGATCGAGCCGCCGGTTTCCTCGGCAAGGCCGATCACCACCATGCCGCTCGCGACGGCTGAGGCCGAACCAGCACTTGAACCGCCCGGCACCAGCCTATTGTCGATCACATTCAAGGTCGGGCCCGCCCAACTGTCGTCGGCATGGGTGCCAGTGGCTGACAGTACCGGCACATTGGTCTTGCCGAGCAGCACAGCGCCGGCGGCACGCATCCGCGCCACGACATCGCAGTCCTGCTCCGGGATCAGGTCGATGCCGCCAGCCTTGCTCGACAGCAGGTGCCAGCCGCCGGTGGTGGGGAAGCCAGCAACATTCATCGTGTCCTTGGCGACGAAGGGAATGCCGGCGAGCGGGCCGAGTGTTTCGCCTGCGGCCAGGCGGCGGTCGATCTCGCGCGCTTCGTCGAGCGCATGGTCGTTGAGAAAGATGATGGCGTTGAGATGCGGATTGCGCACGGCGATGCGGGCAAGGCAGGCGCGAGTCAGGTCCTCTGCGGTGAGTGTGCCGGAAGCGAAGTCGGCTTGCGCCGCGTCTACTGTGAGCCGGTCGAGATCGATAGGCATGGATCAGGCCGCCTCATTCACGGCGACGGGTTTGCCCAGCACCATGCCGGCGGCGCGCAGGCCAATCATCATCGACGGCGCATTGGTATTGCCGCCGATCAGCGTCGGCATGATCGAGGCATCGGCGACGCGCAGGTTCTGCAGGCCGCGCACAAGCAATGTCGATGGATCGGTCACCGCCATCGCATCCGTGCCCATCTTGCAGGTGCCGACGGGGTGGAAAACGGTCAGTGCCTCGGCGCGCAGATAGGCGAGGATCTCTTCATCCGTCCTTACATTCGGTCCCGGCAGCATTTCCGGGCCGCGCAGGTCATCGAAAGCCTTGTCGGCAAAGATCGAACGGGCGAACTTGATGCCTTCGACCAGCGTCAGCGCATCCTGCTCCTCCGAGAAGAACCGGTGGTCTATCTCCAGCACATTACTCCGCTTGAGCCGGATCTCGCCGATGCTTTTCGGCCGCAGTACGCAGGTATGCACCGCATAGCCGTGGCCATATTCGATCAACCGGCCGCGATGGCTGCGATAGCCTGGCACGAAATGGAACTGGATGTCCGCCGGACCGTCACCGGCATATTTCGTCCTGGCGAAACCGCCGGCCTCGACATAGTTGGTGGTCAGCATGCCGCGGCGCGCGCCGAAATATTTGAGAGGCGCCACAATCATCGCCGGCAGGTTCTGCGCCGACAGCCCGAGTGTACGGCGGCTCGACGAACGCACGGTGATCATGCCGTCGACATGGTCGCGCAGGTTCTTGCCGACACCAGGCAGGTCGACCTGTGGCGCGACGCCATTGCTGGAAAGCTCGCCGGCCGGGCCAATGCCCGAGGCGAGCAGCACGTGCGGCGAACCGATAGCGCCCGCTGACAGGACGACCTCGCCGCGGCAGTCGATCACTTCTTCCGCGCCGTTGCGGCGCACGCGCACGCCGGTGACTTTGCGGCCGTCAAGAATCAGCGACAACACTTCGGTCTCGGTGAGCGTCGTCAGGTTCCCGCGGCCTAGCACCGGCTTGACGAAGGCGGTATGGGCCGAGAAGCGCTGGCCCCTGTCCTGGGTGACGTTGTAGATACCGACGCCATACTGGCTTTCGGCGTTGAAATCGCGATYGTCAGGCAAGCCGACATGTTTGCCGGCTTCGACGAACACATTCGATACTTCGTTCGGGTCACGCGGATTGTCGACCAGCAGTTCGCCGGAGACGCCGTGATAAGCGGGGTCTTGCCCCAGCAGATTATGCTCGAAACTTTTGAATACCGGCAGCACGTCGGCATAGGACCAGCCGGCGCAGCCGAGCGCGGCCCATTCGTCATAGTCCTCGCGGGCACCGCGAATATAGATCATCGAATTGATGATGCTCGATCCGCCCAGCCCCTTGCCGCGATTGACGGGAATGCGGCGATTGTTGAGCTGCGGCTGCGGCACGCCGACAAAGGAATAATCGTAGCGCTTGCTGCCGTAAAGCGACAGGATGCCGGCCGGCACCCTGACACGCAGGCTGGCATCGCTGCCGCCACCCTCGATCAGGCAGACAGTCTTGCCCGGATCGCCGCTGAGGCGGTTGACAACAGCGCAGCCGGCAGAGCCCGCGCCGATGACGATATAGTCGAACGCAAGTTCACTCATGGCACTCTCCACGGATGTCGCCGGGCGGCTGCCCGTCAGTGAACGTCGTCCTCGTCGTTTTTGAGCAGACCGAGGATCTCACGCTTCATGGCGATGAATTCCGGCTCCAGCACCAGGTCAAAGCTGCGCGGCCGGGCGAAATTCACCTTGATCTCCTTCTTGATCAGTCCCGGGCGGCCGGACATGACCAGCACCCGGTCGCCAAGCAGGATGGCTTCCTCGATGTCATGGGTGACGAACAGCACCGTCTTCATCGAATGTTCCCAGACTCTCAGCAAGAGCGTCTGCATCGAATGCCGTGTCTGGCTGTCGAGCGCACCGAACGGCTCGTCCATCAGCAGCACTTCCGGGTCGTTTGCCAGCGCGCGGGCGATCGCTACGCGCTGCTTCATGCCGCCGGAAAGCTGCGACGGATAATGATTGGAGAATTTCGACAGGCCGACCTCGGCGAGATAGTGATCGACGATCTCCCTGCGCTCGCGCGCCGGCAACCCTTTGCGCTTGGGGCCGTATTCGACGTTCTGCGACACGGTCAGCCAGGGAAACAGCGTGTAGGACTGGAACACCATGCCCCGGTCGGCACCCGGTTCGCTGATCGGCCTGGGGCCGACGCGGATCGCGCCGCCGGTGCGGTCTTCGAGCCCGGCAATCAGGTAGAGCAGGCTCGATTTGCCGCAGCCGGAGGGGCCGACGATGACGCAGAATTCGTTCTTCTCGACATGCAGCGACAGTCCGCTCAGCGCGAGCACCGATCCTTTACCGGCGCCGTAGCGCAGTTCGACTTGATCGACGGAGATGTCGGAACTGTTATGATCCAATTTCGTGGCAGCCATCGTCTATTCCTAGTTCGCCCACGGAGCGGCGAGGCGGCGTATAAGCCGGAAAACCTGGTCGGTGGCGACGCCGAGAATGCCGATCGAAGCAACGGCCATGAAGATGACGTCGACCTGGAAGCYGCGCAATGCCTTCATCGAGATATAGCCGAGGCCGGCACTCGCTGCGACCAGTTCCGCCGCGACCACGTAGGTCCAGGCCCAACCCATGGTCACCCTGAGAATGTCGAGGATATTGGGCAGTGTGGCCGGCAGGACAATGTGAAACACCGTATCCTTGCGTCGTGTACCCAGCGTATAGGCCGCGTTGACCAGATCGCGTGGGACCGAGCGTCCCGCATCGGCGAACATCACTACCTGCTGGAAGAATGTGCCGAAGAAGATGACCGCGATCCGTTCCCAGATGCCGATGCCGATCCAGAGAATGAAGAGCGGGATAAGCGACGTGACCGGCAGGTAGCGGATGAAATTCACCAGGGGATCAAGCGTGGCTTGCACCACACGGTATGTTCCCATGAACAGGCCAAGCGGCACAGCGATAATGCTGGATATGACGAACCCGATCATCACGACTTCGATGCTAGCGCTGACATGTTCCCAGAGGGAACCATCCGAAGCCATGGCGAATGTTCTTTCCACCACGATGTCCGGACGTGGCAGGAAGATGCTTGGAACCAAGCCGGAATAGGTCACAAGGAACCAGACGGCGATCACGACGATCCAGATCACGATCGGCAGGCCGATTGTCAGGCCCCGCGGAATCTCTCGAAACGGCGTCGCAATGTCTTTTGAAAACGGTTTTTTACTCACAGGGAGGCGCTCCGTTTGCCCACGGACTGTCGGGGACCGGGACGGCGGACCGTCCCGGTAAACGGAGGTGTCACTTCAGGCCGAGATAGCTCGTATCGACGACGTCGTCATACTTGACGTCCATCTTCAGCTTGGAAAGCGCACCCCAGACTTCCTTGCCAAGCACGACGAGCTTGCCAGATTCGCCGTTGGCGCCGTCCTTGAAGAATTCCTTGTTGCGCGGTTCGCCATAAAAATTCACGCCGGCAGCCGAGGAAGCGAAATCCTTCGGGTCGGTCAGCCAGCCGCCGACGCCCTTGGCCATGATCTTGTAGGCGTCGTCCTGGTTGGTTTTGATATATTCATTGGCCTTGTAGAGGCCATAGACCAGCGCCTCGACATCTTTCGGATTGTTCTTGATATAGTCGCAGCGCAACGACACGACGTCGACGATGATGCCCGGCGTCTTAGAAGAATCCATCAGCACTTTGCCCTTGTTGGCCTTCTTGGCCAGCGTCAGGTGCGGTTCCCAGGTGACGGCGACGGGGATGCGGTCGGCCATGAAGGCCGCGGCGGCATCGTCGGCGGTCATGTTGGTGATCTTGACGTCCTTTTCGGACATGCCGTTCTGCTTCAAGAGGATGTCGAACCAGAACTGCGAGGTGGAGCCTTCGTTGATACCGACTTCCAGGCCCTTGAGATCCTTGAGGGAATTGGCCGTAGACGGGGCCAGCATGCCGTCGCCGCCATGGCTGTCGTCGAGCGCATAGACGGACTTGAAGCAGAATTCCGGCGAGCGGTATTTCAGGATTTCGTCGATCGTGCCGGCATCTCCGTCCATCTGGCCGGCGGCGACCGCGGCTTCCGCGATCGCATTGTCCTCGACGATCTGCAGGTCGATATCGAGGCCCTTTTCCTTGAAGTAGCCGAGATCGCGGGCGAGGAAGAGCGGGCCGTAACCGACCCAGGTGGTCATGCCGAGCTTCATCGTGCCGGCATGCGCGGCCGAGAAGGCGGTGAGAGCGACGCCAGCCGCAAGAGCGAGCTTGGCGAGACGCGAAGCGAGATTGGTCATGTACGTTCCCTCTGTTTTGCCTAAGGCTTGCCGTGTCAAAGCTGGCGTCTGCCCGATCTGCCTCCCAGTCAACATCAGGTCGCCGTCGAACTTCGCCGGATGTCGCAACAAAGCACTAATCCCGGCCGGTCAAAACAAGAATTTTTAGTAATCCTGATTAGGAAATTCCGAAGCATCAGGTCGGCTTGACCCAAGTTCCGCAAAATCGATCAGCTCAACGCTTCTTCTGGCCCATGGCAGGTGCCACCATGCCGGGGATATAGGCCTCCGAGATGAAGGACCGTGCATGGCCGGCAAAAGCCGTCAGCAGCCGTGATTTCTTGATCTGCTTCAACGTCGCAAGCCCGATCGTCATCGGCCGGTGCTCGCCGGAAAGGCGCACGCGCACCACCCGGCGGCCATCCAGTGCGACGTCGGAACGCGGTGTGACATTGGCCAGCGTGTAGCCATAGCCATTGGCGACCATGGTGCGGATCACGTCGGGATGGGCGATGCGGAAGGCGATGTTGGGTTGCAGGCCTTCCTTCATGAAGATTGCCAAAAAGTATTCGGCGCTAAGCGGCAAGTCGAGCAGGATCAGCGGTTCCTTCACCAATTCCTCCAGCGTCACCGCCGAATTGCGCGCCAGCGGATGGCTCTCGCCGACCACGGCATGTACCGGCAGATCCACCAACGGCGTGAATTCGATATCGGTCGGGATCTGCAGGTCATAGGAGATGGCGACATCGATCATTGCCTTGTGCAGACCGGAGAGCAGCGTTTCCTGATGGTCGGCATGCGGGCGGATGGAAGCATTCGGGAAGCCGGATTTGAACGACAGCGCCAGTTCCGGCAGGATCATCGGCGCCAGCGTCGTCAGGCAGCCGACATTGAGCTGGCCGCGCACTTCGTCACTGGCCTCGGATGCCACGGCATAGAGCGATTCCGCCTGCTCGATCAGCCGCTTGGCCTCGATCAGCATGATCCGCCCGGCCGGCGTCAGCGACAGGCCCTGCGCATGGTGGCGGACGAAAAGCTGGACATCCAGCTCCTGTTCGAGCTGCGAGATGGCCGTCGAGATCGACGGCTGCGAAATATTGATGCGCTCCGACGCCTGGGTGATGCTGCCGGTCTCGCCGGCGGCAATGAAATATTCGAGTTGGCGGAGGGTGAAGCGCATGGCGGCCGAATGGTTGGTGGCAAATGACGAGGGTCAGTAGTGAGTCGTCGGCCGTGCGTAGTCAATAGGAAGGCGCCGGACGAAGGCCATCATGCCTTTCGCCACCCCTACCTCGAAATATCCAAAGCAAGACTGAAATAAATCATTATTTCTCGAACCAGCGGTGTCGACTAACAATTTTTTGCCCTGCTGGTCTGCGGTTGGCCCCGCTGCTTTGCGGTTGGATGTCTCAAAAAAGGAGCCGGTGCATGACGGTTGAAAAAGTCGACACGCTCGTGGTCGGTGGCGGCCAGGCAGGGCTGGCGGCCAGCGAACATCTGACCAACAACAAGGTCCCGCATCTGGTGATCGAGCGGCACCGTATTGCCGAACGCTGGCGCAGCGAACGCTGGGATTCGCTGGTGGCGAACGGCCCGGCCTGGCATGATAGATTTCCGACCATGGCCTTTGATGGGCTTGATCCCGACAGCTTTGCCGCGCGTGACCAGATCGTCGACTATTTTGTCGCCTATGCGGAAAAGATGGCTGTGCCGATCCGCTGCGGCGTGGAGGTCACGGCACTTCATGAAATCGGCGACGGTTCGGGTTTTCGCGTTGAAACCAATCAGGGCACCATCGAAGCAAAGAATGTCATAGCGGCCACCGGACCGTTTCAAAAGCCGGTGATCCCAGCGATCTTGCCGGCTGACAGCGGCATCGTCCAGCTGCATTCTTCCGCCTATCGCAATCCCGGGCAATTGCCTGCGGGCGCCTGCCTGGTGATCGGCGCCGGCTCTTCCGGGGTACAGATCGCCGATGAACTGGTGAGGTCAGGTCGGACGGTCTATCTGTCGGTCGGTCCACACAACCGGCCTCCGCGGCGTTATCGCGGGCGTGATTTCGTCTGGTGGCTCGGCGCCCTGGGGCTCTGGGACGTCAAGACCAACGATCCAGCGCTGGAGCATGTGACAATCGCCGTGAGCGGTGCGCATGGYGGGCACACCGTTGATTTCCGCAAGCTCGCCGCCAGCGGGATTACCCTGGTCGGCCGTGCCGAGGCATATCAAGACAGCAAGATGCGTTTTGCCGTGGATCTGGCCAAGAATATCGCCGGAGGGGACGCGGACTATCTCTCGGTCCTGTCTGCCGCCGATGCCTATGCCGCCCGCGAAGGCCTGGATTTGCCGGAAGAGCCTGAGGCCCATGTTATCGGCGCGCTGCCTCAATGCGCCATCGATCCGATCCTGGAGCTCGATCTCGCCAAAGCGGATATTACCTCGATCATCTGGGCGACGGGATACCGGCTCGACTTCAGCTGGCTCAAGCTCGACGCTTTTGATGAGAAAGGCCGGCCTGCGCATCGTAACGGCGTTTCGAAAGTGCCCGGCCTCTACTTCCTCGGTCTGGCCTGGCTGTCGCGGAGGGCATCGCCCTTCATCTGGGGCGCGTGGCACGACGCAAAATACGTTGCCGAGCACATCGCTACCCGCCCCCGCTGACCGGGTGCTATAGGGTATCTTTCTGGACACTGGCGGCCGGCATCTCTAAAAGCGAAATCTCAGCTTGAAGAGGTGCGGTTGATGACCTTGTGTCCCTGCGGATCGGGGAAAGATTTCATGGCGTGCTGCGGCCCTCTGCTGGCCGGCAGGCCTGCACCGACGGCCGAGGCGCTGATGCGATCGCGCTACACCGCCTATGCGCAGGGAAATCTCGACTATATCGAGCGGACCTGCGCCGGCGAGGCAGCCCTTGCCTTCAATCGCGAGGAAGCGGCCAAGTCGATGCCCGGCACCGAGTGGGTCGGGTTGACAATCGAAGCAACGGAGGCCGGCGGCGAGGGCGATGATGCCGGCACGGTGACATTCACGGCGCGCTATCGCCAGAACACTCGCATCTTCACATTGTCGGAAACATCCCAATTCCGCCGGATCATGGGTGCCTGGCGCTATGTCAAAGGCGACGTCGCGGTCCGTGTGCAAAAGCCCGCCATTGCGCAGGTCGGCCGCAACGATCCCTGTCCCTGCGGATCGGGCAAGAAATACAAGAAATGCCACGGCGCAGGCTGAGCGCCTGCATTCATCCGGCCAGCCTGTCCGTCAGCTGCGATAGCATTGTCCGGCAGGCTTCGAGCTGCGGGACGGAAACGAATTCATCCGGCTTATGGCCCTGGTCCATGCTGCCGGGGCCACAGACGATAGCCGTGGTCTGCAGCGCCTCCTGGAACAATCCGCCTTCGGTGCCGAACGCGACCTTGATGCGGTTCGACTGACCGGAAAGCGCAATCGCCTCCTTGGTCACCGCACCCGTCGTATCCGTGCCGAGACCCGGATATTCGTTGAAAATCTCGATCCTGATATCGGCCTCGGGAAACTGGTTGCGCGCCTTGCCGGCGATACGGCCGGCGCGCTCGAAGAATTCGTCGAGGATTTTCTTGGGGTCGTCGCCGGCGATGTTGCGGATTTCAAACAGCATTTCGCAATTGTCCGGTACGATGTTGAGCGCCGTGCCACCCTTGATCACGCCGGCATGCAGTGTCGTATAGGGCACGTCATAGTCCGGATCACGTCGTCCCGTCGCTTCGAGATCGGCCTGCATGGCGCGAATTTCAGTCAGGAAATCCGCAGCGAGATGAATGGCGTTGAGGCCGGTGGGCGCCAGCGCCGAATGGGCGGCGTGGCCACAGCAGATCGCCTTCATCCCGGTCTTGCCCTTGTGGCCGGTCGCCACCGCCATGGAGGTCGGCTCGCCGATCAGCACCCATTCCGGCCGGATGCCTGCGGCTGCCAGTTCCGTCAGCATCGGGCGGACGCCGACGCAGCCGATTTCCTCGTCATAGGACAGCGCCAGATGCAGCGGCCGGGTGAGCGCCCGGCTCTTCGCGGCGACGAAGGCCTCGATGGCGCAGGCGATAAACCCCTTCATGTCGGCGGTGCCACGGCCGAAAAGCCGGTCATCGCGACGGATCATGCGGAACGGATCGCTGGTCCAGGCCTGGCCTTCGACGGGGACGACATCGGTATGACCTGACAGCACCACCCCGCCCGAACCTTCGGGCCCGATCGTGGCAAAGAGCGAGGCGCGGTCGCCACTCTCATGCGGAAAGAGCCGCGACGGGATGCCTTCAGCCGTCAAAAGGTCGGCGACATAGCGGATCAGGTCGATATTGCCGTCGCGGCTGACGGTTGGGAAGGCGATCAGCCGGTCGAGAAGGGTCAGGGCCTGGTCCATGCGCTCTCCAGTTCAGTCCAGCGGCGGAAGTTCAGC
This sequence comes from Rhizobium sp. P2_G9, assembly GCF_056403475.1. Taxonomy (NCBI): domain Bacteria; kingdom Pseudomonadati; phylum Pseudomonadota; class Alphaproteobacteria; order Hyphomicrobiales; family Rhizobiaceae; genus Rhizobium; species Rhizobium sp. P2_G9. The sequence goes on along the minus strand of NZ_JBFUFK010000006.1, from coordinate 93,780 downwards.
GATCTTGCCCGGAACGATACCTCATCGCCCGTCACGGGCGGACCGTCAAGCTCTTCCGCGTAGCGCGGTCCGCGCCCGTCGCGTGCCCGAGTGGGCATCTCATCCATGATCGCTCTCCTTGATGCCGAAAAGCCGAAACAGATCAGGCCGGCGTGATGGAATCGAGGAAATCGCTGACGATGTCGCCGCCATCTTCCGGCTCGCTGCCGACCATGGTGGCGACGGCAAAGGCGATCAGCGACGAGACGGGATCGTGAGCAGCGACGCCGGCGCGCAAATTCATTACCAGCGTCGGGCAGAGGAAAAGCGCCGAGCGAACCACGTCACGCCAATCGGCCGGAAGCATGTCCCTCGTTTTCAATTCGGCCAGCAGAGGCCGCCACAGACACTGCGCCTTCACATCGAGCAGGGCATGGCGGACCGGGCTGAGTGCCCAGTCGGTATCGAGATGAAGCATGCCGGCTTCGTAGCGCGCCTCGCCTTTGAAGCGCATAGCAGCTTCGGTCGGGTCATAGAGCCAGAAGGGATGGGCAAAGATATTGTGGAAGGTCGTCTTCACCTCGGCCAGCAGGCTGGGCATGTGCTCTCCGGCAAAGGCCGGATCGAAATAGCAAAGTGCGGCGTGATCGCCCTCGGCCGAATACCAGACATTGGCATTGTGCGCATCGCCATGCGCCACGACCCCGCCGGCATGGAACAATTGCTCCGGTAGCAGCAGCCTGGCGGCGCGGTCGAAGAGCTCGCCGATCGTGTGTCGATAGCGGATGCCATTGACCACGATGCGGGCATTGGAAAATTCGTTCCAACCCAGTGTCACGCCGGGAAACGCAAATTGCTGTCCGACATAGAAATTCCGATAGCGCCCGCCCGGATAGGCACCCTCCGGCAAATCCACCAGCCGTTCGTAGAACAGCCGATGGACAGGTTCCGCGGCGGCCTGCCGAGGCGTGATCGGGTGCAGCGTGCGGCGATAGACCGCCAGCAGCTTTTCAGAAAGATTGCGTTCTGCCGCGACTGCGAGCGCTTCGGCTTTGTCATCCGGCACAAGGTCGAGCGTCCGGAGCACGTCTGAAAAACGGGGATCGCTGCGACGGCGATAGATCAGGATCTGCTCGCCGGGCAGCGCCGACATATATACCGGTTGATCCACCGGCAGGCCGGCACGGGCGAGGATGTCGGCACGGTAATATTCGCCGGACATCGCCTCCTCACCCTCTTCCTGGTGGAATTTGAAGAAGAAGTGCTGCCCATCGGCCTCGAAAAATCCATTCAGCGAATTGAGGCTGTATTGGTCGTGGTTGATGGCAATCGCGCATGCGTCGAGATCGAAAAGTTCACGCAGAAGGTCCGCCAACAGCAGGACGGCCCTGGCCTCGTCCATGCGGGCCAGCCGTCGGATTTCGGCGGTGCGGCTGGTGCTCATCGATCACCGACGCGGATGATGGTCTTCAGGCCTGTCGCTTCACCCGCGAGAAGTCGGCGATAGGCTTCCGGCACCTCATCGATATCGATTTCGCGGTCGATCAACCGCAGGAGAGCATCGGCGAGATCGGGCAGCATCGCCACCACCTCCGGAAGCTCATCGGCAAAGGCATGGCAGCCGATCAGCGCGATTTCGCGTTCGACCAACAGGTTGGGGTCAAGATCCACATGGCCATGCGTGATGCCGACCAGCGCCAGCGAACCGCTGCCGGCCAGGAGATCGAACACTGTCTTCAGGACAGCGATATTGCCGGTGGCATCGAGGGCATGGCGCAATGCCTTCCCATCGAGTGATGCCGCAATCGCGTCCGGCTCCAGGTCAACGGCAGCAGCGCCGGTGACGTCCGCGACGCGCCTGGCGCGCGCCGCGTTTCGATCGGCGACCAGCAAAGGACCATCATGCAGTCGTGAAAGAAGCAAGGCTGCAAGACCGCCGATCGGCCCGCAACCGACAATCAGGACCGGCTCACCGGATGGCACGGCTTGTCTACGCACGGCATGCAACGCCACGGCCAGGGGTTCGGCCATGGCTGCGACACGCGGATCCAGCGCAGGATCATGCCTGACCATCAGCCGCGCCGGCAATGCCGTCTCCTCGGCAAAGCCGCCATCGCAGACCTCGCCGACGAAACCGAGATGCAGGCAGACATTGCGCCTCCCGCTCAGGCAAGCCGGGCATTCGCCGCACCAGACGCGGCTGTCGGCCACGACGGTATCGCCGACCGCAAAGTCGGAGACATCCGGTGCGACTTCGGTGACGATGCCGGCAAACTCGTGGCCTGCGACCGAGGGCGAGCGGCTGATCCACTGGCCGGTGCGGAAATTGTGCAGGTCGGAGCCACAGATGCCGGCAGCGGTGACGGCGATACGCAGACAGCCGGGCGCGAGCGCACTGGGCGGATCGATGGTTTCGACCCTGAGATCGCCTGCCGCATAGAGCCGTGCCGCCTTCATCCAAATCCCTCAGAGATATTTCTTGCGGACATCGGAAACCGCGTGTTCATGTGAGGAAAAGCCTTCATAGCGCGCCAAAGTCCAGGCATGCTTGGCGAATTCCGGATAGGCCGAAGCGGTGACATAGCCGACGGACGAGCGCTTGACGAAATCGGTGACCGAAAGCGGCCCGTAGGTCCGCGCCCAGCGGCTGGTCGGCAGAACGCAATTCGGACCCAGTCCGAAATTGCCGATCGACACCGGCGTATACGGCCCCATCAGGACCTCCGCCGCCTCGGTGATATGGGCGAGATGGGCGAAGGGATCGGTGGACAGGATTTCCAGATGTTCGGGCGCATAATCATTGACGAAGCGATAGCTTTCTTCGACCGACGGCGTCAGGATCACGCCGCCGCATTTGCCGGTCAGCACCGCAGTCGAAAAGGCGACACGCTGCTCCGTCATCCGGCCCCAATGCTCCGGCAAAGCCGCCAGTGCCTCTTCCACAACGCGGCGGCTATGGGTGACCAGATAGGCCGACGAATCCGGCCCGTGCTCCGCCTCGATCAGCAGGTCCAGCGCCGCAAGCCCGCCCTTGACCGTATCGTCGGCAAAGATGATCGCTTCCGACGGGCCGGCGGGCAAGCCGGGATCGATGACGCCCGAAAGCAGCCGCTTGGCGGCAACCACCCACGGGCTGCCCGGGCCAACGATCTTCATCGCCGGCTTGATCGTCTCGGTGCCATAGGCGACGGCGGCGACAGCCTGTGCACCGCCGACCTTATAGACCGTCTCGACGCCCGCAAGCCTTGCTGCGACCAGCGTCGCGGCATCGACGGAACCGTCCGGCACCGGCGGCGTCACGATCGCCAGTTCCGGCACGCCGGCGACGACTGCCGGCACCGCCGTCATCATCGTCACCGACGGGAAGGCGCCCTTGCCGCGCGGGATATAGAGCGCCACCGATTTGATCGGCGTGAAGCGGTCGCCGGCATAGGCGCCGGGCCGCATTTCTTTGAGCCACATCGGCTCCGGTCTCTGTTCCTCGTGGAAGCGGCGGATATTGTCGATGCCGAAGCGGATGGCTTCGATCACCTCCGGGTCGACCTTGTCAAATGCTGCATCGAATTCCGCTTCGCTTGCCCTCAGGCTGCCGATATTGACATCGGCTTTGTCGAGATCGCGTGCGAAACGCACCAGCGCTGCGTCGCCCTCCGTCCGCACCGCCTCGATGATCGGCTTCACCTTGTCGATGAAACCGGAAAGGTCGGTTTCAGAGCGTTTCAGCAAGTCAGCGCGGCCGGCTTCGTCGAGCGTGGAGAGATCATGGAAGGAGACGTCGGACATCGGAATTTCCTTGGGACTGGGTCAGATCGAGGCGAGATAGCCGCCGTCGATGGGGATACAGGTGCCGGTAACATAGGCTGAGGCGTCGCTGGCGAGGAAGACGACGGCGCCTGCGACATCCTCCATCGCCCCGAAGCGGCGTTGCGGAATTTTCGCCAGCATCGCCTGCTGCCAGACGTCGTCCTTGTAGAACACATCGGTCATCGCCGTGCGGAAATAGCCGGGCGCGATGGCGTTGACGCGGATGCCGAGGCCGGCCCATTCGGCGGCCAGCGCATGCGTCATGCCCATCAGGCCGGATTTGGAGGAGCCATAGGGCACGGCGGTCGGCACGCCGACATAGGAGGTGAGCGAGCAGAGATTGACGATTGCGCCGCCCTTGCCGAGGTCGCGCATGCAGCGCGCAGCGGCCTGGGCAGCGAAGAAGGCGCCCTTGAGATTGGTATCGACGATCTTGTCCCAGAGCAGCTCGTCGACATCGAGCGACGGCCGCACATCCTCATGGCCGGCATTGTTGACGAGAATATCGAGCCCGCCCAGTGCATCGGCCGCTTCGGCAATCACGCTGCCGCAGGCTTCGACATCGCGCACATCGAGCTCAAACGTATGAATGGAGCGACCGAGCGCTTTTATCCGGCGGGCGGTCTCCCTTAGAGACTCGACGTCGCGCGCGGTGATCGCAACATCGGCCCCGGCGCCCGCCAATGCTTCGGCAATCGCCTGCCCCAGGCCGCGGCTGGCACCGGTAACGATCGCCTTGCGGCCGGAAAGATCGAAAAGTGCAGGAATATTCAACAATCCAGGCCTCTCGCATTCTCATCGAGCGCATACGATCACCTCCGGCAGGACGTGTCCATATGGAATTGGCGATACCGAACGTCGGATTTTCCAAGGCCGGGAATTCCTAGCCCAGTGAGTACCCTCTTTGCCCCCCTCAACGGCTCGGCATTGGAGGCCTCGCATCCATGCCCTCCAGCCAGCGCAGCCTTGATCCGCGCCAGCCAGCGCCGCTATTCGCCCCGGAAAAGCGCTCGGGCAATGACGGTTATTTCGGCCGGCTTGCCGACAAGCGCGTCGCGAAAGCGCGGCGGCAGTTCGGAAGGGTTGATATTGGACACGAATACATAGGGAATGGCGCGCCGGGAGAGGTCGTTGACGATCGATATCGACGTCTCTTCATTGAGCTTGATATCCAAAAGCGCTGCGTCGACCTGGCGCGATTGCAGCAGCGACAATGCGCGTGCCACGGTCGGCACCGGGCCAACGACGATGGCGCCGGCATTTTCGAGGTCGAGGCACATGGTTTCAGCGATCAGGAACTCATCCTCGACGACCAGAACATGCTTGCCTTTGAGTTGGTCCAAAGCGGTCGTCATTCACGATTTCCTGTTTTCGCGTCTCAAGATCAGCCGCGGACGTGGAGATAAACACTGAGGCTGATCAATAAGTCCAGTAAATTGTTTTATTGCCTTGCCGTGACTTGCATCTGTGTCATCGCGGGCGGCAGACTAGCGGTTTGTTAAGCCTGAAACACGGCAATCAACTTGACATGTTTCAAAAACGCATCGCGTCAATTCATTTTTAGCCTTCTCTTCCTACCATGGTTTGCGTGAATTTGGAGGGACAACCATGGAACCCGGAACCTCACCCAAGCCGAACTATCTGAGCAAGGAAGAGTCCTTCATGTACGACCGCGAAAAGCGGTTTGCCATGGAAGAGACGATGAATGCGGCGCGCATCGAATATACTGAAAATGCGGTGAAGAATCTTGCAGCCCGCCGCTGCGACCTGATCGCCATTTCGAAGAGCGGCGCCATCCTTGCCATCAACACCAAGTTCAGCCTGCCGAAGCAGTTCTATCTCGACGTCCCCGATGCCAAGGTCAACCGCGTCGGCTGCACGCTGATGCGCGTCAACGCCAATAATACGATCGAGGTGCGCTTCCTCAGCATGATGCCGGACCGCGACCTCGACCGGATTTTTGTTTATTCGACGCATCCGAAGCATCGCAATCGCGTGCTGGATATTCGCGCCTGAGGCTCCAGGGCTCAGATATCCGAGCCCTTCTCTGAAGCCGGCACAGTTGCGGCTTCCGCTTCCGCGCCGATTTCGCTCTCACCCTCTTCCTTCGGCGTACGGCGGCGGACCGGCGTGCGCTTGCGGGTGATCCTCACCTTCTTGAGCCGGCGCGGATCTGCATCGAGCACGTGGAATTCGAAGCCGGGCACGGCCTGGACCACTTCCCCGCGCGCCGGGATGCGGCCAAGCTCGGCGAAGATCAGTCCGCCCAGCGTGTCGACTTCGTTCATCTGCCCGGAAACATCGAAATCCGGGCCGATCGCCTTGGCGATCTCCTCAAGCTCGACGCGCGCATCGGCGACCCAGATGTCGTCGGACTGACGCGTGAACATCGCTTCTTCGTCGTCATGCTCGTCCTCGATGTCGCCGACCAGCATTTCGACGATGTCTTCGAGAGAAGCGAGGCCATCGGTGCCGCCATATTCGTCGATCACCAGCGCCATCTGCGTCCGTTCCGCCTGCATCTTGGCCATCAGTTCGGAGGCGAGCATGGAGGGCGGCACGAACAGCACCGGGCGGATAATGCCGGCTTCGGCAATCGTCACATCCGGATTGACACGCGAGAGGTCGAAGGGTTTTGATTTGCTCGCCTTCGGCGCCGGCAGGGGCACGGTGCCATCGGTGACGGTCGCAGGCGCCGCGGCCTTTGGTGCGGAACGGCGGCGGTTGCGGCCTTCCTTGATCATATAGCCCATCAGGTCGCGGATATGCACCATGCCCTTGGGATCGTCGAGCGTTTCGGCATAGACGGGCATGCGCGAGCGGCCGGTCTCGTTGAACATCAGCGCCAGTTCGCCGATGGTCGTATCCTGGTCAATCGCCTCGATCTCGGCGCGCGGCACCATCACATCCTCGACGCGCACTTCGCGGAAACGCAGGAGATTGCCGAGCAGCGCCCGTTCGATCGGAGAAAAATCGCTGCCCGCGCTTTCCTCGGTGGCGAGCACATCGGCAAGGTCTTCCCGCAAGGTCGAGGCGGAATGGGGACGCAGCAGCCGCGACACCTTTGCCCAGATCGACGATCTGGGCCCGGTGGTACTGTCGCCTTTGGTAGACGTGCTGCCGTCGTCGGCGCCGTTATGGGCCGGAGAATGATGTGCCGTCTCGCTCGGCCGTGTGGAAAAGTCGCTCATCGCCTCAAACTGTTATCTGGTCATCGTCCCCGTAGGGATCGTCGAGGCCGAGTTCCGCCAGTATGCGGATTTCCAAGCCTTCCATGACCGCTGCTTCCTCGTCGTCCATATGGTCGTAACCAAACAGGTGCAGGAAGCCATGCACCAGAAGATGTGTCAGATGATCGTCAAACGGCTTGCCGAGGTCAAGGGCTTCGCGTCGTAAAGTTTCCTCGGCAAGGATGATGTCACCCAGCATCGGACCCGGCTTGCCGCCGGGCTCCAGCGGAAAAGCCGGGAAAGACAGCACATTCGTCGGCTTGTCCTGTCCCCGCCATTCCGCGTTGATCGCCTTTATATCCTCGTCGCTGGTGAAGACCAGCGAAATTTCAACCGGCATCTTGGGAAAAGGCTGCTTGACTTCGTCGGCGAGGAAGTCGGCGGCCCTTTCCAGCACACGCGCAGAGAAAGATTGCAACTCGTCTTCCGACGGCCATTTGCCCGCCTCGACGGCGAGCTGGAGATCCAGTCTGGACGTCTCAGACATCAGGATTCGTAGCCACCATTGCCGAGTGCACCCTCGGCATCATAGGCGCGAACGATCTTGGCGACCAACGGATGACGCACAACGTCGGCATCCTTGAAGCGAACGACGGAAATGCCCTCGACGCCATTGAGGATCTGCAGCGCCTCGACCAGGCCGGATTTCACACCGCGCGGCAAATCGACCTGGCTCGGGTCGCCGGTGACGATCATCCGCGCATTCTCGCCGAGACGCGTCAGGAACATCTTCATCTGCATCGACGTGGTGTTCTGTGCTTCATCAAGGATGATGGCGGCGTTGGCAAGCGTGCGGCCGCGCATGAAAGCCAGCGGTGCGATCTCGATGACGCCTGCGGTGATGGCGCGTTCGACCTTGTCGCCCGGCATCATGTCATAAAGCGCGTCATAGAGCGGACGCAGATAGGGATCGACCTTTTCCTTCATGTCGCCGGGCAGGAAGCCCAGCCGCTCGCCGGCCTCGACCGCCGGCCGCGACAGCACGATGCGGTCGACGGCGCCACGTTCGAGAAGCTGTGCGGCATGCGCGACAGCGAGATAGGTCTTGCCGGTACCGGCCGGGCCAACGCCGAAGACCAGTTCGGAACGCTCCAGCGCCCGCATATAGACGTCCTGGTTCGGCGTCCGCGCCACGATCGTCTTCTTGCGGGTGGAAATCTGGCTCATCGTGAGCTTTGCCTTTTTCTCCAGCGCCGGGAAGACGAGCTGGTCGTCGGTCGCCTGCGCCATACGGATCGCACCTTCGACATCGGACGGCTCGATCGTGCCGCCCTTCTGTAGCCGGTCATAGAGATGGTCGAGGGTCTTCCGAGCCATGTTGATGGCATTGAGCTCGCCGGTCAGCGACACCGTATTGCCGCGCGGCCGCGCATCCACGCTGAGCCGTTCGGCTATGAGCTTGAGGTTTTGATCGTACTGGCCGAACAGCTCGCTGGCGAGACGGTTGTTATCGAAGGTCAGAACGAAGTGATTGGCGTCTGCCGGAGTCCGGATTGGCTGGCGCTCGGTAGAAGACATCAATTCGGGTCTGCTCAAACCGTCTTGCTCCTTTCAATAGGCCATCCATAGGTGTTCATGCGATCTCCGCGTGCAAACTGTTGGATCCGGCCTTCGTGATTCGTGCCATGATTATGGCACCAATTCTTGTATCTTTTGCATCAATTATCACAGGAAGCAGCCATGGGCTACGGCCAACCATCTGATTGTCGAATCGGCCGGGTTTTTCAACAAGCACTTCGACCGTCTGGCCGACCAGTGACTGCTGGAAGGCTGTCTGTTGTGCCATCAGCAGCGCCTGCAGCCGTTCGAGCCGCTCGGATTTGACCTGTTCCGGCACATGGTCTTTCATCTCGGCGCCAGGCGTACCGGGACGGGCCGAATATTTGAACGAGAAGGCGGAGGCATAGCCGATCGTCTCGACCAGCTTCAACGTATCCTCGAAATCCGCATCGGTCTCGCCGGGGAAACCGACGATGAAATCACCCGACAGCGCGATATCCGGCCGCACAGCACGGATTTTGTCGATCAGCGCGATGTATTCGGCCGCCGTATGACGACGGTTCATTGCCTTGAGGATACGATCCGAGCCGGATTGCACTGGCAGATGCAGATAGGGCATCAGCTTTCTGAGGTCGCGATGCGCATTGATGAGCCGCTCATCCATGTCGCGCGGATGGCTGGTCGTGTAGCGCAACCGCTCGATGCCGGGCATATCAGCCAGGTGATAAAGCAGGTCGCCCAGGCCCCAGGCCTCGCCCTTCGGCCCGTGGCCATGCCAGGCATTGACATTCTGGCCGAGCAGCGTCACCTCGCGCACGCCGGCATCGACAAGCTTCTTGGCTTCCTCGACCAACTGCGTCAGTGGCCGAGACACTTCCGAGCCACGTGTATAGGGCACGACACAAAAAGTGCAGAATTTGTCGCAGCCTTCCTGCACCGTCAGGAAAGCCGAAACGCCGCGAGCAAGCGTCTTCTCGCGATTGATCTGCGGCAGGTATTCGAACTTGTCCTCGACGGCATAGTCCGTCTCGATCACCCGTTCGCCGTTGCGAGCCCGTGCGATCGCATCCGGCAGGCGATGATAGGTGGTCGGACCAATGATGACGTCGACGACCGGCGCACGCCTTGCGATCTCGGCACCCTCGGCCTGGGCGACGCAGCCGGCGACACCGACCATCATTTCTTTGCCCTGCAACGCCCGCTCTTCCTTGAGCTTGCGCAATCGGCCGAGCTGGGAATAAACCTTTTCCGCCGCCTTCTCGCGGATGTGGCAGGTGTTGATCAGCACCAGATCGGCGTCCTCGACCGTGTCGGTCGGTTGATAGCCGCTCTCCGACAGCGCATCGGTCATGCGCTGGCTGTCATAGACATTCATCTGGCAGCCATAAGTCTTGACGAACACCTTCTTGGTATTCGCCCGCGTCTGGCTGATGTTTTCTGCAACGATCTGGTCCATTGCGGCTCTTTAGATCATGTAGGCCGGCAAATGAAGTCTAATCTTCAGAGCTTGCTCGAGGCGTGGGGTGTAGCGATCGTTCGAGCATGTCGCGGACTTGGTCGTCGGCGGTCTGGGCGAGCAGCTTGCGGTTGGTCGCCGCCGTCACCTCGATGGGCGTGCCGAAACTGACCTCCACGTCGAGAGCGCCGGTCTCCAGTACGCCGATCAGATGCGGCATCAGCGGCACATTGCCCGGCCAGGCCGTGACCGGCCGATGGTAGTGGCCCATCGGCATTCCATGAATTCTGGTATAGGCGACGGCGACCGGCTGGACGAAGACCCGGCCTTGTGCGGCGGTGGAAACCGCCGATGTCGCCGCGGCAAACAGCGTCGACTTTGTCGGGAAGAGGCGGTTGCCATCCGACGTCGTGCCTTCCGGAAAGAGCACGACAATCTCGCCGGCATTCATCCGGTCGGCGATCTCATTGGCCTGCTCCTGGCTCTTGCGCTTCTGCTCGCGCACGACGAAGACCGAACGCTGCAGCCGCGCCAGGATGCCGAAGACCGGCCAGTCGCGCACCTCGATCTTGGCGACGAAGGCAACATCGGCCACCGAAGCCAGCACCAGGATATCGAGCCAGGAGGAATGGTTGGAGACCAGCATCAGCGGCCGGCGCCGTTCGAGCACGCCGCGCGTCGTCACCCTGACACCGATCAGCTTGAGCGCGATGCGGTGCCAGTAGCGCGGCATGCGCACGCGCCAAGGATGCTTCAGCCAGAGAAACAGCAGATGAATCGGAAACAGGATCACGCTGACGACGACCAGCAACGTGATCGCAAGGATGATGCGAATCCTGGCGATCACTTTTCGTCCTTGGCAAGCGGAATGCCATAGAGTTCCAACCGGTGGTCGACCAGTTTGAAGCCGTGTTCGCGGGCGATCTTTTCCTGCAGCGCTTCGATTTCGGCGGAGTGGAATTCGATCACCCGGCCGCTCTTCAAATCGATGAGATGGTCATGGTGCTCGTCCGGCACGGTCTCGTAACGCGACCTGCCCTCGCGGAAATCATGCCGCTCGATAATGCCGGCATCCTCGAACAGTTTCACGGTGCGATAGACGGTGGCGATGGAAATCCGCGGATCGACGTCGGACGAGCGTTTGTGGAGTTCTTCAACATCGGGATGGTCCGTCGACTGCTGCAGGATGCGGGCAATCACACGGCGTTGGTCGGTCATCCGCAGCCCGCGTTCAGCACAAATTTCCTCAAGCGTCCGCGTGATGTCCGCCATCTCGGCATTCCCTAAACTTCGTTCGATGAGGGACTAGCGGAGATCAAGCCGCATGACAAGCGCCGTGGATTTCCGACCCCGACCGTCGTTATAATAGCCCTTACGCTCGGCCACCTGCTTGAAACCAAGCTTGCGGTAGAGGCCGATCGCAGCGTCATTGCCCTCGTCGACTTCGAGAAAAAGGGTCTCGCCTCCGCGGGCGCGAATCTCCCGCATTGCAGCAAGCATCAGCCGCCAGCCGAGGCCCTGCCGCGGATATTTGTCGGAGACGACAATCGTCAGGATTTCCGCCTCCCCGGCCGCTTCGCGCGCCAGAACGAATCCGCCCAGACCCGGCACGCCGGAGGTGATTCGGGCGCTGAAACCGAAGACGTTGGACTGGCCGAGCAGGGAGTGAAATTCTCCATCACCCCAGCCGCGATAGAAGCGTTCGCCGTGAAGTTGCGAGAAATCCCGGCAATCCGAGGCATCCGCGGCGAAAACATCGAATTCCACCTTGCGGGTGAAGAAGCTTTCAAGCAACGAGACCGGATTCATGGGCGTTTCCGTCAAAAAGAATGCAGTTCCTTCACTATGGCCGCAAAAGATTGAAGAATCTCTATGATCCTTTAGAACTTATGCGTGTTGCACTGCGAAACCTGTTTGCGGCTTCGCATCAGCGCCGCGGATATAGAGCGGGCTGGCTTTGACGTCTGCCGCAAGCCTCGCGCCGATCCTACCGACGATATCGAGCGGGATCATGTCGATCTGCGGCGAGGCTGCACCGCTCAGGATCAAAGCGCCCGATCCGGCCAGCATTGCGTCTGCTTCTGCAGCGAGCCTCAATGCTTCGTCATAATGCAAGGCTTGCGGCTCACCGCGCGTCGAGCCGTCGCCGGTGAAAAGCTGCGCGTAGAGTTCCTCGCGCCGGGCATCGATCAGCGCCAGCACCGGCTTGTCCCGGCCCAGCATCGGCTCTGCGACAACCGACAGCGTCGTGACGCCGACCGCCGGAATGCCGAGCGGCAGAGCGAGCCCGCGCGCCATCGCCACGCCGACGCGAATGCCGGTGAACGAGCCAGGACCGATCGTCACCGCAATGCGGTCGAGCGCCTTGAGCGGCAGCCCGGCCTCACGTGCCGCAGCCTCGATCATTCCCGGCAGGATTTCCGCATGACCCTTGCCGATCGTCTCGGACTGGAGCGCAAGCATGTGTGCTGCGCCGGCATCAAAAATGCCGGCCGCGCATTCCGGCCCGGACGTGTCGATCACCAGCAAGCGCATAAAATTCCGTCGATCAGACGGCCTCGACTTCCCGCACTTCCGGAATGAAATGGTGCAACAGGTTCTGCACGCCATGCCTCAGCGTCGCCGTCGATGACGGGCAACCGGAGCAGGCGCCCTTCATGTTGAGGAACACTTTGCCGTCCTTGTAACCCTTGAAGGTGATGTCGCCGCCATCCTGGGCGACGGCCGGACGCACGCGCGATTCCAGGAGTTCCTTGATCGTGGCGACCACGGTTTCATCCGCCGGATCGAAGAACTCGTCTTCACTCTCCGCTGCCGCCTTGCCCGAAAGCCCGCCCATGATCGGCGCGCCGGACATATAATGTTCCATGATCGAACCGAGGATCGCCGGCTTGAGGTGCTGCCAGTCGGTATCGTCCTTGGTGACGGTGACGAAATCATAGCCGAAGAACACGCCGGTGACACCGCGGATGGCGAACAGCCGTTCGGCCAGCGGCGACTCTTCGGCATCGTCAGCGGAACGGAAATCGGCGGTGCCGTTTTCCAGCACGACCTTGCCGGGCAAAAATTTCAGCGTCTGCGGATTCGGCGTGGATTCGGTCTGAATGAACATCGGTCTCTCCATGTCCAGGCGGGTCAAGGCCGTCGGATTTAGAATTGTTCAAAAACAAATAGGCCGTTTGGCTGGAGGTCGCAAGAGTAAAAGAGGTGAATCGGCGTCAAGATTTCATCGCGTCCTAGTGCGCAAAGCGCTGCTTTCTGGAAATATGTCATAGAGGATGAGGGTTTGATATCGTCGTCGATAGCATCAGAAGATGGATAACGAAGGGGCAGAGATGAACAGCTCGACCGGCTTTTTGCGAGAGTTTCCCAACGTCGAGTCCGGCTGCTCGGTCATTTTCGACGACGATGGGCGTGTTGCCTACGCTTACTTTCTGGACAATAAAAGAAAAGTCGTTGGCGATGTCTGGATCTACAATCGTTGCGAAGCGGCTGCGGAACCCGAATGGACTGTGCCGAATCTGGCGCCCTTCGCCAACCCAATGGGATATGCTGCGAGCCATGAGAACTTCTCGCCGACAGCGGACATTTCGGACATAAGAGTCGACTGGGAGTACGATTGCGGCGGACGATTGGTCGCTTTCATTTATATCCGCAATAGCCTTGCGGCTGCTTTGGCCGGTGGCGCTAGGCCGGGTTGGTCGGCACTCGCGGCAAAGGACGGACCGATTGCCCGGACCATGAAAACCGCTCCGCTCCCAAAGTCTTGTTGAAAATACGCTTCCGTTGTCGTTACGTTGGCCGGCAAGCGACAACAAACGCGAAGAGGTATTCCCGAAAAACGCTGTCACGCCAGCGCGTCGATCTCTTCATCCGTCAGTGTTTCCGGCACGATGGTGACCGGGATCGGGAAGGCAGTGCCGCGTCCCGCCACAGAGGAGACGAGCGGGCCTGGGCCTTCCTTGGCGGCGCTGGCGGCGAGCACGAGGATGGCGATATCGCGATCCTCCTCGATCAATTGCATGATCTGCTCGGTCGCCTTACCCTCGCGGATGACGAGTTCCGGCTCGATGCCGACTGCCTCGCGCACCTGCTGGGCGACCTTGGAGGTCACCGTTTCGGCCTCCTCGCGGGCCTCGGCGCGCATGATTTCGCCGACGCCGATCCACTGGTTGAAGTCGGCATCGGCGATCACATAGATCAAAACCACGCCGCCGCCGGAATTCTTGGCGCGCATGGCGGCGTAGCGCACGGCGCGGGCACATTCCGGCGTGTTGTCGATCACTGCCATGAATTTGCGGCGGTGGCCTTCGAGCCGTGACTGTCTTTTGGAAACCATGTGCCGGATGTCTCCCGTAAACCCGGAATTCACTCCGCCGCATCGTGCTGCGGCGGAGTTGTCATCCGATTCTTAGCGGAGAAATCCGATGATGTCTTTGACTTCGTTCATCACGACTTCAGCCCGCTCGCCAGCCCGCTCGCCGCCCTTCTTGAGAATGGCGTCGATATGGCTCGTGTCGTCCATCAGCCGCCGCATTTCGGCGGTGATCGGCGCGAGAACGCTGACGGCGAGATCAACCAGCGCCGGCTTGAACACCGAGAACTGCTGGCCGCCGAATTCGCCGAGCACGTCGGCCTTGGTCTTGTCGGCGAGCGCAGCATAGATGCCGACGAGGTTTTCGGCTTCCGGACGCCCGGCGAGGCCTTCGATCTCTGATGGCAAGCCGTCGGGGTCGGTCTTGGCCTTGCGGATCTTCTTCGAAATCTCCTCGGGATCGTCGAGCAGGTTGATGCGCGACAGGTCCGACGGATCGGATTTCGACATTTTTTTGGTGCCGTCGCGCAGGCTCATGACGCGGGGCGCCGGACCGTCGATCAGTGGCTCGACCATCGGGAAATAGGCATGGATCTTCTCCTCGCCGACGACGATATCCGTGCCGAGGCCGGCCTTGCGGATATGATCCTGATAGTCGAGATTGAACTTCATGGCGATGTCGCGGGCGAGCTCAAGGTGCTGCTTCTGGTCGTCGCCGACGGGCACATGGGTGCCGCGATAGACGAGAATGTCAGCCGCCATCAGGCTGGGATAGGCGAGCAGGCCGAGCGAGGCATTCTCGCGGTCCTTGCCGGCCTTGTCCTTGAACTGCGTCATGCGATACATCCAGCCGATGCGGGCGACGCAATTGAACACCCAGGCGAGCTCGGCATGCTGCGGCACGGCCGACTGGTTGAAGACGATATGCTTTTCCGGATCGATGCCGGAGGCGATGAAGGCGGCGGCGATGGCGCGGATTTGGCCGCGCAGGTCGTCGTGCACGAGCTGTGCGGTCAGCGAATGCAGGTCGACGACGCAATAGATGCAGTCATTGCCGTCCTGCAGCGCCACGAACTTGCGGATGGCGCCGAGATAATTGCCGAGATGCAGGTTGCCGGTCGGCTGCACGCCGGAAAAGACGAGTTTCTTGAATTCACCCATAGGAATGTCCTCGGTTAGGCTGGTGGAGGGCCCCAGGGCCAACGGCCCATGTTGCTAACGCGCGGGCTTATGCACGTCAGCGAAGACGGGATCAAGAGGATATTGCGGGAGAAAGAAAATGCAGGAGGCCGGCGCTTGCCGACCTCCAATTTTTGATATTCAAACGCCTATTTGGACCGATCAAACCTGGAAATATGCCGGTTGGTCGATGTCGGCGAGCAGGCCCGGCTGGGTCGGCTGCCAGCCGAGCACCTGGCGGGTCTTTTCGCTCGAAGCACGATTGTCGATCATCGCGAAGTGGGTGAACCAACCGAAATAGTCGGCAGCCTCCTCTTTCGACTTGCCCAGCACCGGCACACCCAGCCTGCGGCCGATGACTTCGGCGATCTGCCTGAACGGTACGCCCTCACCCTCGAGCGCATGATAGCGGCTATCCGCTGTGCCCTTCTCCAGCGCCAGCCGATAGACTTTCGCCGCGTCGAGGCGATGCACGCCCGGCCAGACATTCTCTCCTTCGTCGATATAGGCGGCAGCACCTTTCTCACGGGCTATGCCGATCAGCAGGGGCACGAAGCCGTGGTCGCCGACGCCATGCACCGAGGGCGGCAGGCGGACGGCCATGGCTTTGACGCCTTTCGCGGACTGGGCGAAGACCGTCTGTTCCGAGACGCGCGGGATGGCATTCGGAGGCGGGGCCAGCGTGTCCTCGGTCACCAATTGGCCGGGTGTCAAGAGCCCTGTCCCCGAGGTCACGATCAGCGGCCGGCCAGAGCCGGCTAATGCATCGCCCAGCGTTTCGATCGCAGCTCTGTCGATCTCGCAATTTTCCTTGAACTTCGAAAAATCATGGATGAACGCGGTATGGATCACGCCATCGGCATCCTTGGCGCCGTTCCGCAAACTGTCGAGGTCGGTGAGTTCACCTCGATGCACCTTGGCGCCGGTGGCGGCGAGCTTTTCCACCGCCGCATCCGACCGCACCATGCCCAAGACCTCATGACCCGCGCCCAGAAGTTCCTGGACGACGGCCGAACCGACAAAACCGCTGGCACCCGTGACGAAGACTCGCATCACGACTTCTCCTTCTCTCGCATTGGAATGGATGGGCCGCTTCATCCGGCCGCTGCGGAGTTGATAAGCGATTGAGCCGATACGATCTATGCTGTAGCGTCTCGATTATCTTCGAGATCGTCCGGAGAAGCTTATGGATCCCCTTTCAGACGTCCTATCCTTGCTGAAGCCCAGAAATTACCTTTCTGCCGTCTTCGACGCTGCAGGCCCATGGTCGGTGCAGTTTCCAGATCAACAGAAGAGCATCAAAACCGGCGCTATCGTGTCGGGACAATGCTGGCTCTCAGTGGAAAACGTGCCTGAGCCGGTTCTGCTGACAGCCGGAGATTGCTTCATTCTGCCCAGCGGACGGCCGTTCTGTATGGCTTCGGATTTGTCCGTCCCGACCGTCGAGGCGGCAGCCGTATTTTCATTGGCGCGACGTGACGGTGTCGTCACCTATAACGGCGGCGGTGATTTTTCGCTGATCAGCAGCCGCTTTGCCGTTGGGGGCGAAAACGCCGATATCCTGCTGAGGGTGCTGCCGCCCATCGTCCATATCCACAACGACCAGCCGGGTCAGTCTGAGCTGCGCTGGTCGATGGAGCGGATGATGCAGGAATTGCGCGAACAGCAGCCCGGCGGTTTCCTCGTCGTCGAACATCTCGCGCATATAATGCTGGTCCAGGCGCTCCGCATGCATCTGGCCGAAGGCGAGAAGGGTGGCGTCGGCTGGCTCTTTGCGCTCGCCGACAGGCAGATCGGCGCGACGATCAAGGCCATGCATGACGATCCCGCCTATCGCTGGACGCTCGAGGCGCTCGCCGAATGCGCCTGCATGTCGCGCTCGACCTACGCGCTGAAATTCAAGGAAAAGGTCGGCAAACCGCCGATGGAATATCTGATGAACTGGCGGATGCTGCTTGCCGGCGATCGATTGACCAATGGCAGCGAGCCGGTCTCGACCATTGCGCTGTCGCTCGGCTATGAATCGGAAAGCGCCTTCAGCACCGCGTTCAAGAAGCGGATGGGCTGCTCGCCGCGGCAATATGGCCGCGCTGTGCCCAGTACTATCGCGGCATGAGTTCCGACAGCACCTGCGGTGCGATCGCCAGATAGGCGCGCATCTGGTCCTTGACGATCATCGGCAGGTCGCCGGACACTTTCGTGTGGTAGGCATAGCGGCGGATGCCGACGAAGATATTGGTCGAATGCATCCCCCAGACCAATTCCATCTCGCGCTCGAACATCGCAATCTCGTCGAATCCCGGATAGCCGAATTGCGCCCGCACCTCGCCGATCAGCGCGGTGAAAAGCTCGCTCTCCACATGGCTGAGATAGGCTTGCGCGAAAGATGGATCGTCGAGGGCGGCATACCAGAAACCGCGATACCATCGGTCGACATAGATTTGTGGCAGATATTGCTCGTAGAAGCCGACGATCCTGTCGGCGAGCGGACGCGTCCGGTCGGTCAGGATGAGCCGCCATTGCGGGTCCCAATGGGCATTCTGGATCGAATCGCGGATAGCGCCGATCAGGTCCGCCTTGGTCGGGAAATAACGATGCACCAACGGCTGCGTGACTTTCACGCGGTCGGCCAGTTCCTGCACGGTGATGCCGAGGCCTTTTTCTGAGAAAATATCGATCGCTGCATCGAGCAGCAAGCGCCGCCGTTCCTCGGCCGGAAGATTGCGACGGGTTGCCGGTGCGTCGTCCTTGTTCAGCAATCGTTTTTCCATATGTCCGGTTTGGCATGAAAACCGGAGCTTGGAAATCGCGATTTTCGCAAGATCACAAGGGTTTTATCAGTTGGACGATGCCTGTCGCCTGTGCTCGATCAGGTCCCAGAAATTGCCGAACACATCCTTGAACACGGCAACGGTGCCGTAATCCTCATGCCGCGGTTCCTCGATGAATTCGACGCCGCGCGAGCGATAGAGCGCATGGTCGCGGGCAAAGTCGTCGGTTTGGAGGAAGAAGCTGACACGACCGCCCGTCTGGTTGCCGATGGCCTTCGTCTCTTCGTCGTCACCGGCACGGGCGAGCAGGATGCCGGCGCCGGCCACCGGATCAGGCTTCATCACCACCCAGCGCTTGCCGTCACCGAGCGGATCATCGACCGCGAGCGCAAAACCGAGAACGTCGCGATACCAAGCGATGGCCGTGTCATAATCCGGCACGACAAGAGTGACGAGGAACAGTGAGCGCATCAGTCGTCTCCGCCGGTGGCCGGTGCGGGTGTGCCGCCGCCGCGCTTGATGTTACGGCGAAGCATGCCGACGCTGGCGCCGCCAATGGCGAAGGCCGTAACGAAATAGACGACCATGGCAAACCCGATCAGCGCGAACACGCCGACGACCTCGTGCAGAATACCGGCACGCCGGGTGATGAACTGGTCGGCATAGGCAGCGGCATAGTGTACGGCCACGGCCATGATCAGGGCGGAAATCGCCAGCCGGATAAAGCGGCTGACAAAGGCTCTGTCGAAATGCAGATGGCCGCGCCGGATCAGCGTCGTGCCGAGCAGGATGGTCGAGATCCAGCCGGAGGTCACTTCGGCGGTGGCGATGCCCCGCTCGGCGAAGAAGGGGAAGAGCGACACGGCGACGATGCAATTGCAGACCACGGCGAAGGTGGTGAAGCGCATCGGCGTCTTCGTGTCCTCGCGGGCGAAAAAGCCGGGATTGAGCGCCTTGATCAACACGAAGCCGGGCAGGCCGAGACCATAGATGGCGAGAATGGCGGAGACGCGCGTCGTCATCTCCGGATTGAATGCCCCATGTTCGTAAACGACGCGGATGATATCGTGCGACAGCATCCAGATGCCGACAGCCGCCGGCAGCGTCAGGAACAGCACGAACTCGATCGAGCGGTTCTGGATATTGGAGGCTTCGCGCTGATAGCCGGCCCGAAGCGACCGCGACAGTTCCGGCAGCAGCACGACGCCGACGGCCACGCCGACGACGCCGAGCGGCAGCTGATAGATACGGTCGGCATATTGTAGCGCCGCGATCGCGCCTTCCTTGGTCGAGGCGATCATCTGGCCGATGATCTGGTTGATCTGGGTGATACCGCCGGTCACCGCCGCCGGGAAGGCCAGCACCAGGAGCCGCTTGACGTTCGGCGTCATCCGCGGCCGCCGGAAGCCGATGGTCATGCCGGCATGCAGCACGCCGAGATAGAGCACCCCCATCTGCAAAAGGCCCGCCCCCAACACGCCCCAGGAAAGATACCAGGCGGTCGTCAGGGGATCGGCATGCGTATAGAGCGCATAGCCAAGCGCACCGATCATCAGCACATTGAGGAAGATCGGCGCCACCGCGGCAGCAAAATAGTGATGCAGCGAATTGAGCATGCCCGACAGCATCGCCGTCAGCGACATGCACATCAGGTAGGGGAACATGACGACGGCGAGCTTCACCGTCACGGCATACTTCTCGCTGGCCGAATCGAAGCCGGGCGCGATGATGGTGCGCACGATCAGCGGCATCGCCAGTTCCATGACGATGGTGATCAGCAGCAGAATGGTGAAGAGGACGCCGAACACCTCTTCGGAGAAGCGCTTCGCAGCTTCCTTGCCGCCGCCTTCGATCTCCTTGGCAAACAGCGGCACGAAGGCGGCATTGAACGCGCCTTCGGCAAACAGACGCCGGAAGAGATTGGGGAAGCGGAAGGCAGCGTAGAAGGCGTCGGCCATCGGCCCGGTGCCGAGGGCTGCGGCCATCAGCGTTTCGCGGGCGAAGCCGAAAGCGCGGCTGCCCAGCGTCGCACCGCCGACGGTCATGAATTTCTTGACGAGGCTCATTCGTTCTCTGCCGGTTTCTTCACAAGCCGGCCCTTTGGAGACAGCGGCGCCACCACGCCCGGCGCGACCCGCGCCTCGCCGTCGTCGCTGCCGTCGCCGATCACGGTCTTGAGCCGTGCCGCGATCAGCGACTGGCGATTGTCGGTGGTGATCTTTTCGCCGGTCAGGTCGGTGACGTAGAAGGTGTCGATCACCTTCTCGCCGAATGTGGTGATGCGCGCCGAGGTGATGTCGAGCGACAGGTCGGCCAGCATCGAGGTGACATCGGAGAGCAGGCCCGGACGGTCGAGGCATTCGATCTCGATGACGGAGAACCTATTGGACAGCATGTTCGAGATCGTCACGCTCGGCGCGATGACGAAGGTCTTGTCCTGCTTGCGGTTCTTGGTGCGCGTGGCAATTACTTCGGGCAGCCGGCGTTTGCCGGACAGCACGTCTTCGATCGTTTTCGAAATCGTGCCGGCGCGGCGCAATTCGTCGGCATCTTCCTTGAACTGCCGGCTGATATGGATCGTGTCGAGCGCCCGGCCAAAGGCGGTGGTGAAAATCTGCGCATTGGCGATATTGGCGCCCGCTGCGGCGCAGCAGCCGGCTATGACCGCCAGCAAGCGCGGATGGTCGGGCGCGAACACCGTGATTTCCGTGATCGCGTGGAAACTGTCCGTGCGCACCATAGTGGCGAGCGCCTTGTCCTCGCGGTCGGCATCGCGAATGAACGTGGTATGCCGGATCTGGTCTTCGAGCGGCACCGACAGCAGATAAGGCTGATAGTGCATGCGCACATAGGCGTTGCGCTCGCTGTCCGGCCAGTCCGACAGCGCGTCGGCGAGCCGGTCGCGGGCGATATGGGCGCGCTCGGTGCGCGGGCTTTCGGAAAAGCCGCCAGCAAGCACCAGTTCCGCCTCATAATAGAGAATCCGCAAGAGCTGGCCTTTCCAGCCGTTCCAGACGCCGGGGCCGACGGCGCGGATATCGGCGACCGTCAAGATCAGCAGCATTTTCAGCCGTTCGAGCGATTGCACCTTGCTGGTGAAATCGGCGATCGTCTTCCAGTCGTTGAGGTCGCGCGTCTGCGCCATCATCGACATAACAAGATGTTCTTCGATCAGCCAGGCGACCATTTCGGTCTGTTTCGGCGTCATGCCGAACCGCGGGCAGAGTTTTCGCGCGACTTTCGCGCCCGCGGTCGAATGATCTTCCGGGCGGCCCTTGGCGATGTCGTGCAGGAGCACGGCGACATAGAGCGCCTCGCGATCTTCGATGCCCTTGATCAGGCCGGAGATCAGCGGATGCGTTTCCGCGCCTTCGCCCTTTTCGATGCTGGAAAGAATGCCGACGGCGCGGATCAGGTGCTCGTCGACCGTATAGTGATGATACATCGAGAACTGCATCATCGCGACGATCTTACCGAATTCCGGAATGAAACGGCCGAGCACGCCTGCTTCGTTCATTCGTCTGAGAATGAGTTCCGGGTCACGCCGCGACGTCAGGATGGCGAGGAACTGCCGATTGGCCTCCTCGTTGTTGCGCAGCGTATCATTGATCAGCCCGAGCGAGCGGGTGACGTGCTTGAGCGCGTTCGGATGGAATTCCAACCCGTTCAGATCGGCGATGTGGAAGAGGCGGATCAGGTTCACCGGGTCACGCTGGAACACGTCGGGCCGGCTGAGATCGATACGGCCCTTGTCCTCGACGAAATCCTGTGTACCGGCGATCTTGCGGCGGCGATGGGCGAAGCGGCTGAAGACGCCGCTCAGACCATGCGGTTCCTTCACCTGCTCGTCTTCCAAGGCGGCGCAAAGAATGCGCGTCAGGTCGCCGACATCCTTGGCGACGAGGAAATAATGCTTCATGAAGCGTTCGACGGCCGACAGGCCAGGTCGGGGCTTATAGCCGAGAGCGGTGGCGACATCCGATTGCAGGTCGAAGGACAGCCTGTCCTCCGGCTTGCCGGTGATGAAATGCATGTGGCAGCGCACCGCCCAGAGGAAATCCTCAGCCTTTTCGAACAGCCGATATTCCGTCCGTGACAGCACGCCAAGCTGGACGAGATCGGCTGTGTCGTGGACGCGATAGAAATATTTGGCAATCCAGAACAGCGTGTGCAGGTCGCGGATACCGCCCTTGCCTTCCTTGACGTTCGGCTCGACCAGATAGCGGGTATTGCCGGATTTCTGGTGCCGGTCATCGCGCTCGGCAAGCTTTGCTGCAACGAATTCGGCCGCGGTGGTGCGCACAATCTCGTTGTCGAAGCGGGTTTCGAGTTCTTTCTTCAGCGCGACATTGCCGCAGATAAAGCGGGTTTCGAGGATCGCGGTACGGATGGTGATGTCGGTCCTGGAAAGCCGGATGCATTCCTCGACCGTGCGCGTCGCGTGTCCCACCTTCTGGCCCATATCCCAGAGCAGGTAGAGAATGAACTCGACCACCTTCTGGCTCCAGGCGGTCTGCTTGCCCGGCAGCAGGAAAAGCAGATCGATGTCGGAGCCCGGCGCCAGCGTCGCCCGGCCATAGCCGCCGACGGCGGTGACGCAGAGCGTTGTCGAACTCGACGGGAAGACATAGCGGGTGGCAAAGTCAAAGGCCTGCATCAGGAGCTGGTCCTGAAGCCAGGAAATGCGCCGGGCGCAGCCCATGCCGGACCCATCCTCGTTGAGGATCTGGTGCGCCTTTTCCCGACCTTCCTGGTTGGTGCTGCGGAAATAGGCAAGCAGTGCGGCGCGCGATGCTTCCGGATCGGCCTTGTACTTAGCGCCTATTGCCGCAACGCCGGCCTGGAACGCGGCGACGTCGAGGATGTCCGGATCGCCCGTCTCGGTCTTTTCCGCCAGGGCCTGCTTCTGCTGCATCAAAGAGTTCCTCTCCGGTAATCGCCGGATGCCGGGGCTATAGCCTGAAGCCTTAGCGAAATACAGAAAATTGTTTGCGCGGCGCTTAACACCACGCGATTGGGCCAAAAATTCGGCGGGCGTCGCAAGACGCCCGCCGACCCGAGACAAGAGATGCGGAGAGGCTGCTCAATGCTGGTCGAGGCGCGTGTCGCGTCCGACTGCTTCCCAGGTTTCGAGGTCGGCCAGCAACGCCTTGGCGTGGTCGCGGATGGCATCGATCGCATCGCCGCCGAGCTGCAGCCGAAACGGTGTCTTGTCTGCCGCCAATGCTTTGTCGATTGCCGCCGCCGCCTTCAGCGGGTCGCCATCCTGGGTGCCATCCATCTCTTGCATCGCTTTGCGCACGCCGGACAGCGCGTCGCGATAATCGTCGTGCACGGGCATGAATCGCTCCGAGCTGCTGACCAGCGCGGTGCGGAAGGCGCCCGGCTCGACCACCAGTACCTTGATACCGAAGCTCGAAACCTCCTGCACCAGCGCCTCCGAATAGCCTTCGAGCGCGAATTTGCTGGCGGAGTAGGCGCCGACGCCGGCAAAGGACATCTGGCCGCCCATGCTGGAAATCATCACGACCGCGCCGCTCTTCTTCGCCCGCATATGCGGCAGCGCAGCCTGCGTGACCGCGGCCGCGCCGAAGAAATTGGTATCCATCAGCGCCCGCAACTCATGTTCGGGCGTCTCCTCCGCCGCACCGACAATGGCATAGCCGGCATTGTTGACCAGCACGTCGATGCCGCCGAAACGCTCAATGGCGGCGGCCACCGCCTGCTTGGCGTCGTGCGGCTTCGTCACGTCGAGTTCGTGAACGAGAACACGGCCCGGCGCCTTGGCTTCCAATGCTCCAAGCTTCGCAACCGTGCGAGCCGTGGCACCGACATTGTAGCCTTTCGACAGGGCGTAGTTGGCAAAGGCATGGCCGAAGCCCGAGGATGCGCCGGTAATGAACCATGTAGGGATATGAGCAGTCATTTGTCGTCTCCTTCGCTCAGCTTGTCTGCTGGAGAGGAACTTATGCGGAAGTTCGGACAACGATAAGACAGTTCAATTCGTATAGATTATGCGATATGGCTCATGAATGGACAGAGATTTGCTCGTTCACTTTCCGGTCTTTCTCTCCGTCGCCCGCCGTGGTGGCTTTGCCGCCGCGGCTGCGGAACTTGGCATGAGTCCATCAGCCGTCAGCCACTCGATCCGCCAGATCGAGATGCGCCTTGGTCAGCCCCTGTTCGCCCGGACGACGCGCAGCGTGGCACTGACGGAAGCCGGCCGTAGCCTTATGGACTCGGTCGGCGACGCTTTTCTCGAAATCGGCGAGGCGGTCGACCGGCTGCGGTCGAATGCCGGTACTGTCGCCGGGCATCTGAGGCTCAGCGTCCCGCGCACGGCGCTCGACATCGTCGTCACACCGGTGCTGGCAGAACTGAGCCGCCGCCATCCGGACCTCGTTGTCGAGATCGCCAGCGAAGACGCCTCGATCGACATCATTTCGCGCGGCTTCGACGCCGGCGTCCGGCTCGGCGAGATGATCGCGCAGGACATGATCGCCACGCGACTGACGCCGCCTTTCCGCATGATCATGGTCGCCTCGCCGGCCTATCTGGCACGCATGGGCGAGCCGAAACGCATCGCCGATCTTTCGGATCACAATTGCATCCGCTTCCGGCTGATTTCCTCGGGCGCGCTTTATGATTGGGAGTTGGAGGAAGCCGGCAAAGATATCAAAGTGGCAACGAAGGGAACGGTGATTGTCACCGATGCGACCTATGCCAAGGAACTCGCCCTTGCCGGAGTGGGAATCGCTTATTTAATGGAACCGCTGTCTCGGCAGGAGATCGAGGTAGGCAGACTCGAAGTCGTCCTCGCCGAACACGCCGTCGAAGAGCCGGGCCTGTTCCTCTACTATCCACGGAAAGCATCGACGGCCCCGAAGCTCAGGGCCTTTATCGATGTCGCGAAAGAAGTGCTGACAGCGAGAGTGGATCGAACGTGGATGGCAAGCCAGAACCAGTTTGAGGCCAAGAGCTCTTAAGCTGTTACGATGAATTTTGTGGAGATAAATTATGCTTTACGTAACTCGTAAATCTCGGTAGTTTACTGCATGATTGTGAGCTATCGCGATAAACGCACCGAGCGGTTTGCCCTTGGTGATCATGTGCGAGAGTTTTCGGGTTTTGCGCGCCAAGCTGAAATACGGCTTGATCGGTTGGAGACGGCGCAGAATTTGGGTGACCTCGCGGCATTGCCGGGAAATCGCCTTGAGGCGTTGAAGGCCGACAGGGCGGGGCAGTATAGCATCCGCATCAATGACCAATGGCGGATTTGCTTTGAATGGCCGGCGAATTCATCCGGCCCGACGAATGTAGAGATTGTCGATTATCACTAGGAGAATGCACATGGCCCGCACCCCTATTCATCCCGGCGAGCATCTCGCCGAAGAGCTGCATGAGCTGGGCCTTTCTGCGGCGGAGGCCGCACGTCAACTGGATGTGCCAGTGAACCGGATCACCGGCATCATCAATGGGCAGCGGGGAATCACGGCCGACACCGCCTTGCGCCTCGGTCACTGGTTCGGCACGACCCCCGAATTCTGGCTTAATCTCCAGCTTCTTTACGAACTTCGCCTGGCGCAAAATGAAGTCGGTGAGAAGATCGAGCAGTTGCCCCGCCTTGATCGCAAGTCGATGCCGGCCGAGTTTAGGCCAGCCTCGTTGTGACACGGTTATAAGCTTTCGAAGTGGGAGCCTGACGACTGCCCTCTTTACGCCCGCCGTGCCGCTGGCGGCGTCAACTGTTCGCCAAGTTCCGCGATCCGGTCGACGGCGATCCGGAGATCGTCGTCCGGCACTGTCAGCGACAGCCGCACGAAATCGACCGCCTCGGCGCCGAAGGACGAGCCGGGCATCACGGCCACATGCTTGTCTTTCAACAGCTTCCAGGCAAATTCCTCGCCGGAAAGCCCGGTTCCGGTAACATCGAGCAGGATGAACATGCCGCCTTCCGGCATCAGCGGCGCGATCGTGTTGGAGCCCTTGATATGCTCGGCGACGATTTTTGCGCGGCGGAAATAATTGGCCTTCATGATCTCGGCGGTATCGAAATGTTCGTTGAGCGCCATCGCCGTCATGTCGGCGATGAAGGGTTGGCCGCCGAACAGCATGGTTTCGGAGACCGGCAGCAATCGTTCGCAGAATTCCACCGGCCCTGCTGCCCAACCGCTGCGGAAGCCCGGTGCGGCATGCGATTTAGAGATCGACGACACCGCGATCACCCGTTCGGCCAGGCCCGGATCGTCGAAAGGTGAGAAGAACGATTTGTCGAAGATCAGCTGTTCATAGACTTCGTCGCAGACGATCCACAGGTCATGCTTGCGGCAGACCGCGCCGATGGCATCGATCTCCTCCTTCGACAGCACCGCGCCGGAGGGATTGTGCGGATTATTGAGCAGCAATACCCGGCATTCCGGTGTGATCGCCGCTTCGAGGTCGGCGGCCTGCAGATGGAAGCGTTTTTGCGGATGCAGCGGCACCGGAATGAGCTTCGCCCCCGTCGAGGCGACGACACCTTCATAGGTCGCATAGAGCGGATCGCCGGTCAGCACGGTATCACCCGCCTCGACAAGGCCCATCATGACGGCGAAAAGCGCAGTCTGGGTGCCCGGGAAGCAAAGAATGTTGCGTTCGGTGACATCCGACCGGCGCTTGCGGTATTTGTCCACCAGCGCTTTGACGATCAACGGTTCGCCGCGGCCGTTGGAATAGCGGGTGCGGCCGGCATACATGGAGCGTGCGCATTCGTCGAGCAGCCGCTTGTCCGGTGCCAGGTCGGGCTCGCCGATCGTCAGTTCGATGACCGGGATGCCCGAATGGACCATGTCGCGCGCCTCGACATGCACGGCCCATTTGCCGGAACCGAGACCCGTCAGACGGTTGGTGATCGAAGCGTAGCGCATTGTCGTTCCTTTCGTTCTCAGCCGAGCGCGAGCCCGGTCAGTTTCTCGACGGAGGCAAGTGCGATCCGTCCAAGTTCTCCGTCGGCAAACATCTCGCCGGCCATGCAGCCTTCCAGCCACAGTCCGTCGATCAAGCCGTTGATGGCGATCGCCAGCGACCGCTGCTCGCCGTCGATAACGGCTCGGTCCGCGGATTTCATCGCGTCGCCGAGCAATTGTTCCAGCGTGTCGCGATAGGAGAGGTAACCTTCGCGGTGGATGGCGGCGAGCGCCGGGTCGACGCCGGTCTGCGAGATGAAGGTCGCCCAGAGCGACAGCATCCGCTGGTCGATGACCGGTTCCTGGAAATTGGCCAGCACGAAGATCTTCAGCCGCGCCGCTGCATCGTGGATCTTCTCGTCGGCAGCCTTGCTGGCGCTCTCGAACATCGTGAACACGACTTCGCGATAGGCCGCCTGGAACATCAGTTCCTTGCTGACGAAATAGTGCCGGATCAGGCCCGGCGTGACGCCGGCCCGGTCGGCGATCTGGCGGACGGTCGCACCCTGGATGCCATATTCGGCGATGCAGTCGAGCGTGGCGGCAATCAGGTCCTGCCGCCGCACATCCTCGCTCTCGTGATGGAACGACCGCCGCGTCATCAGCCCTCCCGGAGGATCGGTCGGGTGAGGCAGGTCGGCCCGCCTTCGCAGGCGATGCACAGCGCATCGGCCACAAATGTCTCGACCTCGCAGCCGGCCGCTTCCATGGCGGCTTTCGTCTTCGGAAAACCTTCGACCATGATCACCTTCTTCGGCGAGGTCGGCAGCACGTTGAGGTTCAGGCCATTGCTCGCGGCGAATTCTTCCTCGGGCGCAACGATCATGGTGATGCCGCGTTCCCTCAGCAACAGGTAGAACGAGGCCGGCAGCAAAGACGCATGCACCAGCGCCAGGTCATCGGCCAGCGGCGAAATGACGCTCATCAGATGCAGGCAGGCTTCCTCGCCCTGCCAGAGCGGCAGGTCGAAGCCGAGCACGGTAACGCCGAGCGGCTTCAGGATTTCGGCCACCTGGTCGATGCCAGCCTGGTTGCTGCGCACGCCGCGGCCGATCGCAAGCGTCTTTTTGTCGATCCAGACGCAGTCGCCGCTTTCGACCGTGCCGGGTGCCGTCAGCCGGCCGAGAATCGGCACATCAGCCTTGCGATAGGCCGCTTCATGCAGGTCTCCTTCCGCCAGGCGAAGCTTCTTGCCCATGCGCAGGATGACAGCACCGTGATCGGTGACGAAGGACGGGTCCTGCGTGAACATGGCATCGGCCAAGCCATCGCCATTGTCTTCGATCCATACAATGGCGGCGCCGGATTTCTCCACCAACGCGGCGAAATGCGCGTATTGCGCTATGGCTTTTTCCGCATCGAAGGTCGGGCCGTAATGCCATTCGTGGGCATCGGCAGCGAGCAGGCTCTTGCCGGGCCGGCGCATCAGCACCTTGGTCAAACGGGAAGACATGGCCTGCGAACCATAGGCGTTCATTCTCACGCACTCTCCATTTTGGGCATTTCCGGAGTAAAATCCGGCAGCTATGACTTTTATAGATTATACACTTGAATAATTGCAAAACAAGTGCTTTACTGATTTTTAACACGCCGGTCGGAGGCCAGTTGCCGACACGGAATAACGAATAACTGGGGAACATGAGCCGTTGTGTCTCTCGCAACGGCTTCAAGAAAAGCGGGCGCGTAAAAGCAGCCCGGTATTGGCGGTATCATGACAGACTCGGCGCAAGCCATCGAGATTGTAGACCTGCATAAAAAATTCGGACCGCTGGAAGTGCTGAAGGGTGTATCCCTCTCGGCCAAGCAGGGCGATGTCATCGCCATCATTGGCGGCTCCGGTTCCGGCAAATCCACCTTCCTGCGCTGTATCAACTTGCTGGAGCAACCGAGCGCCGGCACGATCACCATTCATGGCGAAACCATCGACATGAAGAGTGACGGGCGCGGCGGGTTGACGCCTGCCAATCACAAGCAGGTGCGGCGCATCCGCACCCAGCTCGGCATGGTGTTCCAGAGCTTCAATCTCTGGCAGCACATGACCGTGTTCCAGAACGTCATCGAAGTGCCGGTTCATGTGCTCGGCGTGCCCAGGGACAAGGCCGCGGCCACGGCCGAGACGATCCTGCGCCGTGTCGGGCTGCACGAGAAGCGCGACATCTATCCTGCCTTCCTGTCGGGCGGCCAGCAGCAGCGTGTGGCCATTGCCCGCGCACTTGCGATCGAGCCGCTGGCCATGCTGTTCGATGAACCGACATCGGCGCTCGATCCGGAGCTCGTCGGCGAAGTGCTCGCCGTCATCGGCGACCTCGCCAAGGAAAAACGCACGATGATCCTCGTCACCCACGAGATGAAGTTCGCGCGCAATGTCGCCAGCCATGTGGTGTTTCTCCGCAATGGCCTGATCGAAGAACAGGGCCCGCCGGATCAGGTGTTCGGCGCACCCAAATCCGAAGCACTGAAGAAGTTCATCTCTTCGGTGCACTAGCGCATGTCTCCCGAAAATCGGAACCGGTTTAGGGACGAAGACAGGTGCAAAAACCGCCACACACACCTTTGATAATAAGGGAGAATCATATGAAATTGGGATTGAAGATCGCTGCCGCGGCACTCGCGCTCGGCCTGACTGGCGCCGTCGCAGCGCAGGCGGAAACGGTGAAGGTCGGCTTCGCCGCCGAGCCCTATCCGCCGTTCACCTCGCTCGACGCTTCGGGCAAGTGGGTCGGCTGGGAAGTCGAGTTCCAGGAGGCCATCTGCAAGCAGGCCAAGCTCGATTGCGTGATCACCCCGGTCGCCTGGGACGGCATCATCCCGGCGCTGACCAGCCACAAGATCGATATGATCATCGGCTCGATGTCGATCACCGCCGAACGCGAAAAGACCATCGATTTCTCCGACAAATATTACAACACCCCCACCGGCATCATCGGCAACAAGGACGACAAGATCGCCTCCACGCCGGACGGTCTGGCCGGCAAGGTGATCGGTGTTCAGGTTTCCACCGTCCACGCCGACTATGCCCACAAGCACTTCACCAAGGCCCAGGAAATCAAGGAATACCAGACGCAGGACGAGGCCAACCAAGACCTCGCCGCCGGCCGCATCGATGCGATCCAGGCCGACGCCATCGCGCTCGACGCCTTCCTGAAGTCCGATGCCGGCAAGTGCTGCGACTATAAGGGCGATGTTGCCGATGATCCGGCCGTTCTCGGCGCCGGCGTCGGCATCGGCGTCCGCAAGGAAGACACCGCGCTGAAGGCCAAGCTCAACGACGCGATCAAGGCGATCCGCGCCGACGGCACCTATGACACGTTCTCGAAGAAATATTTCAACTTCGACATCTACGGCAAGTAATCCATGAGCGGCGCATGGCGGCTTCGCCATGCGCCTCCAGGCCATTTTTAGAAACCGGCGCCGATGTATCAATCGTTTCTGACCTTATCCGATGCCAGCCTTTCGGCTTTCGACCTGAACGGCTGGGGCGGGCAGATGCTGAAAGGCCTGCTGGCCTCGATGGAGATCGCTGTCGGGTCATACTCTCTTGGTCTGATCATCGGCATGTTCGGCGCGACGGGCAAGCTTTACGGCGGTGAGGTGGCCCGCGACCTCTGGGAGGTCTATACGACCCTCGTGCGCGCCGTACCGGAACTGGTGCTGATCCTGCTGCTCTATTATGCCGGCACGGATGCGGTGAACCAGGTTCTGGTTCTGCTTGGCTATGCACGGATCGACATCAGCGGACTGTTTGCAGGCATTCTCGTGCTCGGTGTCGTGCAGGGCGCCTATTCGACGGAAGTGCTCAGAGGTGCCATCAAGTCGATCCCGGCTGGCCAGATCGAGGCTGCGCGTGCCTATGGCATGCCATCGTTCATGATTTTCCGCCGCATTACGCTGCCGGCGATGTTGCCCTATGCATTGCCTGGGCTTGGAAACCTCTGGATGGTGGCCACCAAGGACACGTCCTTGTTGGCGGTTGTCGGCTTTACCGAACTGACGCTCGCGACGCGTCAGGCTGCCGGTGCGACGAAGGCTTACATGAGTTACTATCTGGCTGCCGGCGCGCTCTATTTCGCGGTGTTCCTCGTATCAAATGCGGCCCTGCGACTGTCGGAGCGGCGATCGCGGCGCGGAATAGCGGGAGCGGCCCGATGAGCGAAGAGGTCATCATACCTCCGGCGGAGCCGGTACCGGAATTCAAGGGCAGCCTGTTCAAGCCGCATCGGATCGTGATGATCCTGATCGTACTGGCACTGGTGGTTCTCGCGGTCACCACCCTGCGCTGGGACTGGCTTCCGAACTATGAAGGCATGATCGTGGCTGGCATCGGCCGGTCTCTTGCCATGCTGTTTTCGTCGGCGATCGTCGGTTTTATTTTGGCCGTCCTGCTGGGCATGGGCATGGTTGCCGGTCCATGGTGGATAAAAGCGCTCTGCACAAGTTTCTGCTCGATTATCCGAGGCACGCCGCTGCTCTTGCAGCTATGGCTGCTTTACTATGGCCTCGGTTCGGTTTTCTCGCTCTATCCGGGTCACAGGCAGTGGCTGCTCTGGCCCTATCTCAGGGAAGCTTGGCCCTATGGCTTCGCCGCCCTGACGATCTCCTTCGCCGGCTATGAGGGCGAGGTAATGCGCGGCGCCTTCGCCGGCGTGCCCCGCGGCGAACTGGAGGCCGCCCGCGCCTATGGCATGACCCCCTGGACGCTCTTCCGTCGCGTCTGGCTGCCGCGCGCCGTGCAGCGGGCACTGCCGACCTTGAACGGCGAGACCGTGCTGCAGCTGAAGTCGACGCCGCTGGTGGCGACGATCACGGTCGTGGATCTTTATGGCGTGGTGTCGAAGATCCGCCAGGATACGTTCCTCACCTATGAACCGCTCCTGCTGCTGGCCCTGGTCTATATGACGCTGACAGGCATATTGGTCGCGGTGTTCCGGTATTTCGAGAACAAGATACCGGTCAAGATGTAGACCTTGGGGGCGTGGCACCCCCCTCTGCCCTGCTGGGCATCTCCCCCACAAGGGGGAGAGTGGCTCGCGGTGCGCCCACAGCCCCAAACAAACGCTGCTGCGAATGCAACGGTAAAGATACGAGCGAGAGGGCGCCCCATCCATTCTCCCCCTTGTGGGGGAGATGCCCGGCAGGGCAGAGTGGGTAAGCTCCAGGCTCCTAACTTACGCCTTCTGCACACCCGGCATCGGCTTGAGCACGCTCATCAGCGCCCCGTAGGGCATCAGCATGACGAACGCCACGATCATCTTCACCGAGAAATCCCCGAGCGCCCAGGACACCCAGCGCGGCGCTTCGGCGTGCAACACGCCGAGCAACGGCGCCCAGCCGATGGCGAAATCGTTGTTCGGGCCGAGGAACGAGAAAGCCGGTGCGAAGGCGAAGGAGAAGAACATCACCGTATCGAGCATCGAGCCGATCACCGAGCCGACCAGCGGCGCCCGCCACCAGGCCTGCCGGCGCAGCCGGTTGAACACCGAGATGTCGAGCATCTGGCCGAAGAAGAAGGCCGAGCCAGAAGCCATGGCGATGCGCGGCTCGGCAACGAACCAGGAGAAGGTGACGCCGACGATGAAGCCGCAGATCACCACGATGCGTGCATATTTCGGCCCGAACTGGCGATTGGTGAGATCGGTGACCAGGAAGGCGATCGGATAGGTGAAGGCACCATAGGTCAGCAGATCGGCAAGATTGATGCCGAACAACGTGCCCTGGACCGGAAACTGAACCAGCACGTTGGAAGCGACGACGACAAGCGTCATCAGGATCACATAAATGAATGTATAGCGTTGCGCCCGCATTTTTTTATCCTGGGTGATGCCACCAGTTGGAGTTGACGATATCTTTGTTTGTTTTCGCATGTCTCCGAAACCGTTTTCATTTTCGGGAGACATGCACTGGACACAGAAAAAAGGCCTGAACGGAGCCGTTCAAGCCTTCATCCGTGAGATCGAAGCCTTGATCAGGCTGCGAGCTTCTTGACGATCTGACGCTTCAACAGACGGGCGCGGACCGAAAGATCGGACTCATCAGCCTTGGCCAGGAAAGCGTCGAGGCCACCGCGATGCTCGACCGAGCGCAGCGCATGCGCCGAAACGCGAAGACGGAAACGCTGGCCCAGCGCGTCCGAGATCAGCGTGACGTTGCACAGGTTCGGCAGGAACCGACGCTTGGTCTTGTTGTTGGCATGGCTGACATTGTTCCCGGTAAGGACGGCCTTGCCGGTCAGTTCGCAGCAACGGGACATTTTAACACCTATTCTATTCGCACTGGCAACAGGATGACGCACCCGAAAGTCGGGCCTGCGCTCCGCTGGCCTGTTTTGGAAGTTGCGGTTCCTTAAAGACCGCTGCTTGGACTGTCAAGCCAAACTTGGCCTGCAGTCGAATTTTCTCGGGGCGTGGCCTTTTGCCACTTGCCAAGAAAAACCACATTAGCTTTCTACTCCGTGGCTGTCACCATCAGGGCTCCTGAATGTTCAAGCGTCTTCTCACATTTTCTGTTGCCGCCTTGCTCGGCCTTTTCGGCCCTGCTGTCGGCGCTGAGGAAGTGCTGAACCACACCAATTACGAGATCGCCCTTTCGGGCCTGCCGCTCGCCAATGCGTTTTTCCAGGCGCGCAAGAGCGGCAAGACCTATTCCATCGATGCTCAGATCGCCTCCACCGGCATTGGCGGCATCATTTCCGACGCCAAGGCGGAAATGTCGTCCTACGGCATCGTCAAGAATGGCACGTTCGATCCGCAGCAATTCTCCTTCCGCTACAAATATGGCCGCAAGGCGCGCAGCTTCGAGACCCATTTCGACGAAGGCAATGTCACATCTTCGGTCGCCGAGCCGGAGATGAGGAAGCGCAAGAATTGGATCGATGTCAGCCCGGACGACCTGAAGGCGGTCACCGACCCGATCGCCGGTCTGGTCGTGCCTTTGAAGGTGGATCCGTGCCAGTCCGAGATCAAGATCTATGACGGTGAATCGCGGCTCAGCCTGAAACTGTCGCGCAAGCGCGAGGACCAGTTCAAGATCAAGGGGTTTGCCGGCGACGCGATCGTCTGTTCGGTCCGCTACGAACCGAAATCCGGCTATCGCAAGGGCCGCAGCGACGTCGAATATATCCGCAAGCTGTCGAGCATGGAAATCTGGTTTGCGAAGTCGGCTCTTCTCAATGTATATGCGCCAGTATTCTTCTCGGTCCCGACGCGATACGGCACGCTGACGGTCACGGCGACGCGTTTCGACGGCTAGCCGCCCGGGCGCATCCAATGCCGGAAGATGATCTCGAAGGTTTTGCTGATGCTGCGCGCGACACTATCGGGTTTCTCGGCAATTCTGATGTGGGCGCTTCTGGCCCTGTTCACCGCCGCGTCGGGCAAGATGCCGCCCTTTCAGCTTGCGGCGATCTGTTTCGCCATTGGCTCGCTGCCGGGCATTTTCACCTTCATCCTCAGGCCTGAGCGGCTGAAACTTCTGAAGCAGCCGCCTGCCGCCTGGGCAACGGGCGTGATCGGCCTGTTCGGCTATCACTTCTTTTATTTCACCGCCTTGCGCAGTGCACCGGAGGTCGAAGCGGGACTGATTTCCTATCTCTGGCCCCTGCTGATCGTGCTCGGCTCGGCCATGCTGCCGGGCGAGCGGCTACGGCTCGTGCATATCCTCGGTGCCCTGATCGGCTTCGCCGGCACCTTCCTGATCGTGTCGCGCAACGGCCTGAATTTCGATAGCCGGTATACGATCGGTTATCTCGCCGCCCTTGTTTGCGCTTTCATCTGGTCGACCTATTCGCTGGTCAGCCGTCGCTTTGGCGACGTGCCGACCGATGCCGTCACCGGTTTTTGCCTGGCGACATCAATCCTGTCGGCGCTTTGCCATATGGCGCTGGAAACGACGGTCTGGCCGCAGGCGACGACCGAATGGCTTGCCGTGATCGGCCTCGGCCTGTTTCCGGTCGGTCTGGCCTTCTATGCCTGGGACTATGGCGTCAAGAAAGGCAATATCCAGATTCTTGGCGTGGCGAGCTATGCCGCACCGGTGCTGTCGACCTTGGCGCTGGTGCTTGCCCACTTTGCCGAACCCTCGTGGCGGATCCTGATCGCCTGCCTGCTGGTTTCGCTCGGCGCACTCCTCGCCGTCTCCGGCAATTTCTTCAAGAAGCAGCCGGCCTGACATGGCCCCGGTCTTCCGCTTCGCGCCGAGCCCGAACGGAGAGCTTCATCTCGGCCATGCGCTGTCGGCGCTGCTGAATTTCGACATGGCAAAAGCGTCTGGCGGCCGATTCCTGCTGAGGATCGAGGATATCGACCCGGCCCGCTGCCGGCCGGAATACGAGGCTGCCATTTACGAGGACCTGCGCTGGCTGGGCCTCACTTGGGAGAAGCCGGTACGGCGGCAATCCGAACATGTGGCGGACTATCGCGCGGCGCTGGAGACGTTGAATGGGCGAGGGCTGGTCTATCCCGCCTTTCTGTCGCGGGCAGAGGTGAAGGCGAGAGTGACGGTGTTCGAGGCCGGAGGTGGCGTCTGGCCGCGTGATCCGGATGGGACGCCGATTTATCCGACGGAGGAGCGAGGGCTCGATCCGGAATTGGCTGCGAGGCGGATTGCGGCGGGCGAGCGGCATATGTGGCGGCTGGATATGGAGAGGGCGCTGTCGGAGATTGCGGCTACCCCCCTCTGGCCTGCCGGCCATCTCCCCCTCAAGGGGGGAGATTGGATGGGGCGACCACCTCGGCCTCTCTCTCCTCAAGTGGTTTTCAATGACCCAACGCCGGTGGAGGGTGGAGAGCGAGCCACGAGTCAATCTCCCCCCTTGAGGGGGAGATGGCCGGCAGGCCAGAGGGGGGTAGACGCGGCAACACAAGCTCTCGCCTGGACAGAAACCTCCTCCGGTCACCCCGAAACCATCCCCGCCGACCCTTCCATCTGGGGCGACGTCGTGCTCTGGCGCTGGGACGCCCCCTCCAGCTATCACCTCTCCGTCGTCCTCGACGACGCGCTACAGGGCATAACCCACATCGTTCGCGGCCGTGACCTCTACCACGCCACGCCAGTGCATCGCCTGCTGCAAACCCTTTTCGGCCTGCCTGCCCCGATCTACCACCACCACGCCTTGCTGCTCGACGCGTCAGGCGAAAAGCTCTCCAAAAGTCTCGGCTCAACCGGCCTGCGTGTCCTCCGGCAGGCGGGTCTCAGCCCGTTCGACATCCGGCGCCGGATCGGCCTCGATGACCTGCCGGCGTGACAGGTACCGGCCGATCAGGTGGCGGACGCGGTATTTCATCAGCGCTGCATTGATCTCCGCGCCGAGCATGAAAATCGCCGCCGCCATATAGAGAAAAGCCAGCGCGATCATGATCGATGCCAGCCCAGCATAGGTCGCGGCATAGTTGTTGAATGTGCTGAGATAATCGGCGAAGAGGTAGCCGCCCGCGAGCCAGGCAAAAATGGTGAGCAGGACGCCGGGCAGCACATCGAGGAAGCTGCGCCTGCTATAAGGCAGCCAGAGATGGGCGACGAACAGCACGATCAGCACCGTGATCCCGGCGCCCCAGAGACTCCAGCTGTTGACGACGATCATGAAATCCTTGGCCCAGGGAATCCACTTGCCCGCGAAGCGCACCGCCAGCGGTGCCGCGACCAGGAAGGTCGACAGCGCCACCAGCGCCAGCACGGCGGCGAGCACATAGCAAAGGCTGATCGGACGGGTGATATACCAGCGGCGCGGATCATAGACGCGATAGGCGCGATTGAGCGAGATTCTCAATGCCTCGACGCCGTTGGACGAGAAATAGAAAGCCGCCAGAACCGAGACCGTCAACAGGCCGCCGCGCGGCACCGTCAGCACCTGCACCACTTCCTTGGCGATCGGCTCGGCGATGATTTGCGGCAGATTGTCGAAGATCAGGTGCACCGCGGTCGAGGAAAACTGGTCCGCCCCGAGAAAGGTCGCGAGCGTCGTGCCGAAGATCAGGAACGGAAAGATAGCCAGGAGCGCCGAAAGCGCCACATGACTCGCCATCGCCCAGCCATCGTCGTCGGAAAAATGCCAGAAAGCATCGAAGGCGACTTTCCAGACCATGCGGACGAATGTCAGCATCCAACCTCCAGGCTTTTCTATCGTGGCTGGTACGAATATGGGAAACAAACGTTGCCTTGTCGAGGAATCCTATCGAAATGAATGAAAAGCCAAGCATCATCGTCACCGGGGCCTCGTCTGGAATCGGTGCCTATGCCGCAAGAGCGTTGAAGGCCGATGGTTGGCGGGTTTTTGCCACAGTGCGCCGCGAGGAGCAGAAGCTGAGCCTCGAATCGGAGGGCATCGAGGCCTTCCTCATGGACTACACGAAGCCGGAGACGATCAACGCGCTGGTCATAGCGGTCCTGGAGCGCACCGATGACAGGCTCGATGCGCTCTATAATAACGGCGCCTATGGTCAGCCTGGCGCGGTCGAAGACCTGACCACGGACGTGCTGCGGCTGCAATTCGAGACCAACTTCTTTGGCTGGCATGAACTGACCCGGCAGGTGATCCCGATCATGCGCCGCCAGGGCCGCGGGCGGATCGTCAATTGCTCCTCCATCCTCGGCCTCGTCCCCTATCCCTGGCGTGGTGCCTATAATGCCTCGAAATTCGCGCTCGAAGGCCTGACGCTGACCATGGCGATGGAGCTCTACGGTTCGGGCATTCATGTCAGCCTGATCGAGCCCGGTCCGATCCATTCGGAATTCATGGCCAATGCACTGGCCGCCGCCGAACAGCATATCGACATCGAAGGCTCCGTGCACCGGGCCATATACAAGCGGCAGATTCGCCGGCTCAAGGGTGAATCCGGCCAGGCCAAAGGCAAGCTCGGACCGGAAGCCGTCTATGCCGCACTCCGGCATGCCTTGACGTCACCGCGGCCAAAGCCGCATTATGTGATCACCAAACCGGCCCGGCGCGGCGTTCTCCTCAAGCGGCTGCTGCCAGCGGGCCTTTTCTACAAGATCCTCGCCAGGATGGGATGAGCAGGCCGGGATCAAACCGGATATTGAATCATGGGTACCTTCACGTATTTTGCCGCCATCGTCGTCATGTTCCTGGTGGCGGTCGTTCTTGTGCGCGGCCTCTTCAACATGCTCAGGGGCGGCAGTCCGATGACCTCCAACAAGCTGATGCAGCTGCGCATTCTGCTGCAGGCGATCGCGATCGCTCTGATCATGGCGACGCTGTGGCTGACGGGTGGCGGCCGCTCGCAGAAGACTTCGGAAATCGACATGCCGGCGACGGCGCATGTCCAATCCGTCGCACAGGTCTGAACGGCATGGTCAAGCTCAACAAGATCTATACCCGCACGGGCGATGACGGTACGACCGGGCTTGCGGCCGGCCCGCGCCGCAAGAAGAGTGATCTGAGGGTCGAGGCTTTCGGCGCCATTGACGAGGCCAATGCCGCGATCGGGCTGGCTCAGTTGCATATCGGCGCCCATGCCGAGCTCGGCGCCATGCTGACCCGCATCCAGAACGATCTCTTCGATCTCGGCGCCGATCTCGCGACGCCGGACACCGGGGAAGCTGTCGCCTGGGAGCCGCTCAGAATCATCTCCGGCCAGGTCGATCGGCTCGAACAGGAGATCGACCGGCTGAACGTCCACCTCAAACCGCTCAACTCCTTCATCCTGCCGGGCGGCTCGGCGCTGTCGGCGCATCTGCATCTGGCGCGCACCGTGACACGGCGGGCGGAGCGGTTGATGGTGGCTTTGGCCGATGTCGAAGGCGAGGTGGTCAGCCCTGAGGCCCTGAAATATGCCAACCGGCTGTCGGACTTCTTGTTCGTCGCCGCCCGTCATGCCAATGACAATGGATTGGCGGATATTCTCTGGGTGCCGGGCAAGAACAGATAGGAGATTTTTGGCGCATGTTCATACCGCTCTATGACGTCAATGCGCTGAAACATATCCGCCTGCAATATGTCACGATCGGCTTGATCGCGATCAATATCCTGGTCTGGCTCTTCACCCGGGTTCTGGTGACCGACCACTTCGCGTCGACGGCGCCTGGGAGCTTCGGCTATATACCGGCGCTCTTTCACGACAATGTCCGCCTCGACCCGGCCGTCGCCATCGTTCCTGAAGATTTCACCTTCATCACCTATGCCTTCCTGCATGGCGATTTCTGGCATATCGCCATCAATATGATTTTCCTCTGGGTGTTCGGCGACAATGTCGAGGACGCCATGGGGCATGTCCGCTTCCTCGTGTTTTATCTGGCCTGCGCGGCGGCGGCCGCCTGGTTCCACGGTCTGCTCCTGCCGCATTCGCAAGGCCCGCTGATTGGCGCGTCCGGTGCGATTTCCGGTGTCGTCGCCTCCTATTTCTTTCTGCATCCGAAGGTGCGGGTCTGGGTGCTGATCCTCTGGCGCATCCCCTTGCCATTGCCGGCCTTCATTCCGCTGATCTTCTGGATCGGCCAGCAAATCTACATGCTCGCCGTCGATCGCGTCGGCAATGTTTCGTTTGCCGCCCATGTCGGCGGCATCATTGCCGGACTGATCCTGACGCCGCTGCTCAAACGCCGGGATGTGCCGTTGTTCGACCGGACGGTGGTGACGCCGCGCGGCGTCCGATTGCAGCCCGCCGAGACTGGCCAGGAGCCGTCGCGCTGGGGCCGTTGATAAAATCGATTTGAGGATTCATGCCCGTATTGACGCCCCGATAGCGGCTCTATATTCCCGTTGCGACATTGAGCGGAGGCCGGTTTTCCAGCCGAAAGCCGTAAAAATGGGGAAAATCTGGCTTGAAAGTGCCGCCGACAGACAATCGGCAAGGGGCTGAAATGGCGCATTTTCGCCGCCACTGAGGAACAGGAAGGACCGTCGATGAAAATTCTCGTGACCGTGAAGCGTGTCGTTGACTACAACGTGAAGATCCGGGTGAAGGCGGATGGTTCGGGCGTCGAGCTTGCCAATGTGAAGATGTCGATGAACCCGTTCGACGAGATTTCGGTCGAGGAAGCACTGCGCCTGAAGGAAGCCGGCAAGGCCGACGAAGTCGTGGTGGTATCGGTCGGTCCGGCCAAGGCGGAAGAAACGCTGCGCACCGCGCTGGCCATGGGCGCCGATCGGGCGATCCTGGTGGAAACCGATCAGGAGATCGTCGAGCCGCTGGCCGTCGCCAAGCTGGTCAAGGGCGTGGTCGAGGCGGAACAGCCCGGCCTGGTGATTGTCGGCAAGCAGGCGATCGATGACGACAGCAATCAGACCGGCCAGATGCTTTCGGCACTGCTCGGCTGGGCACAGGCGACATTTGCTTCCAAGGTCGAGATCCTGGGTGCCGACAGCGCCAATATCACCCGCGAAGTCGATGGCGGCCTGCAGACGATTGCGGTCAAGCTGCCGGCAGTGATCACCTCGGATCTGCGTTTGAACGAGCCGCGCTATGCCTCGCTGCCCAACATCATGAAGGCCAAGAAGAAGCCGCTCGACAAGAAGACCCCGGCAGACCTGGGCGTCGACATTTCGCCGCGCCTCAAGGTTCTGAAGACCGAGGAGCCGTCGGGCCGCAAGGCGGGCGTCAAGGTCAAGAGCGTCGCTGAGTTGGTGTCCAGCTTGAAAAGCGCCGGCGTCATCTGAGCCCAGGCAACGAGAACCCGATAGAGATCCAGGATAGACCGATATGACCATTCTTCTTGTTGCCGACCACGACAATCAAAGCCTTTCCGACCAGACCGCCAAGGTGCTGACTGCTGCCCAGAAAATCGGCGGCGATGTGCATGTGCTGGTGGCCGGCAAAGGCGCCAAGGCCGCTGCCGACCAGGCGGCAAAGCTCTCCGGCGTTGCCAAGGTGCTGCTCGCCGACAGCGACGAATACGGCCACAACATCGCCGAAGCGCTGGCAGCCCTGATCGTCAGCCTTGCACCGAGCTATGACACGATCATCACCGCGGCCACCGCCACCGGCAAGAGCGTGTTTCCGCGGGTTGCCGCCCTGCTCGATGTGGCCCAGGTGTCCGAGATCATCGAAGTGGTCTCGGCCGACACGTTCAAACGTCCGATCTATGCCGGCAATGCGATCCAGACGGTGCAGGCGACCGACGCCAAGAGGGTGATCACCGTGCGCACGGCAAGCTTTGCCTCTGCAGCGGAAGGTGGCTCGGCCTCCGTCGAGGCAATCGCATCTGCAGCCAACCCAGGCCTGTCGACCCATGTCGGCGATGCCTTGTCGTCATCGGATCGTCCGGAACTGACCTCGGCAAAAATCATCGTCTCGGGTGGCCGGGCGCTGGGCTCGTCGGAAAAGTTCCGCGAGGTCATCCTGCCGGTGGCCGACAAGCTCGGTGCTGCAGTGGGTGCCAGCCGCGCCGCGGTCGATGCCGGCTATGCGCCGAACGACTGGCAGGTTGGCCAGACCGGCAAGGTGGTGGCGCCTGATCTCTATGTCGCGGTCGGCATATCCGGGGCCATCCAGCATCTCGCCGGCATGAAGGACAGTAAGGTGATCGTTGCGATCAACAAGGACGAGGAAGCGCCGATCTTCCAGGTGGCTGATTATGGCCTCGTGGCCGACCTGTTCGAGGCGCTGCCCGAACTCGAAAAGGCCCTTTGAGGCGATTAACCAGGTCTTCGCAATTGCGAAAAAGCTCTGGCTATCCTTGTTGAACGGAAGTATCAAAATGGCCGGGCTTGCGAAATTGCGAGCCCGGCCACTATGATGTGTTGATAAGCGGTTCACCGCCAAAAATCGAAAAAATCTATCACGGGAAAGACCATGGGCAGCGAAATCAGGAATGTCGGTGTGATTGGGGCGGGTCAGATGGGCTGTGGCATAGCCCAGGTTTCCTCCGCCGCCGGCTATCGCGTCCAGCTCTATGATCTGTCTTCCGAGCGCATCGAAGCGGCTCTTGCCACGATCAACGGCAACCTCGCCCGTCAGGTGGCCAACGGCAAGATCACGGAAGAAGAACGCAAGAGCGCGCTTGCCGCCATTTCCGGCTCCGCCGACCTCAACGACCTCGCTTCTGCCGACCTGGTGATCGAAGCGGCGACCGAGGACGAGGCGACCAAGCGCAAGATCTACTCGRCCGTCTGTCCGGTCCTGAAGCCGGAAGCGATCCTCGCCACCAATACGTCGTCGCTGTCGATCACCCGGCTCGCCTCCGCGACCGACCGACCTGAGCATTTCATGGGCATCCACTTCATGAACCCCGTGCCGGTGATGAAGCTTGTCGAACTCGTGCGCGGCATCGCCACCGATGAGGGCACGTTCAACGCGGCCAAGCAATTCGTCACCTCGCTCGAGAAGACGATCACGGTCGCCGAGGATTTCCCGGCTTTCATCGTCAACCGTATCCTGCTGCCGATGATCAATGAAGCAATCTACACGCTCTATGAAGGCGTTGGTTCGGTCGACGCGATCGACACTGCCATGAAGCTCGGCGCCAACCATCCGATGGGACCGCTGCAGCTCGCCGATTTCATCGGCCTCGACACCTGCCTGTCGATCATGCAGGTGCTGCATGACGGTCTGGCCGATTCGAAATACCGTCCGTGTCCGCTCCTGGTGAAATATGTCGAGGCCGGTTGGCTTGGCCGCAAGTCCGGCCGCGGCTTCTATGACTACCGCGGTGCAGTGCCGGTTCCCACCCGTTAAGCGCTTCTTTCATCTTCCCTGTTGCAGCCGGCGCAAAAATCATACAATTTCGCGCCGGCATTCGGCGCTTCGCCGCGGGGAGAAATCTGGAATGACGAGAAGCGATATTTTTGGCATGGGTCCCAATGAAGAGACGGTGACCCGGGTCTTCCTCAAGGGCGGCGGTCTGACGGCGCAGGTGCTCACCTGGGGTGCGATCATCCAGGATTTGCGGTTCGATGGCCACGATGCGCCGCTGGTGCTTGGTTTCGAGACTATGGAAGACTATCTCGTCCACTCGCCCTATTTCGGCGCGACGCCGGG
Source organism: Rhizobium sp. P2_G9 (assembly GCF_056403475.1). Taxonomy (NCBI): domain Bacteria; kingdom Pseudomonadati; phylum Pseudomonadota; class Alphaproteobacteria; order Hyphomicrobiales; family Rhizobiaceae; genus Rhizobium; species Rhizobium sp. P2_G9. Next base: position 50,675 of record NZ_JBFUFK010000006.1, on the reverse strand, counting down.
TCGCAACGCCAATCGCATCGCCGACGGCCGCTTCTCGATCGACGGCCACGAATACCATCTCGAACGCAACGAGCGCGGCGTCACCCATCTGCATGGCGGTTCGGATGGCATGGGCAAGCAGAACTGGACGATCGTCGAGCAGACCGAAAGCAAGATCGTGCTCACCATTCTCGACCCGGACGGGCGCGCCGGCTATCCCGGCAACTGCACCATCGTTGCGACGTATGAACTGAAGCCAGACGGTGTGTTGTCGGTGATCTACGAAACCACCACAGACAAGCCGACCATCGCCAATGTCTGCCAGCACAGCTATTTCAACCTCGACGGCGAGCCGACCACCGACGCACACGAACTGCAGATCGCCGCAGACGCCTATCTGCCGACCAATGAAGTGCAAATCCCCGCAGGCGGCCCGCGCGACGTGACTGGAACGGCCTTCGATTTCCGAGACCTGAAATCGGTAGTGCTGGTGGAAGACGGCGAACGGGTCCTGTTCGACCATAATTTCTGCCTGTCGGATGAGCGCGTCACCAAGCGCGAGGTCGCGCGTCTGCGCAGCGAAAAATCTGGCGTCGAAATGCGTGTCCTGACCACGGAGCCTGGTGTCCAGTTCTACGCCGCCTTCAAGGTGGACGTGCCGGTGCCGGGGCTGGAAGGGCGCAGATACGGCCCGTTCTCGGGCCTTTGCCTGGAAACCCAAATCTGGCCGGATGCGATCAATCAAGCCGGCTTCCCGAAGGCGATCCTCAGCCCCGGCAAAGTGCTGCGGCAGGAGACGGACTACGTATTCGCGCGTAGCTGAGGCTTGTTGGCGACTGCTTTATGGCCTAATTTATGGCTCTAAGTTTGGAGCCGTCGATGAACATCACCATTGCCGAGATGAAGGCCAATCTCTCGGAGATCCTGCACAAGGCCGCGGGCGGCGAGGACGTGGAAATCACGCGGCACGGCAAACCCTATGTGCGTGTCGTCGCGGCCCTGCCGGGACGACCTTTGCCTCGCGTCGGCGCATTCGAAGGGCAGTTCGAGTTGCCGGTTGATTGGGAAGACATTCCAACCGGAATGGAAAAATACAGCTGCTGAGTATATAACTCGTCGCGAATTATATCGAGTATGCAATACTAATCACCTCCGGGACTGATGCCGATGAACATCGCGATCAAGGACACCACGCTTGATGACCTGGTACGGCGTATCGAGGCAGGCGAGCATGTGACGCTCACGCGTGATGGCAAGCCGATCGCAAAGGTTGAGCCGGCAATCGAGGGCGGTGTTGATCGTCCTCGGCTGTTGGGCGCATTCGAGGGCAAGATTTGGATTGCGGATGATTTTGACGAACTCGGTCCCGAATGGGACGAGTATGTCAAATGAGTGGTCGGCTCTATCTGCTCGACACACATATCGTCATTTGGGCTGTGGGTCAGAAGGAAAAGATCCCTCAGCGATACTTACCCTTTCTTGAGCGTGAGAATCTCTGCACTGTCAGCATCGTCTCCATCTGGGAGATCGCAATCAAGAAAAGCCTGGGAAAATTGCAGATCGAAGATGACCTGGGTATCCTCCTGCTTCGAGCCGGCATCGAAATCCTCCCAGTCACTCTATCTCATATCGCCGTATATGAAGCACTGCCGCATCATCACCGCGACCCGTTCGACCGGATGCTGATCGCGCAGGCTATGAGCGAGAATTTGCAGGTCCTGACGGTGGACAGCAATTTCCCGCTCTACGACATCACAATCGCCTAGCCCCGCTGATACGCCTCCACCGTCTGCTCGATCGCCCCGAAGATCGAATGGCCGCTCTTGTCCTTCATCTCGATGCGCACGACGTCGCCAGCCTTGAGGAACGGCGTCTTTGCAGCACCGTGCATCATCGTTTCCACCATGCGCATCTCGGTGATGCAGGAATAGCCGGCACCGCCGTCGGAAATCGGTTTTCCAGGCCCATCGCCGAGCTTGTTCGACACCGTGCCGGAGCCGATGATCGTGCCGGCCGAGAGTGGGCGTGTCCGGGCCGCATGGGCGACAAGCTGGCCGAAATCGAAGGTCATGTCGACGCCGGCATTGGCGCGGCCGAACGGCTTGCCGTTCAGGTCGACGGAGAGCGGCAGATGCAGTTTGCCGGCCTGCCAGGCATCGCCCAATTCGTCCGGCGATACGGCCGTGGGCGAAAAGGCGGATGACGGTTTGGCCTGGAAGAAGCCGAAGCCCTTGTTGATCTCGCCGAGTGCCAGCGTGCGAAGGCTTACATCGTTGACCAGCATGACCAGTTGGATCGCCTCGCGCGCCTCTTCTACGCTTGCTCCCATCGGCACGTCTGAGACGATCACCGCCACCTCGCCTTCCATGTCGAGCCCAAGCGCCTCATCCACGAGCGGGATGGGCTGCCGCGGAGCGAGAAAGGTGTCCGATCCGCCCTGATAGATCAGCGGATCGGTCCAGAAGCTCGGGGGCATCTCCATGTTGCCGGATTTTCGCACCAGTTCGACATGATTGACGTAAGCTGAGCAATCGGCCCACTGATAGGCGCGCGGCAGCGGCGAGGCCGCATCATGTTCATGGAACCGCATGGTCGGTTCTGCGCCGGTCTCCAGGCCTTCGGCGACGCGCCTCAGCCGCGGGGCAGCATGTTCCCAGTCGTCCAGCGCGTTTTGCAACGTCCGGGCGATGTGCCCGACTTCGGAGCAGCGCGTCAAATCCTTTGACACGACCACCAGCCGGCCGTCACGCGTTGAATCCCTGAGTGTTGCGAGTTTCATGCTGTTCCCCCCCAATGCTTTTGGCGCCGCGACGCACGGCGAAACGCAATGGTGCAGCAATCCGCAGCGTTTGTCACCCGTTGTCGGGATGGGCGAATGCCGGCATCCTCTTCGGCGAAGAAACGAGGATGCTGTTTCGTAGTAATATTACGCGAGATGCGCTGCGCAGGGAGGAAGTGAGCCATGCCGACATTTACCGGAACCATCGACAGCGAAATCATTACGCCTGACGAAGTGTCGCCGAGCGTCGTTACCTCCGGAGCCAGCCGGCCGGGAAACCTGGCGGATACGATCTTTGGCGGCGGCGGCGACGATACAATCGCCGGCGGTGGCGGCGATGACAGCATTGCCGGCGGCATGGGCAACGACTTGGTGTCGATGGGCGCCGGAGACGATCTCTTTCACTGGGGACCAGGCGACGGCAACGATACGATCACGGGCGGCAAGGGCGAGGACACGCTCGATTTCAGCGGCGCCAATATCGCGGAAGTCATCAATCTGACCGCGGTCGGCTCGCATCTCGACTTCTTCAGGAACGTCGCCAATATCAATCTCGACGTACAGGGCTTCGAGACGATCGTTTTTCACGCCCTGGCCGGCGCCGACACGATTACCGTCGGCAATCTCGCCGGTACGGGCATCGAAAATGTCGTGCTCGATCTCGCTTCGGCGGGCGGCGAGACCGACACGGTGGCGATCGACGGCTCAGGCCTCGCCGATACAATAAGCGTAACGGGATCCGGCGTGTCTTCCGGTACGGGGGCCTCGACTTGGAAGACAAGCATTCAGGCCGCGGATCCAACGGATCTGCTGCAGGTCTTCGCACTCGCAGGCAATGACGCCATCGACATCAACAGCGGCGTGGTTTCCAAGTTCGCGTTCAGCCTGGATGGCGGTGACGGCACCGACACTGCGACATTTGTCGCCAGCAAGAACGATTTCGAGATCATCGCGCAGAACAATGCCGGAGCGATCAGCCTCGGTACGGACGCAGGTGCGCTCGCGCTTACCAGCATCGAACATCTCGTCATTCAAGCCAGTGCTGCGGCGGAATTCCTGTCGCTATCCGATTTCACTGGTTCCCCCGTCGGCCGGGTCGATATTGACCTCACGCGCGGCGCCGGCTTCTCCGACACGGTGTCGGCTTTCGGCACGGCCAACGGCGACTTCATCACCATTTCCGACAACGGTTCTGCGCTCGTTGTCACCGGGCTCGCGGCCAAACTCGTTGTCGAGGGCGCCGATGCGAAAGATATGATCGCCATCCAAGGCGGATTCGGTGCGGATGTGATCGATGCCAGTGACGTGACGACGAGTGCGACAGGCTTTTCCCTGAATGGCGGCGATGATGCTGATGTGCTGATCGGATCGAAGAATGCCGATGTGATCACCGGCGGCCGTGGCAATGACACAGCTATTATGGGAGATGGCAATGACAGGTACATTTGGCAGCCCGGAGACGAAAGCGATACTGTCCTTGGTCAGGGTGGCAAGGACACGCTGGATTTCTTCGGCGCCAATATCGTGGAAAACATGGTTCTCTCTTCCCCCGTCGATGGGCAGGCAAATCTCTTTCGCAACGTCGCCAATATCAATATGCATCTGCGCGGCGTCGAGCAGGTCATGCTTCACGCTCTCGGGGGAGCCGACAACATTGCGATCGATAATCTGACCGGCAGCAGCATTGAATCGGTCGTGATCGATCTCGAAGCCACGCTCGGCACGGGTTTGAGAGACGGCCAGGTGGACAATGTCGCCACATTTGGCACCGGCATGGCCGACAGCGTGCAAATCAAAACCACCACTGCCGGTCTGGCAATCACCGGCCTGCCGTGGCGCGTCACCGTCGCGCATGAGGACACGTTTGATACGGTGTTATTCGCCGCCGGCACAGGCAGTGACATGATTGATGCGTCTGGTGCCGCATCCGGGCAAAATCTCACGCTCGACGGCGGTGCCGGAAACGATACGATCATTGGCGGTCTCTCCAGTGACACGTTCCTGTTCAGCACGCCGCTGGATGCCACATCCAACGTCGATACGATCAAGAAATTCTCCGTCGCCAACGACGCTTTCGCGCTTGATGATAGTGTTTTTGTGGGTGTCGGGCCGGTTGGCAGCCTATCCGCGGATGCCTTCCATGTCGGGACATCGGCGACCGATACATTGCAGCGCATCATCTATGACAGCGCGACAGGCAATCTCTACTTCGATGCCGATGGCTCAGACGGTGCCGCGCAGATATTGTTCGCCCATCTGCAGCCGGGCCTTTCACTCACCAGCAGCGACTTTTCGGTCGTCTAGCGCTGTGGGATGATCGAGATGCGGGTCGACCTCGACGCCCCTGGCGGTTTGGTGCTGCAGGTGCACATCGTGCAGCCATTCGCGCCAGACGGAAACGAGCAGCGCCATCAGCACCGGTCCGATGAACAGGCCGAGGAAGCCCATCGTCTTGACGCCGCCGATCAGGCCGAAGAATGTCGGCAGGAACGGCAGCTTGATTGGACCGCCGACAAGCCTCGGCCGCAGCGTCTTATCGACGATGAAGAGTTCCACCGAGCCCCAGGCGACGAGTGCCATGCCCTCGACCCAATTGCCGGTGGCGACCAAGTAGACGGAGACGAGGCAGAAGCAGAGCGGAGCGCCACCAGGGATCAACGCCATGATGCCGGTGATCAGCCCGAGCGAGACGGGTGACGGAACGCCGCAAAGCCAGTAGGCGACACCGAGCACGATGCCCTCGCCGATGGCGATCATCGTCATGCCGGTCACGGTCGAACTGATGGTCAGCGGCACGATGCGCGAGACGCGCTCCCAACGACCGGGCAATACGCTTTCGCCGATCAGATCGAGCTGCGCCACCAGGTCCTCGCCGTTGCGATAGACGAAGAAGAGGGTGATCAGCATGAAGAGCAGCGTCAGCACCCAATGGAAGGCCGTGGCGCCGACAATGACGATGCCCTTGTAGATATTGCTGATATTAGAGCCGCTGATCGCCTGCACAAGCTCGCCCAGGCCACCGGGATGGCCGAGATTTTTCGTCCACTGTTCGGCCACCATGTCGCCGACGACAGGTATCTTCGACATCCAGAGCGGCACGGCCGCGCCCGCGGCATTGGCGTGGATCGCCCAGGCCGCCCAGATCTTCGTTTCTTTGAAGGCATAGACGGCAGTCAGCGACAAAGGTGCGACGATGAAGAAGACGACCAGAAGGATGGCAATCGTCGCACCCCAGCTACGATTGCCCCCGATATTGCCGAGCAGCCACCGATAGATCGGCCAGCTGGCAAAACCGATAATGAGCGCTGCAAGCGCCGGCACAAGGAAGCCGTAGAAGAAATAGGCGCCGGCGAGGAGCACGAAAACCAGGAGCCAGCGCGCGATCGAATGCGGCGCCACGAGCACGGCATTCGTGCGCTGGCTGCTGACAATCAGCGTGCGCTCGATCAGCGGCTCTTTCGGATCGCGGTTGAACACATTCATCTGTTTTCTCGCTCTTGAGGATGCGCGCCGCCGACTATGCCATCGAAATGCTCGCTAGCCCACTTTCTTCATGAATCCTAGCGACATTCCGTTAATTTGATATCTTGAGCTCGGTCAGTCTGACCATATCTGGGAACGGGTGCGAACGCAGGCAACCCCGCCCCCGATCGCTCAACACCCTGGCGAGCGCTATTATTCCGCCAATATGGAAACCCGTCCGCACGAATAGTCGCAATTTAAAATTTTAATCGGCACATTTACGAATGTTTGACGGGCCCGGCGTAAGGATTGCAGCACTTCAGTGGTGGTGGGTGCAATAGAGGGTTCTCCATGACGGGAAAATCGCGTTTTTTTGGCAATGGGCATGACGACAATTCCGACCATCACGGCTCCTGGCACGATGACGGCCAGTGGGGCGATGACAATGGCGGCGACGACAACGGCGATGATGATGGCGGGGACGACAACGGCCACGATCATGGCGGCGGCAATCCGTCCGCGCAGTTTCATTTCGATCTTCCGACCTCGTTCAAGGTCAATCTCAATAGTCTCGACCTGAAGTCGCTCGGCAAGGTCACCAATTTCGATGTCGAGGACAATCTGATCAGCGTCACGCTGGGTCATAAGTGGACATTCGAAATCACCGGTTCCGATCTTGGCGTCACGATCGAAAAAGGCAAGCTTCCGACAATCGATAGCGGTACGATCAGTTCCTTTTCCATCGACGGCCCCGGCAAGGCCGACTTCTCGATTTCCGGCCTCGATATCGACGCCAAGGACTTCGTCAAGGCCGTCACGCACCTTGACGCGACCAAGCTCCTGAGCATGGTGCTGGGCGGCGACGAGACGATTTCCGGCTCCGGCTTCAGCGACCTGCTGTATGGCGGCAAAGGTGACGACACGCTCTTGGGCAACAAGGGCGTCGACGAACTGATGGGCGGCGCGGGCAATGACGTCCTCGATGGAGGCCAGCAGAGCGACCTCCTCATCGGTGGCGCCGGCGCGGACCGTTTTGTTTTCGAGGCCAAGTCGGGCATGGACCTGATCCTCGATTTCGATCCGAATTCCGACAAGCTCGACCTCACGGCGCTTGGCTTCTCCAGCCTCGACGACGTGCTGCCTGGCCAGGGCCACGGCTGGCACGGCGGCGAAGACGACAAGCATGGCCATAGCGATGCCGGCCGCTGCTGGCAGCAATCCGACCATGGCGACGTCGTTCTCGATCTCGGCGACGGCAACATGATCAAGCTGCTCGGTGTCAGCGCCTCGGAGCTGAACAGCGACAACGTTCTGATCTGATTGTGAATTTTTAAGCGCCGGCCATGGTTGCGCCGGCGCTTTCATCCGTTATGAGCCCGAATGAGGCTAGCATAGCGTAGCGGTCTCATGCACCTGATCTGTGCTCAAGTCGACCCTTCCCACCGTTTCCATAAAGTCGCTGCATCGCCGGGCGCTACGAAAAGCCGCTACTCCTGAACGGAAAGCGTCAGGCCATGCTTGACCGTCTTGAGCGCGATCAGGCTCTTGTATTTTCGCACCAGCGCCGGTTGCTCATTCATCAGCCGGTCGATGAAAGCATTGTATTCTTCGAGATTGCGGACAGCCACAAGCAGGACGAGGTCGACATCGCCGGTGACATACCAGCAGGATTGAATTTCTGGCGCACGATCCAGCCACCGCTGGAATTGCTCCAGCGTGTGCCGGTATTCGTTCTGGATTTCGAGCTCGACCAGAATGGACAGGGTACGATCGACGGCCTTCCGACTGACCACAGCCACGATCCTCTCGATCATCCCATCTTGCTTGAGCTTGTTGATCCGCCTTTCGACGGCTGAGGTGGATAGATTGACGGTATCGGCAATGACCTTGCCGGGAATATCGGCATTTTCCGGCAGGATCGAGAGAATGGTTCGATCGATGTCGTCCATGGCGTAGAACTCTTCATTTTCACGGAAAATCCGCGACAATTTTCTGAACGGCGCGGTTTGTCCGCGTTGGAAATCCGTAGCATCTCTKCATGACAAAACAAGCGCCTCTCTCTTCCCTCAATATCGACGATGCACGCCAACGCATCGATCCGATCTTTCTCAACACCCAACTGCTGCATTCCGAAAGTCTCGGACTGTCGCTTGTCGCCAAGGACGAGACGGACAATCCGATCCGCAGCTTCAAAGGTCGCGGGACAGGATATTTCCTGGCTGGTCTCGCCGGTGGCAGAACGACTCTGGTCACGGCATCGGCCGGGAATTTCGGTCAGGGGCTCGCCTATAATGCCGCGCGACAGGGGCGATCCCTGGTCGTCTTCGCCAGTCTCAACGCCAATCCGCTGAAGATCGAGGCAATGCGCCGGTTCGGGGCGGAGGTCCTTCTTGCCGGCGAAGATTTCGACGCCGCCAAGGCGGAAGCCAAAGTCTACGCGTCTGAGCGCAACCTGTCTTTCGTCGAAGACGGCGCAAGTGCCGCGATTGCCGAGGGTGCCGGAACGATCGCGGCGGAACTCACCGAAGCGGTCGACGATATCGACGCCGTCTTCATTCCGCTCGGCAACGGTGCTCTGGCGGCTGGAATGGGATGCTGGTTCAAATCCAGATCGCCGCGGACAAGGGTCGTCGCCGTCGCCGCAAAGGGCGCGCCCTGCATGGCGCTGTCTTTCGATGCGAGGAAGGCGATCCCGACCCGCGAGGCGCACACGATCGCCGACGGAATTGCTGTTCGGATTCCCGTGCCATCGGCTGTGGAATGGCTTGCAGAGACCGTGGACGAGGTCGTTCTCGTCGATGACGATCAGATTCTCGGTGCGCTGCGGTTTGCCCACGAAACATGGAACCGCATCGTCGAGCCGGCCGGAGCGGCGGGGCTTGCAGCTATTCTTGCACAAGCGTCCGTGCTGAACGGCCGCCGCATTGCGACTATGCTGTGCGGCGCCAACCTCACGGAGCAACAGATCAAGACGTGGCTACCATCGGCCGGAAGGCATGATGGGAATATCGGCTAGAGCAATGCCTTTGGTCGGGCTGAGTTCAGCGGGTATCACCACATGTGCAATTGCCCCCGCTGGTTCGCTTGCCTGGGGGCTAAAGCACGAAATCACCTTTGACGAGCGCCACATGCGTGCCGAGCTCGATTTCGAAATCGGCATGCTTGTCGCCGTCGATATCGCCCTCGACCAGCGTGTGGCCGTGGTGGAAGGTGTTGCGTAGTTCGCCTTCCTGACCCGAGAATGCGTGACTGCCGATGAAATGAAACGAGGTGGTCGATGGGTCGGACGACGTGGCGTCGATGCCACGGAGGTCGAGCTGATCGTGATCGGCATGGGAAAAATCGATGATCAGGTCGCGGCCGGTGCGCGCCGCCGTGCTTTCGGTAAGAGAACGGTAGATGAACTGGTCGGCACCGCCGCCGCCCGTCAGGATGTCACGGCCGTCGCCACCCTGTATGGTTTCGGCTTCACGCCCGCCGATGATCTGGTCATTGCCGGCCATGCCGCTGATCAGCCCCGTGCAGATGCCATCATGGCCGTCATAGTTGTCGCCGCCGGTGCCGAGCAGGATGCTGCCATTCATCTCGCCGCTGTTGCGGATATGCTCCGCACCCGTGCCGAACTGTCCATAGAACGAGGCGAAACCGGAGATCACGCCGCGGTTCAGCAGCGTCAAATCCTCCGAACCCTTGTAGAGGATCGCATTGTTGGTCACATCGATCGTGCCGCGATTGACGATTTCGGACCTCCAACTGGCATTGGAAGTAAGCGAGATGCCGCCGCCGCCCAGCAGCAGGCCGTCATTGTGTATCGACGAGCTGTCGGCGGTGACCGCGATGCCAAAGCCCACCTCGGCGAAGATCTTGCCGGTATCGCCGACCTCCACTTTCTGACCTGAATTGGCAGCCGTCTGGTTGGCGACCAGCACCACCCCGCCCCAATAGGCGCTGACCTGCCCATCGACGATCACCGTTTGCTGGCTGCCATAACCATAGATGGCAAAGTCGAGCGCGCTACCGACACTGCGGTTGGTGTTGGCGACGATGCCGTTCTCGGCGATGTAGAGGCTGTCGGTGTCGGCCAGGTTGATCTGTGAGCCGGCACCCACCAGGGTGCCGGTCACGGTTCTCAATGTGCTCATGATAAGGTTTTCCGTTTGTATCGTTCAGGGGGAGACCATGAAGGGGTTGGCTGTCACAGAAGAAAGTCGCCCTTGGCGAGCGCCACATGCGTGCCGAGTTCGATTTCGAAATCGGCGGTCTTGTCGCCGTTGGTGTCGCCCGAGATCAGGGTGTGGCCGCCGTGGAAGACGTAACGGAGCTGGCCCTCCTGGCCGCTGAAGGCTGCGGTACCGATCAGGTGGAAGGTATCGTTGGTCGCCTCGGTCGAGGCCGTGGCGTCGATGAGGGAAAGATCGATCCTGTCGTGGTCGACATGAGAGAAGTCGGTGATCAGGTCGCGGCCCGCCTTGGCGACGGTGGAGTCCAGGGCGGCGGCGAAGATGAAATGGTCCGCACCGCCCCCGCCAGCGAGGACGTCACGCCCTGCATCGCCCTCGAACTGTTCGGCGGCGTCCCCGCCTACGATCCGGTCGTCGCCAATGCCGCCCTGAACGAGGCCCGACACGGCGCCGCCGCTTCCATCATAGCTGTCGGCACCGTCGCCGAAGAAGATGCCGCCGGACATCGTACCGGTGTTGCGAACCGATATGTTGCCGGTGTCGGTGGCACAATCGATCGCCAGGGCCGCGCCCGATATCAGGCCGCTATTGGTCACCGCGACATTGTCGCTTCCGGTCAGAAAAATGCCGTCATAGTTTATGCTGTGGATCGTGCCGCTATTGTCGATCCTGTCATTGCCGCCGTCTCCGTGCAGGCCAAGACTGGCGACATATGCCTCGATCACACCGTGATTGACGACGGTGGAACCATGCCCCCAGAGGATGGCCGCTTCCGATTGGAGCGAGGAAAGATAGCCGTTCTCTCCGACGATCAATGTCTGATTGAAAGCACCCGCACCGCCCATATAGGCGCCGAAGAGACCTCCGAATGCCGTCCCCTGGATGTTCACTGTCTGATTATTGCCTGACGTGTGCACGACCTCGGAGCCCGTGCTCGCGAGCGTCACACCGCTTTCGATGAGGGCGCTGTTCGAGGTGCCGAGCTCGGCGATGACTCCGGAATCCTTCAGGGATATATCGTAAACGACGAGAGACATGGTCCGACCTTTCCTGGCGTCGCGATCGGCGACGGAGAGCCTGTTTGCAGCGTGCTTGAGCGGTCCGGTCGCAAAATCCAGCCCGGGTTTTCGCGGTCCTTTACGACTGTCAGATATTTTACGTATGTAAAATATGATTTATTCGGCACCATAGAGAAAATCGACGAAATATTTTACAGGTGACAAATGCAGGGGAGTCCAAACAGATGTCCCGCCAATGATCGAAGCCGCCTGAACGTGGCCCGTAACAAGGGCATTGCGGTACCGACGATGATCGAGATCACTCAAGTCCCGGAACTCATCCGGCAGACCGTCGACTGGCACTTGCGCTGTCGCGCCAACTGCTGTTGGAGGTGGCGCAGTTCAACGGACGTCAGCTCCTGAACGCTGATCTGACCTGTCTGCTCGGCGGATTCATCGCCGGCTGAAAGTGCGTCGCCGCGCTGAAAACCTGACTGGCCCTGTTCCAGCCGCCGCTTGCGCCACGGCTTCTTTCTGAAGCCAGCGTGACGCCGCGCAGCGAATCTGCTCGGCGATTTTTCTACCCATCGTCTGATATATCACTTGACCACGATTTTAATTTTGTATATTGAAGATTTTATACAATCTTGGAGGTTTGAGCATGACGACGGGTTGGCATGGTGTATTTCCGGCGGTAACGACGCAGTTCCACGAGGATCTTTCCATCGACATGGATGCGACGCAGCGCGTCCAGGATGCGCTGGTGAAGGATGGCGTGAACGGCCTGATCATTCTCGGCACCTGCGGCGAGAACAATTCGCTCGATCCCGAAGAGAAGCGCAGGGTGCTCAAGGGCGCCGTCGAAGTGGTGAATGGCCGCGTGCCGGTGGTGACAGGCATTTCGGAATTTGATACCCGCCGCGCCATCGCTTATGCGAAGGATGCCGAAAAGCTCGGTGCCGACGGCCTGATGCTCCTGCCGGCCATGGTGTATGTGCCGAAGCCCGAAGAGCTTGCCGCCCATTTCCGCGCCGTGGCGGAAGCGACCGCGCTGCCGATCATGCTCTACAACAACCCGCCTGCCTATCGCGTCAATATCGGCGCCGACGTGCTGAAGTCGCTGGAAAACGTCAAGAACATCAAGGCGGTGAAGGAAAGCGCGCCCGATCCGCGTCGCTTCACCGACCTGATCAACGCGTTCGGCGACCGCTTCGACCTCTTCGCCGGTCTCGATGACGTCGCACTGGAAGGCCTGATGCTCGGCGCCAAGGGTTGGATATCCGGCCTCACCAGCGCCTTCCCGGAAGAATCGGTAGCATTGGTCGCAGCCGCCGATCGTGGTGATTGGCAAGAGGCGCGGCGCATCTATCGTTGGTTCATGCCACTCTTGCATCTCGATGCGGAGCACGACCTCGTGCAGACGATCAAGCTCGCCGAGCAGATCATGGGCCGCGGCTCTGAACGCGTCCGCATGCCGCGCATGCCGCTTACCGGCGCCCGCCGCGCCGAGGTCATCGCCATGGTCGAAAAGGCTGCCGCTACCCGGCCGACCGCGAGGAAAAAGGCGGCCTGAGAGCAGGCGCGACCTTTACGCTCAGATGCGCGACCTCCAGGCTCGCCTTGCTCAGCAGGGCGAGCCGAACTTTCTTAAGCAGCGCTCGTAGAGAGCGCTGGATTCAGTCTCGATCCGAAGAGCCAAAGGTGTCAGGCCGCCTCGACTGTTTCCTGCTTTTTACCCAGCAACTCGACCAAGCCGCCACGCACGTGGTCGATATGGGTGTAGAGCAGAGCGGCAGCTTCCGAAAATTTTCCAACCCGGCAAAGCCTGACCATGTCGGCATGTTCGGCCATGGCGCGCATGCGATCCGCCTCGATATTGGACAACTGGATGCGCGTGTGACGATCGCAATCGTTCAGCAGGCTGTGCACAGTCGACAGCATCCGCGGACTGCGGGCGTGGCTGTAAAGCAGCAGATGGAACTCGACATTCAGGTCGTTCCAGCGCGCAACGTCCTGCTTGCCGATCGAATCCTCATAGCGTGCGAGAATGTTGCCGAGCGCCTCGAAATCGTCCGTTGTCAGGTGCGGCGCGGAGCGTTCGAGCAGAAACGGTTCCAGCAGCATGCGCATGTTGAACAGCTCTTCGATCTCCTCGGCACTGAGCTTGACGACCACCGCGCCGCGATGCGGCATAATCTTCACCAAGCCTTCGCTTTCGAGCAGCAGCAGCGCCTCGCGGATCGGAATCCGGCTAATACCGAACTCCTGCGCAAGGTCTTCCTGTTTGAGCTGGAAGCCCGGCGCGAAACTCCCACCAAGAATACGGCTGCGGATTTCATCGGCCGCCGCCGTGGAAATTGTCTTGTGTTTCAGGCCTTTGCTGACAGGAACCAAGGAGCGCACCATATTGTTCGCGCCGATAATTCGGCGATTGCACATTTTATACAATTGGCGGGACAAAACTTCAAACTGAAGATTCCGGCTCGCTTTCAGAATTCCGCTTCCGCCCGCCGTCGGATTTTCGATCGGAACCGAACGCTTGTTCCTGTCGTTTGCAAGACATCGACCAATCAAGAAAAGGAGTTCGTCATGAGAATGCGGATTCTGCTTGCCGCCGCTCTTATTGCCTCTCCCGCAACGGCATCACTTGCCTACGCGGACGAAATTGAGACGCACACCGTGATCGACAACGATGACACGACGGGCAGTATCGTCGTCCAGAAGAGACAGCCTACCGTGGTCATCGAGCGACTGCAGCCGACAGTGATCATCAAGAAGCAGCAACCCGATGTCGTCATTCACCAGAACGATGATCCTGGCGTGGATCTAAACGACGACGGTGAATGATACCGGACTAAGCAGACTTTCGTTGGCAAGCCAACGATTCATCTGCTCAGTCATAGGAAAGGGTAAGATCATGAGAAAACTTGTTTTTGCGATGACAGCCGTTTCGATCCTGGCTGTTGGCACGGCGGCTGATGCCGCCAGCAACAAGACCACCGGCCTCGTCGGTGGTGCAGTCGCCGGAGCCATTGCCGCAGGCCCCGTCGGCGCAGTCATCGGTGGTGTCACCGGCTACCAGCTCGGCAAGGAAGCGGATAGATATCACCATCGCCGTGTCATCATCCGCAAACACCACACTAATTAGCCTGCTCTCTAAGCCGCAATCAATCAATCGATCGGATACCAACCGAAGGCGACCGTTTGTGGCCGCTTTCGGCATGCAAGGCCTGCTCGGCTTCAGAGGTAAGCAAAAATATATTCGCCAAATCCCACTTTCGCGATCACGAATTTTTCCACAGGACAGATGTCAGACCAATTGACGTGAGCCTCGTCTTGCGAAATGCTAGGATGTCAGACCAATTTGAGAAGCTGACATTGAAACGGGGAATATGCCGCCATGCCGGCAGAATTGCAGGACAGGCCGATCATCGCGCCTTTGCCGCCGCTTGACAGGGCGGCGCAGGTCATCGAAGCCTTGGCATCTTATATCGACGGCGCCAATCTCAAGGCCGGCGACCGTCTGCCCGCTGAGCGTGAGTTGATGGCGGCGCTCGCCGTTGGCCGTTCCACCATCCGTGAAGTCATCAGCCATTTCCAGGCGCTCGGTGTCATGGAGACCCGCAAGGGCAGCGGCACCTATTTGCTGAAGCCGGTATCATCAGGCACGATCCACATGCCGCTGTCGCTCGACACGACGCATTTGCGCGACGTGCTGTTGCAGACGCTCGAAGTGCGGCGCGGCATTGAATGCGAGGCCAATATGGTCGCCGCGCGCCGCCGCACCCTCAAGGACCTGGTGACCATCGAGCACCGGCTCAACGAGATGGAGCGGGTACATATGTCGGAAGGCACCGCCGGGCCGCAGGATCTGGCCTTTCATCTGGCAATCTATGATGCCACCCACAATCCGCTATTCAAGCAGATCCTCGAACAGATGCGGCAGACCTTCTGGCGCTTCTGGGACAAGCCCTTCGACCGTTCGGACTTTGCCCGTCGCTCCTTCCCGTTCCACCGCACGCTTTTCAACGCCATCGCCGCCCAGGATACCGAGGCGGCGCGGCGTGAAACACTGAAGATCCTCGACGTCGTCGAGGAAGATATCAAGGAAATGTCGAAATGAATGACGGTCCGGAACCGTTCGATCTTGCCTCGCTGATCGTCGCCCATGACGAAGGCAATGCCTTCGAGGCCGTGGTGCCGCCGATCGTGCAGACCTCGCTGTTCACCTTCAGCAATTATGACGACATGATCGCCTCTTATCGCGGCGAAAAGGTGCGGCCGATCTATACCCGCGGACTTAACCCGACTGTACGCATGTTCGAGGAAATGCTGGCAAAGCTGGAGGGAGCCGAGGATGCGCTCGGTTTTGCCAGTGGCATGGCGGCGATCTCGTCGACGGTGCTGAGCTTCGTCGCGCCGGGTGACCGGATCGTTGCCGTCCGCCACGTCTATCCGGATGCCTTCCGCCTGTTCGGCACGATTCTTAAGAAGATGAAGGTCGAGGTCACCTATGTCGACGGCAAGGATGAGGAGGCGGTCGCCAAGGCGCTGCCGGGCGCGAAGCTCTTTTACATGGAAAGTCCGACGAGCTGGGTGATGGATGCCCATGACGTCGGCGCGCTCGCCGCGCTGGCCAGGAAACACGGCATCGTCAGCGTCATCGACAACAGCTGGGCGACCCCGATTTTCCAGCAACCGCTCAAGCTCGGCGTCGATCTCGTGCTGCATTCGGCGTCGAAATATCTCGGCGGCCACAGCGATGTCGTCGCCGGCATTGTCGCCGGTTCGAAGGACCTGATCGGCAGGATCAAGGCGGAAGCCTATCCCTATCTCGGCGGCAAGCTCTCGCCTTTCGACGCCTGGCTGCTGATCCGTGGGCTCCGGACATTGCCGATCCGCATGAAGGCGCATGAAGCGGCCGGCAAGGAGGTCGCCAGGCGACTGCAGGCCCATCCGCTGGTCGAGCAGGTCTGCCATCCCGGCCTTGCCAATCGCCTGCCGGCGGGCCTGAACGGCACGTCCGGCCTGTTCTCTTTCATCTTCCGCGAGGGCATCGACATCCGCGCCTTTGCCGATCGCCTGAAACTCTTCAAGCTGGGCGTCAGCTGGGGTGGCCACGAAAGCCTGATCGTACCGGGCGAGGTGGTGCTGCAGCAGAAAGCGCAGCCGAATTCCGCGCAAGCCTTCGGCATCCATGCGCGATCCGTACGCCTCCATGTCGGCCTCGAAGGAACCGAGGCCCTGTGGAGCGATCTCGATGCGGCAATCACAGCCGCGTCGTAACAGCCACAACGACGACAACAACTGGGAGAAGAACCATGAAAAGACTGATAACCGCAGCCCTGTTCGCCGCCATGATGGCGGGTACAGCCATGGCCGACACGACGCTGAAGCTCGTGGAAGTCATCACCAGCCCCGAGCGCACCGAGACGCTGAAGTCGATCGTCGCCAAGTTCGAAGCGGCCAATCCGGGCACCAAGGTCGATATCATCTCGCTGCCCTGGAACGAAGCCTTCCAGAAATTCGCCACCATGGTCTCGGCCGGCGACACGCCCGACGTGATGGAAATGCCCGACACCTGGCTGTCGCTCTATGGCAACAATGGCATGCTCGAAAGCCTCGAGCCCTATCTCGCCAAGTGGGAGCACACCAAGGAACTGACGCCGCGCGCACTCGAACTCGGCCGCGATGTCAAGAACACCGCTTATATGCTGCCCTACGGCTTCTATCTGCGCGCCATGTTCTACAACAAGAAGCTTTTGAAGGAAGCCGGCGTCTCCGAGCCACCGAAGACACTGGATGAGTTCGTCAAGGATTCCGAGGCCGTTTCCAAGCTGCCGGGCAAATACGGCTACTGCATGCGCGGCGGTCCGGGCGGCTTGAACGGCTGGATGATCTTCGCCGCTTCGATGGCCGGCAACAACACCTATTTCAATGCCGACGGCACCTCGACGATGAACAGCGCTGGCTGGGCAAAGGGCATCGAATGGATGGTCGATCTCTACAAGAAGGGCMTGGCCCCCAAGGATAGCGTCAACTGGGGCTTCAACGAAGTCGTCGCCGGCTTCTATTCCGGCACCTGCGCCTTCCTCGACCAGGATCCGGATGCTCTGATCGCGGTTGCCGAGCGCATGAGCAAGGACGATTTCGGCGTCACGCCGCTGCCGAAGGGTCCGGACGGCAAGTCCTTCCCGACCATCGGCTATGGCGGCTGGTCGATGTTCTCCACCAGCCAGAACAAGGATCTGGCCTGGAAGCTGATCGCCACACTCGAAGGCCCGGAAGGCAATATCGCCTGGAACAAGCGCATAGGCGCGCTGCCGGCCTACACCGCCGCCCAGAACGATCCGTTCTACAGGGGTGATCAGTTCAAGGGCTGGTTCGAGGAACTGGCCGACAGCAACACGGTGCCGACCGTGATGCCGACCTATCTCGAGGAATTCGCCTTCTTCAAGGATTCCCTGGCGATCAAAACCTCGCAGCAGGCGATGCTGGGCGATATTTCGCCGAAGGATCTGGCCGATCAGTGGGCGGACTACCTGACCAAGGCACAGCAGAAATTCCTCGCCACTAAGAAATAACCTGGCGAGACTTGGCGGCGGCATTCGGGGTTTTGTCGCCGCCAATCCTGACAATTATCTGAGAACGGCGCAGAAGCGCCGCCATTGGGAACACTTGGCCGATGACAATCTCCGCCGACAGGATCGACGGGCGGCATGACCGCAAGCCCTGGCTGACACGTCTTGCCGACGCATCGACGCCTTATCTCTATAGCGCGCCGTCGCTGATCCTGATTGCCGCCGTCATGCTGGCGCCGCTCGCGGTCGGCATTTCCTATGCGTTCCGTGATATCGTATTGCTCAATCCCTTCTCCGGCGGCTTTGTCGGCCTCGATCATTTTCGTGATCTGGCGAGGGATCCGGCCTTCTACTATGCATTGAAAAACACCCTTTGGTGGACCGGGGCCTCTGTGGCGCTGCAATTCATCTTCGGGCTCATCCTGGCGCTGCTGCTAGACAAGCCTTTCTGGGGCAGGGGCGTGGTGCAGGCCTTATGCTTCCTGCCCTGGGCCGTGCCGAGCTTCCTTGCCGGACTCAATTGGGCCTGGCTGTTCAATCCGGTGATCGGCCCCATTCCGCACTGGCTCTATGGCCTCGGCCTGATGAGCGAGCCCGGCAATATCCTCTCCGATCCGCATTATGCGATGTGGGGACCGATCATCGCCAATGTCTGGTGGGGCATTCCCTTCTTCGCCATCACATTGCTGGCCGCGTTGCAGGCGATCCCGCGCGATCTCTACGAAGCCGCTTCGATCGATGGCGCCACCTGGTTCCAGCGTTTCCGCTCGATCACACTGCCCTTCCTGGCGCCGACCATCGCCATCACCGTACTCCTGCGCACCGTCTGGGTGTCGAATTTCGCCGACCTGATCGTGGTGATGACGGCCGGCGGCCCGGCCGACCGGACGCAGATCGTCGCGAGCTACATTTTTACCCAGGCCTTCCGGCGGCTCGATTTCGGCTATGCGTCGGCGATCGCGCTGGTTTTGCTGATCCTGCTGCTCGCCTATTCCATGCTGATCATTCTGCTCCGGCAGATGCTGCTGAACAAGGATTGAGCCGATGAATCCGCGATTGATCCTTCCCACCATCCTGCATCGCCTGGCGCTGCTCTGCTACATCACCTTCGCGCTCTTCCCCCTTTACTGGCTGCTGAAAGTGTCGGTGACACCTGACAATCTGCTCTACACCGAAGGCGTGCGGATGTGGCCATCCCAGACCACTTGGCAGCATTATCTCTTCGTCCTGCAGCACTCGGCCTTCCCGACCTTCTTCGAAAACAGCCTGATCGTCTCGGCCTCCACCGCCATTGCGGTCACAGTCTGCGCCTCGCTCTCCGGCTACGCCCTGTCGCGTTTCAATTTTCGCGCCAAATACTGGATCGTGGCCTTGATGCTGCTGACACAGATGTTCCCGCTCGTCATGCTGGTGGCGCCGATCTTCAAGATCCTGTCACCACTGCATCTGACCAACAGCCTGACGGGCCTCGTGATCGTCTACACCGCCTTCAACGTGCCCTTCGCCACCTTCCTGATGCAATCCTTCTTCGACGGCATCCCGAAGGATCTCGAAGAGGCGGCGATGATCGACGGCGCGACGCAATTCACCGCTTTCCGCCAGATCATCCTGCCGCTGACGCTGCCCGGCATCGCCGCCACGCTCGGCTTCGTCTTCACCGCCGCCTGGAGCGAACTGCTTTTCGCGCTGATGCTGATCAATGGCAATGACGCGGCGACCTTCCCGGTCGGCCTGCTGACATTCGTGTCAAAATTCTCCGTCGATTTCGGGCAGATGATGGCGGCCGGCGTCATGGCGCTCATCCCGGCCGGCCTGTTCTTCCTGCTCATCCAGCGTTATCTCGTCCAGGGCCTGACGGCCGGCGCGGTCAAAGGTTAGACCCATGGCATCGATCCATATCCAGAATGTCCAAAAGTCCTTCGGCAAGGTCGCGGTGCTGCACGGCGTCGACCTCGACATCAAGGACGGCGAATTCATCGTCCTTGTCGGCCCGTCCGGTTGCGGCAAGTCCACATTGCTCAGGATGATCGCCGGCCTCGAGGAAGTCTCCGCTGGCGACATCGCCATTGCCGGCAAGCGGGTCAACGACCTCGCGCCCAAGGACCGCGACATCGCCATGGTCTTCCAGTCCTATGCGCTCTACCCGCATATGAACGTCGCCGGCAATATGAGCTACAGCCTCAGACTGCGGAAGACGGCGAAGGATAAGATCGCCAGCGCCGTCGCCAATGCCGCCTCCAAACTCGGCCTCGACCCACTGCTCGAACGTCGGCCAAAGGCGCTGTCCGGCGGCCAGCGGCAGCGCGTTGCCATGGGTCGCGCCATCGTCCGCCAGCCAAAGGCCTTCCTGTTCGATGAACCGCTGTCGAATCTCGATGCGCGCCTGCGCGAGCAGATGCGTGCCGAAATCAAGAAGCTGCACGGCGATCTCAAGGCAACCTCGATCTACGTCACCCATGACCAGATCGAAGCGATGACGCTCGCCGACCGCATCGTCGCCATGCATGGCGGCATAGTGCAGCAGGTGGGTTCACCGCTCGATCTCTACGACCGTCCCGCCAACCTCTTCGTCGCCGGCTTCATCGGCTCGCCCGGGATGAATTTCCTCGAGGGTAAATATCTATCGTCGGACAATCATGCCGATCTCCGGCTCGCCAACGGCACGATCATCCCGAGCGGCGCTCCCAGGCCCGTGGAGGCCAATTCTCCCGTGACCCTCGGCATCCGCCCCGAACATGTCGTCCTCGGCGGCGAAGGCTTGGAGGCCAATGTCGAACTGGTCGAGCCGACCGGCTTCGGCATCATCCTGCATCTTTCCCTGCACGGCCTGCCGCTCAAGGCATTCACGCTGGATCGGGCGGCACTCGATCCAGGCCGCACGTTGCATGTGAGTTTCCCGGGCAAATATCTGCATCTGTTCGACAGCGCAGGCCAGCGGGTAGATTAGCCGCACGGTCGCGAGGTTTCTCGAATTACGTGAGAGGACACGGCGAATGACCATACCGGGAACGTGATTGGGGAAAGCCGCGCGTTATGGATCAAGTTCGTGATTGAAGCCTTCCGCGCCTTTGGAAGGCTCGGCACGGCGGACGGTTTCGATGTCCGCATCGGTGAAATCCTCAATGCCCAATACTTCGCGGTCACGCCTCTTAAGACGGCGATACTCTTCAATGGAGATCGTCACCGTATGGTCACGCCCGTTGCGCGTTACTATGACAGGTTGAGATAGGGCCATGCCCTGATAGCGTTCCGCCCCTTTGCTGAATTCGGTCGATGATACCCGGATCATATCAAGCACGCCCATAGTTCCAGAACTCCCGGATTGTCGCTGAAATCCGGATGATTTGCCAGAAATCAGATGGGTAGCTTTGAGCAAATTCAGGAATTCGCGAAGTCAGTGGTGTCTGCTGACATGTTATCTCCAATAGTCATTGACATGTTATACCAGTTGTCGAWATGACCAATCCAGGAGCAGGCGAAAACCTGCGCACACGACAACGCGCCGGCGATCCATCCAAAGGCGACAATCCAGGGAGGTCAGCAATGACATCGATCGCACTCTTCGGTGCTGGCGGCAAAATGGGCTATCGGCTGGCGAAGAATCTCAAGGGCTCGCGTTTTGACGTGCGCCATGTCGAAGTCAGTGATGCCGGCAGGGCGCGCCTCAAGAATGATCTCGGCCTCGATTGTGTTTCCGCCGACGATGGCCTGAATGGCGCTGACGTCGTCATCCTCGCTGTGCCGGATACGGCGATCGGCAAGGTCGCCGCCGGCATCAACGACAAGCTCAAGGCTGGCACGATCGTGATCGCGCTCGATGCCGCAGCACCTTTTGCCGGCCACCTGCCGCAGCGCGACGACCTCACCTATTTCGTCACCCATCCCTGCCATCCGCCGATCTTCAACGACGAGACAGATCCGCAGGCGATCCATGACCATTTTGGTGGCCTCTATGCCAAGCAACACATCGTCTCGGCGCTGATGCAGGGCCCGGAAAGCGCCTATGCGCTGGGCGAGGAAATCGCCAAGACGATCTGGGCGCCGGTGATGCGCTCGCACCGTGTGACCGTCGAACAGATGGCGCTGCTGGAGCCCGGTCTGTCCGAAACCGTCTGCGCTTCGCTGCTTGTCATCATGCGCGAAGCCATGGAAGAATGCGTCCGCCGCGGCGTGCCGAAGGAAGCCGCCCGCGACTTCTTGCTGGGTCACATGAACGTGCTCGGCGCCGTGATCTTCGAAGAGGTTCAGGGCGTGTTCTCGGATGCCTGCAACAAGGCGATCGAGTTCGGCAAGCCGGTGCTGATGCGCGACGACTGGAAGCGCGTCTTCGAGCCGGAAGAGATCGCCGCCAGCATCCAGCGGATTACCTGATCTTTCAGGATCGGATTTCGGCCGGTGCGGGGGTGCGCCGGCCGCTTGATCGCGCGGGATCAAGGCACCTTTCGCCAAAGACAAGGGCTGCCCGCGCCTAACACGGAGGAGAGAAGCATGAACATGACCCGTAGACTGACGATCGCCGGTTTCGCCGCCATCATGGCCGCCAGCGTCGCAATGCCCGCCTTTGCCGCGGACCTGATCGCCATTATCACGCCCAGCCACGACAACCCATTCTTTAAGGCCGAAGCGGTCGGCGCCGAAGCCAAGGCCAAGGAGCTTGGCTACGACACGCTCGTCATGGTCCATGACGACGACGCTTCCAAGCAAAGCCAGCTGATCGACACCGCCATCGGTCGCGGCGCCAAGGCGATCATCCTCGACAATGCCGGCGCCGACGCGTCTGTCGCCGCTGTGCAGAAGGCCAAGGATGCGGGCATTCCGGCCTTCCTCATCGACCGCGAGATCAACGCCTCCGGCGTTGCCGTCGCCCAGATCGTTTCCAACAACTACCAGGGTGCACAGCTCGGTGGCCAGGAATTCGTCAAGCTGATGGGCGAAAAAGGCAATTTTGTCGAGCTGACGGGCAAGGAATCCGACACCAATGCCGGCATCCGCTCCAAGGGCTATCATGACGTCATGGATGACTATCCGGATCTGAAAATGGTCGCCCAGCAGTCGGCCAACTGGAGCCAGACGGAAGCCTATTCCAAGATGGAAACCATCCTGCAGGCCAATCCGAACATCAAGGGCGTGATCGCCGGCAATGACACCATGGCCATGGGCGCGATTGCAGCGCTTCAGGCCGCCGGTAAGAAGGACRTGATCGTCGTCGGCTTCGACGGTTCGAACGATGTGCGTGACTCGATCAAGTCTGGTGGCATCAAGGCCACCGTGCTGCAGCCGGCCTATGCTCAGTCGCAGATGGCTGTCGAGCAGGCGGACGCCTTCATCAAGAGCAAGAAGAAGCCGGCCGAAGAAAAGCAGCTCATGGACTGCCTGCTGATCACTGCCGACAATGCCGGCAAGCTGGAAACCTTTGCGCTGAGCAAGTGATCCCTGCCGAAAAGTCTGCGATGCGGGGTGGCTTGCGCCGCCCTGCATCCGTTTTGATTGTTGGAGTTTCCATTCCATGCCCGAGATCAAGGCCATAGCCTTTGTCGCGCTCGCCTCGATGCTGGCTCTTGGCGGCTGCAAGTTCGTCAAAACCGCCGACGAGCAGAAGCAGGCCGCGGCAACCGCTTTCGACCCCGACAAGCGTGTCGCCGAAATCTGGGCTTCCAAGGTCGTGCCCTATCTCGACAAGACGGCCGGCAACTTTCCCGATGTGATGGCCGAGATCGCCAAGAACCCGGATGCGGCCGGCGCCAAATACGGACACAAGGAAAAGGTGGGCAATGCCCCCTGGGCCTATGTCGCCAAGGTCGACGGTACGGTCGTCGCGGCCGAGACCACGTCGCGCGCCGCGTATGTCGATGTCGACGTCAATGCCGACAAGAAGGCGGATGTGCGCATCTTCATCGGCCCGGCGATCCGGGGCACGGCGCTGCGCGACGCACTCGATTTCGTCGACTTCAACGAATTCAAGAACCAGATCGAATGGGCGCAATTCGGCAAGTCGTTCAACCTGCATGTCAATAAGACCGTGCTCGAAAAGCTGCCGCGCGACAATCTCGTCGGCAAGAAGGTTCAGGCGCTCGGCGCCTTCCCGCTGCCCTCGGGCAGCGACTTGCCGCAATTCGTGCCGGCGACGATGACGATCGGGGGCTGAGCCATGGCCGAGATCGATGACGGCGATGTGATCCTTGAACTGCGCGACATCACCAAGGCCTATTCCGGCATTGTCGCGCTGAAGAAGGCGAATCTGAAGCTCCGGCGCGGCGCGGTCAACGTACTGGTCGGCGAGAATGGAGCAGGCAAGTCGACGATGATGCGTATCATCGCCGGCGTCGAACAACCGACGCTCGGCGAAATGTTTCTCGACGGCAAGAAGATCGAGCTCAGCGGCACGGCCGATGCGGTCAAGCACGGCATCGGCATCGTTTTCCAGGAACTCAACCTCTTCGGCAATCTCTCGGTTGCCGAGAACATTTTCGCAACCCGCGAGATCACCCGCGGCGTGCTCGGCATCGACCACAAGGCGCAGGTCGCCAAAGCCAATGAATTCCTGAACCGCCTAGAGGCCGGCATTTCCGCCGAGACGCTGGCTGAAGACCTGCCGATCGGCCAGCAGCAACTGGTCGAGATCGCCCGCGCGGTGTCGCTCGACAGCCGCATCCTGATCATGGACGAGCCGACCTCGGCGCTCAGCGCCGCCGAAGTCGATATCCTCTTTCGTGTCATCGCCGACCTCAAGTCAAAGGGCGTGGCGATCGTCTATATCTCGCACCGGCTCGAAGAGCTGATGCGGATCGGCGATTACATCACTGTGCTCAAGGACGGCCAGATCACCGGCCATGCCATGGTTAGGGATATCGACACGCGCTGGATCGTTCGTTCGATGATCGGCTCCGACGCCAAGGATTTCGCCAAACAGGGCGAACATGCGCTGGGCGAAGAGGTGATCCGCGTCGAGGATATCTGCCTGCCGCGGGCGCAAGGCGGCTATGCCGTCGATCATGTGTCACTTTCGGTGCGCAAGGGCGAGATTCTCGGCATCTACGGTCTGATGGGCGCCGGCCGCAGCGAACTCTTCGAATGCATTATGGGTCGTTACGATCACTATACCGGCCAGGTCTTCATCGACGGCAAGCAACTGCGTGGCCATGATACGACCCGCCGCATCAAGGAAGGTATCGCCCTGATCCCCGAAGACCGGCAGCGCGAGGGCTTGGTGCAATCGATGTCGATCGCCGGCAACCTGACACTGGCAAGCCTTGGCCAGTTCGTCCGCGGTGGTTTTCATATCGACCTCAACCGCGAAAAGCGGGCCATCGGCGAAGCGATCCGCAACCTCTCGATCAAAGCGCGCAATCCCGATTTCGAAGTCACCTCTATGTCGGGCGGCAACCAGCAGAAGGTGGTCATCGGCAAGGCGCTGATGACCGGGCCGAAAGTGCTGCTGATGGACGAGCCCAGCCGCGGCATCGATGTCGGCGCCAAGGCGGATGTGTTCCGCACCATGCGGCGGCTGGCAAGCGAAGGACTGGCCATCCTGTTTTCCACCTCAGACCTCGAAGAAGTCATGGCGCTGTCGGACCGCATCGCCGTGATGAGCAATGGCCGACTGATCACGGTCGTCGACCGCAAGGACGCCACCGAGGAGATGATCGTCTCGGCTTCGGCCGAGGGCCATAAAAGCAAAAGGAACCATGCCTGATGACGACCGTGACCGAAACTTCCGGCACAAGCAGCCAGACGAGCGGCTCCTTCCTGCTTCTTCTGATGAAGCTCCGGACCTTCATCGCGCTGATCGCCGTCATCGTCTTCTTCTCGATCTTCGCGCCGAACTTCCTATCGACCGAGAACATGCTGCTGATGTCCAAGCATGTGGCGCAGAACGCCTTTCTCGCCATGGGCATGACCTTCGTCATTGTCACTGGCGGAATCGATCTCTCTGTGGGTTCGATCGTCGGCCTCTGCGGCATGGTCGCCGGCGGTCTGATTTTGCACGGCATCCAGCTGCCGATCGGCTACACCGTCTATTTCAACATTTTCGAAGTCTCGCTCATCGTGCTGGTGGTCGGCATCGTCATCGGCGCCATCAACGGGTTGCTGATCACCCGGCTAAATGTCGCGCCGTTCATCGCCACGCTGGGCACGCTCTATGTGGCGCGCGGCTTCGCCCTGCTTTCCTCCGACGGCCAGACTTTTCCCAATCTCGTCGGTAAGCCGGATCTCGACAATACCGGCTTCGGCTTCCTCGGTGCCGGCAAGATCCTCGGCCTGCCGGTCTCGGTGTGGATCCTGATCGTCGTGGCGCTGGTGGCGGCCTATTTCGCCCGCTACGTGCCGCTCGGCCGGCATATTTTTGCCGTTGGCGGCAATGAGCGCGCCGCTCGCATGTCCGGCATCCGCGTCAACCGCGTCAAAATGTTCGTCTACATGTTCTCCGGGTTTTGTGCGGGCATTGTCGGTCTGGTGATCTCGTCCGACCTGATGGCCTCGCATCCGGCCACGGGCGAATCCTTCGAGCTCAATGCGATCGCGGCGGCCGTGCTCGGCGGCACGTCGATGTCGGGCGGACGCGGCACGATCGGCGGCACGATCATCGGCGCCTTCGTCATTGGTATCCTGTCGGACGGCCTGGTCATGATGGGCGTCAGCTCTTTCTGGCAGATGGTGATCAAAGGGCTTGTCATCATTGTTGCGGTGGTGGTTGATCAGGCACAGCGCCGATTGCAGCAGCGGGTGACGCTGATGCAGATGGCAAAGGGAGCGAATTGAAATGGCTAAGTTTAAAGGCGCCGTGATCGGCTGCGGCTTTTTCGCGATCAACCAGATGCATGGCTGGCAGGACCTCGATACGGTCGAGATCGTCGCCATCTGCGACAAGGATTCTGAGCGGCTGCGCATCGTCGGCGACGAATTCGGCGTAGCGCGGCGCTATGACGACGCGGAAAAGATGTTCGCCGATGGCGGCTTCGATTTCGTCGACATCGCCACCACGGTCGGCAGCCACAAGCCGCTGGTCGAATTGGCGGCGAAACACAAGGTGCCGACCATCTGCCAGAAACCCTTCGCGCTCAACCTCGATGACGCCAAGGCCATGGTCAAGGCCGCCGATGATGCTGGCATCCCGCTGATGGTGCATGAGAATTTCCGCTGGCAGACGCCGCTTCTCGAAGCCAGGAAAGCACTGGAAAGCGGCGTGATCGGCAAGCCATTCTGGGGCCGGGTATCGTTCCGCTCCGGCTATGACGTGTTCGCCAACCAGCCCTATCTCGCCAAGGGCAAGCGCTTCATCGTCGAGGACCTCGGCATCCATGCGCTCGACATCGCCCGCTTCCTGTTCGGCGATGTCGCCACCATGACCGCGCGCACCACGCGGGTACGCCCCGACATTGCCGGCGAGGACGTCGCCACCATGCTGCTCGGCCATGAAAACGGCATCACTTCCATCGTCGACTGCAGTTACAGCACCTTCCTGCCGGAAGAGCAGTTCCCGGAAACGCTGGTCGAAATCGACGGCTCCGAGGGTACGATCCGGCTCAACAAGGATTATCAGCTCGTTGTCTATAACAAGTCCGGCCATGCCGACCGCCGTTCTGTCGAACCCAACCTGCTGCCCTGGGCGACGAAGCCGTGGCACAATGTGCAGGAGAGCGTGGCGCTGATCGAAAAGCACTGGGCGGAAAGGCTGGCGGAAGGCAAGGAACCGGACACGTCGGGGCATGATAATCTGAAGACGTTTGCGCTGGTGGAGGCAGCTTATCTGAGCGCCGAGAAGGGGCAGACGGTGGAATTGAAGACGCTGCTGGGGTGATTTCTGGGGGTGCAAGTGGCTCACCCCCCTCTGCCCTGCCGGGCATCTCCCCCTCAAGGGGGGAGATTGGATGGGGCGCCGCTCTGCCACAAACTTCTGGCCCACGCCCTGTGCTCGACAGAGGTTTTGGGCGGGAAGCGTGCCGCTTGCCAATCTCCCCCCTTGAGGGGGAAATGCCCGGCAGGGCAGAGGGGGGTGGCCGAGAATTCTAAGTTTCATGGAGGGTACCGTGACCATTGATCAATCGACATTCGCCCTCTACGGCACAGCCGAACCTGAACCCGAAAACCGTGAACTCTCCGCCGGCCCCCTCACGGTCACCCTCCAGGACGGCAACCTCCGGACCATCCGCTTCATGGGCCATGAAGTGCTGCGCGCCGTTTCCTTCCTCGTCCGCGACAAAGACTGGGGTACCTGCAAGGCCGAATTCACCGACCTGTCAATCGAAAGTGGTCATCAACAATTTTCGGTGCGCTACCGAGCCCGTTATGCCGCGCCATCAGGCGCCAATCTCGATTGCCGCATGCGTATCTTTGCCTCGGCCGGTGGCACGCTGGTCTTCGAAGCGGAAGGCGTGAGCGATGCCGATTTCGAGACCGCCCGCGCCGGCTTCACCGTGCTCCACCCATTGAACGGCGTCGCCGGCCAGCCGGTGTCGGTCGAGCACAGCGACGGCTCGATCGAACATTCACACTGGCCAGAACTCATCGATCCCTGGCAGCCGTTCATGGACATGACGGCGATCACCCATGCCGTCGCCAAGGGCATTTCAGCGGAAACCCGTTTCGAGGGCGACGTCTTCGAGATGGAGGATCAGCGCAATTGGACGGATGGGTCCTATAAGACCTATGTGCGGCCGCTGGCGTTGCCCTGGCCCTATTTGGTCCGCAAGGGCGAGCCGTTGCGGCAGAAGGTGACCGTCGACATTCGTGTCACCGGCGACGCGGTTGCCGCTGTCGCTAACGATGCGCCGGTCCACCTGACGATCAAGAAAACCGGCGTGCCTCTGCCGGATATCGGCATCGGTCTGAGGCCGGAATGCCGTGCGGAGGAGCTTGCGGCGCTCGATGCGCTGAAGGCAATCGGCGCCCGCCATCTGATCGCCCATTTCGATCCGATTGCCGGTCACGGCATCGAGGCGCTCAAGGGCTATGCCGAACTGGCGAAAGCTTCCGGGCTGAGGGTGACGCTGGAGCTTGCGGTGCCCTGCATCCGTCCTCTCGACATGGAGCTGGGCGATATCGCGGATATGGTCAAGCAGGCCGGTCTCGCGCTCGACACATTGTTCGTCAGCCCTGCCGTGGACCGCCAATCGACGCCGCCCGGCAGCAAATGGCCCGATTGCCCGCCGCTCGAAGACATCTACGCTGCTGCGCGAAACGCTTTTCCAGGCGTCCGGCTAGGCGGCGGCATGCTTTCCTATTTCACCGAGCTCAACCGCAAGCGCGTGCCGAACGACCTGATCGACTATGTCAGCCATTGCACCAACCCGATCGTGCATGCCGCCGACGATCTCTCGGTCATGCAGACTTTCGAGGCATTGCGCTATGTGGTGAAATCCGTGCGCAGCCTCTATGGCGACAAGCCCTATCGCATCGGCCCCTCGACCATCGCCATGCGCCAGAATCCCTATGGCAGCGCCGCCAAGGACAATCCGGCACTGTCGCGTATCCCGATGGCCAATGCCGACCCGCGCCACGCCGGCCAGTTCGGTGCGGCCTGGGCGCTAGCCTATGCCGCGACGGTGGCGGAGGCCGGTCTTGAAGTGCTGACGCTGTCGACGCTGGCCGGGCCGTTTGGACTGGTCGCCGGGGGAGGCGAACCAGCAGACGCAGGTTCCTTGCGGCCGCTGGCTGCGGTGATCGCCGCGCTCGGTGCCCTATCAGGCCAGGCGTTGCACATTATCGAGAGTTCGCGCCCGGATGCAGTGGTCGGCCTGTCGACGGCGACGACACTATTGCTAGCCAATACGACGCCAGAGACCCAGAGGGTTGTGCTCGACGGCGCGCGAGCGGTCGAGGTCATGGACGGTGAATTCCGCGCTACCAGTGCGACTGATACCATCGTGCTTGGCCCGTATGGTTGCGCGCGCGTCACACGTTAACTCCAGAAAACGCCGCGGTTGGTTTGCACCATCACCCCCGAAAGGCCGGGATAAATACCGTTGCCAATGATGCGATCTTGCGACGGCAATGCACGTCGCTTAGCATATTTCGGCCAATCAAGTGGCACGGTTGAGGGGGC
Organism: Rhizobium sp. P2_G9; assembly: GCF_056403475.1. NCBI lineage: Bacteria > Pseudomonadati > Pseudomonadota > Alphaproteobacteria > Hyphomicrobiales > Rhizobiaceae > Rhizobium > Rhizobium sp. P2_G9. Next base: position 20,652 of record NZ_JBFUFK010000006.1, on the reverse strand, counting down.
GTGATCCAGACAATGAAGAGGATTATACCAATCGCGATCGGCGCGATGCTGTGCTTGTCTCCGATTCCGAGCCGAGCAGACGAAACCAATCTCATTAAGATAAATGTAAAGTTGAGCGATTCCACCTTCGGCGCTGAAGGGGAGACTTTCGGTTTCTACGACCTGGAAGATCGACTCGGAAGCGATATTGGCAATGCGGGGAATGTCGACGGCGATGAAGCAGGCGAGGGGTTTTTCTCGATTTACATCTACACCAATTCTCCCGATCAGGTGTTATCGATGATGCATCCAGTTCTATTCGATGGCTCGGTTCCGACGGGCTCTTTCGTCGAAGTTTTTGATGAGGCGACTTTCAAAAAAATAAAAAGCATCGAGCTTCCTCACAAGAAGTGAACAGCCACGGTATTGAGGCCAGCAAATCGACAAACCGATTCATCCGGTGACGAAAAAAGAGCAGCCTTAGCCCTGCGCCTTCATCGCATAAAGCGCCCGTGAGCGCTCAAGATGCTTGATCATCGCTTTTTCCGCGAGATCGGGATCGCCCTTCTCGATGGCGCGGATGATTTCCTCGTGCTCGGCCAGCGTATAGTTCTCGCGGCCGGTCCAGATCAGCATTTCCGTATGGTATGATTTCAGCCAGCCGAGCATGGCTTCGCTGACGGCGGCGAAGATCGGGTTGCCGGAGATCTGGGCGATATATTGGTGGAAGGCCATGTCGGCATTGATGAAGGCTTCGGAATTGCCGAGATTTTCGCTCTGCCGGGCGAGGCGGGCGCGCAATTCCGCGATCTGATCGGCGGTGGCCTTCCCGGCCGCCTCGCGCACCATGCCGCGCTCGAAGAAGATGCGAGCACTTTTCAGATGTTCGAGCGAATCTGCCGAGCCCGACAGCATCAGCTTGGCTGGCAGGTCGACCTGGCGGAAGATCGATTCCGCGGTGACCTGCAGCACACGGGCACGTTCGCCATGGGAGATTTCGACCAGGCCCTTGCCGGCCAGCGCCTGCATGGCCTCGCGGATCGCCGGACGGCCGACGCCGAAGCGCTCCATCAGCTCGCGTTCGGACGGCATCTCGTCGCCGGCCTTCAATTCCCCGTTTTCGATCAGCAATTTCAGGCGGGCAAAAACTTCATCGGAGAGTTTTCTGCGGAGGATCGGCTCGGAAGGAATGTTCATGGATCACCTGGGAATGACAGGCTTTTTTATACATAAATTGTCCGACGCACCACCGCTTTTGCAGCGGCGCGACTTGTATTCACATAAATACTCATTATACCAGTTTCGATGAAGCTGCAAGCCGACGCCATGGGCGAGGAGGATGCCATGATCCGCCTGACATACAGGATAGAAACGCCCGGCTCGGTGGAGGCGATGGCCAACAAGATCGCCAGCGACCAGTCGACGGGCACGTTCGTCGCGGTTCCGGGCGAGACCGAGGAGTTGAAGGCGCGGGTTGCTGCGCGCGTCGTCGCCATACGGCCGCTGCCGGACACCGACAAGCCATCCTTCCCAGATGAGGGCGCCGCGGCGCAACGCTTCAACCGCGCCGACGCCGACGTGGATTTTCCCATGGATGCGATCGGAACGGACCTCTCGGCGCTGATGACCATCGCCATCGGCGGCGTGTTTTCGATCAAGGGGCTGACCGGCATCCGCATCGTCGACATGAAGCTGCCGCAGGAATTCGCCGCCGCCTATCCCGGCCCGCAATTCGGCATTCCCGGCAGCCGCCGGCTGACCGGCGTCGAGAAACGACCGATCATCGGAACGATCGTCAAACCGGCGCTTGGGCTGCGGCCGCACGAGACGGCGGAGATGGTGGGCGAACTGATCGAAGCCGGCGTCGACTTCATCAAGGACGACGAGAAACTGATGAGCCCGGCCTATTCGCCGCTCAAGGAGCGGGTCGCCGCGATCATGCCGCGCATCCTCGATCACGAGCAGAAGACCGGCAAGAAGGTCATGTATGCCTTCGGCATCAGCCATACCGATCCGGATGAGATGATGCGCAATCACGACATGGTGCTGGCGGCCGGCGGCAACGCCGCCGTGGTCAACATCAATTCCATCGGCTTCGGCGGCATGTCCTTCCTGCGCAAGCGCTCCGGCCTAGCGCTGCATGGCCATCGCAACGGCTGGGACATTCTCACGCGCCATCCGGGCCTGGGCTTCGAATTCTCCGTCTGGCAGCAATTCTGGCGGCTGCTGGGCGTCGACCAGTTTCAGATCAATGGCATCCGTGCCAAATATTGGGAGCCGGATGAGAGTTTTATCCGCTCCTACCAGGCGGTCAGCACGCCGCTGTTCACAGAGTGCGACATTGCCATGCCGGTGGTCTGCTCAGGTCAATGGGGGGGTCAGGCGCCGGACACGATTGCCGCAACCGGCGGCTCGACCGATCTGCTTTACCTCTGCGGCGGCGGCATCGTCAGCCATCCCGGCGGACCGGGGGCGGGGGTGAAGGCGGTGCAGCAGGCCTGGGAGGCGGCAGTGGCCGGGATTGCACTCGAGGAGTACGCGAAGGAGCATCGCGAACTGGCGCAATCGATCGAAAAGTTTGCCGACGGGAAGGCTGCGTGAGATCTGAATCGATGCACATTCGAGCGTCATTACCCCTCACCAAGTGCGCCCGAGCGATCGCTTACGCTCTCGCGGGCTTACTATCCTCTCCCGCAAGGGGCGAGGCAGGGTGCCACGATCACCGGTCTCGCTTGAGGCAGAGCGGGAGCCGTGAGTTTTTCCTCGCCCCTTGCGGGAGAGGATACGAAGGCCGGGAGAGCACTTGCGAACCCTTGGCCGAAGTTGGTGAGGAGTGAAAACGCCATTTGCAATCAGATGGCACGCGAAATTGAACTACAACATCAACAGCGAGACACGACCTTGTTCACCCCATTGATCAGTTTCTACGGCGACGATTTCACCGGCTCGACCGATGCGATGGAAGCGCTTGCCTCCAATGGCATCGACACGGTGCTGTTTCTTCGCCAGCCTGACGTGTCGCTCCTGTCCCGCTTCTCGACCGCGCAAGCTTTCGGCCTTGCTGGGACCAGCCGCAGCGAGACGCCCGAGTGGATGGATGTGCATCTGACTGAAGCGTTCCAGTGGCTGAAGACGCTGAATGCCGGGCTCTGCCACTACAAGGTTTGCTCCACCTTCGATTCCAGCCCGGCAATCGGCAATATCGGCCGCGCCATCGAGATCGGGCGCAAGTTGTTCAGCGAGGCAGTCGTTCCATTGATCGTCGGTTCGCCGCAAATTCGCCGCTACACCGCTTTCGGCCATCTGTTCGCCGCTTACCAGGGACGCAACTACCGCATCGATCGGCATCCGGTGATGAGCCGACACCCGGTCACGCCGATGGACGAGGCCGATATTTTGAAGCACCTGGCGCGCCAGACAAACCTTGCTTCCGCCTCGATCGACAATGTCGCCGTATTGACGCCTGACGCCAGGCAGCAGGCCGGTGTCGAGACGGACATACTGCTGATCGACGTTCTCGACGCGGCCACGCAGGCCGCGGCAGGTGATCTGCTCTGGAACGTGCTGCGTGAGAAAAACCGCTTCGTCTGCGGCTCGTCCGGTGTCGAATATGCTCTAATCCCGGCTTGGCGAGCGACTGGCCTGATTGGTGAAAAACCGAAATTTTCCGACGCCGGCGCGGTTGATCAAATCGCGGTCGTCTCTGGTAGCGTCTCGCCGACCACGGAGCGACAAATCCGCCATGCATTGGCCAATGGCTTCGATGGCATCCCGCTCGATCCGGTCGCGCTGGCTGCCAGTGACGATGAAATCACCAGGGCCATCGATGCCGGTATCGCCGTTCTATCGGCCGGCCGCAGCGTCATTCTCTATACGGCGCTCGGCCCGGCTGCCGATCGCGGCGGCGAGATCGACACGTCCGCTGGTGCCCGGCATCGCATCGGCAAGGCGCTCGGCCGCATCCAGCGTGAACTGGTGGCGCGCGCAGGCCTGAAACGCGCCGTGGTCGCCGGCGGCGATACGTCGAGCCACGCGCTGGGCGAGATGGGTATCTCAGCACTGACACTGACCATGCCGCTGCCACAGACGCCCGGTTCGCCGCTCTGCATCGCGCATGGCGGCGGCGCGGACGGATTACAGATCGCCCTCAAGGGCGGCCAGGTCGGCGGAGATGATTATTTCTCGATGATCCGCAGCGGCAAGCAAAACTGATGTCGAGCCCTCGCTGTCAGCCTGCGAAGGCTCTGGCCACAGCCTGTTGAAACGAAGCGAGGCTCTGGCCCCGCTTCGTCGTTCCACGTCACTTCGCCTTGTACTTCGCGTCGACCGCGTTGATCGCCTGGACATTGCCGGCCGAGCGACCGTTTTCGTCAAACGTCTGCGCCAGATAGGCGTCGGCGATGCTCTTCGCCAGTTCCGGGCCGATGACGCGCGAGCCCATGGTGATGATCTGGGCATTGTTCGACAGCGCCGCACGTTCAGCCGAATAGGTGTCGTGGGTCAATGCTGCGCGGATGCCCGGCACCTTATTGGCCGAGATGCAGACGCCGATGCCGGTGCCGCAGACGAGGATGGCGCGGTCATATTCGCCGGCCAGGACCGCCGAACCGACCCGGTCGGCGATGTTGGCGTAAAAGGCATCCGGGCCGGCATCGGTGCGCGACACTTCATGCACCTCGTGCTTGTCCTTCAGATGTTCGGCGAGGATTTTTGCGAGGCCTTCGCCCGCACTGTCACCGGCAACAGCAAGTTTCATGACTTTCTCCTTCAGAGTTTCGCGGCGCATCGCGCCAGGATGCCCAGGTAGCCCTCGACCTTCCAGGCCGAGCGGCCGATAAACAGCCCGTCGATATTCGGGCATGCGATCAGCTCTTCGCAGTTCTCGGGATTGACCGAGCCGCCATAGAGGCATGGGATGCGGCGGCCGAGCACCTCTTCCGCGACAGCGATGATTTCGGCCTGACGGGCATCGGCATAGTCGGCCGTGGCCGGAATGCCCTTTTCGCCGATCGCCCAGACGGGCTCATAGGCGAGCAGGATTTCCGCCTTCTTCTGCTCGCCGCTCAATTTTCCAAGCGCGCCGCGCACTTCGCGCGCCAGAACCTCCGCAGCACGGCCGCCCTCGCGGTCGGCAAGCGTCTCGCCGATGCAGATCAGCGGGATCAGCCCATGCCGGACCGCGGCTTCCGTCTTCAGGCCGACCGTTTCATCCGTCTCGCCAAAAAATTCGCGCCGCTCGGAATGGCCGAGCTCGACAATGTCGAGATTGCAATCCTTAAGCATCACTGGCGAGACCTCACCGGTCCAGGCGCCTTGATCGGCCCAATGCATGTTCTGCGCCCCGACCTTGACGGATGCGCCGGCCAGAATCGCCTTGACCTCCCGCACGGCCGTGAAGGGCGGGATCACGAAACGCTGGATGCGCGGATCGCGCGCTGCATCTGCAGCCACAAGCGCGTCCGCGAATGCCTTCGCCTCAGCGAAAGTCTTGTTCATCTTCCAGCTCGTGCCAATCCAGGCTTTGCGCTCAGCGCTCATCCATTCGTCTCCGTTGCCACATGCATTCGACGCGTCATATCATGTGGTGATGGTATAATCACCCTGCCAGCAATGCTTTCGCTGTTCTTTCGTCGGTAATCAAGCCATGCAGCTTGTTGCTGTGCAAAACAGCGCGAATGGCTTCGGTTTTGACTGGCCCGCCGGCGATCGCCACGATCCTGTCGTCGCGGGTCTCCAGGAAAGATGCAGCGAGCGTCCGCGCCGTCACCGAAGTTTCGAGAATCCGGCCCCTGCGATCGAAGAAATGGCCGAGCATTTCACCGACACCGCCAAGGGCTGCGATTTCCGCGAGCTCGTCCGGTTCCAGCATGCCCGAGGTCACCAGATGCGCCTGGCTGTCGACCGTGCCGATACCGACGATCTTGAGGTCGGCAGCATCGGCCAGATCGAACACATCTCTGACGCCGCGCTGCGACAGCAGCACTTCCCGGTCCTCGACCGTATTGGCGAAGAAAGGCACTGGCATGACATAGGCCTGCGAGCTGGTTTTCGCCGCCAGGCGATGCATGACATCATAGGGATTGGCGGCGTAATTGCGCGTCAGGCCGCCAAGCAGCGACACGAAGCGGGTGGCGCCCGCGGTGATGCGCGGCAGGTAGTGAACCACGGCGGACAGCGTCCGGCCATGGCCGAGGCCGATCACCTGCACGTCGTCACGCTCGATCTCCCGGCGCAGGAAGCTGGCGCCGGCATGGCCGAGCGTCGTCAGCGCCAGGCCGTCCTCATCCACATCCGGCGCTACCTCACAATATTTGAGCCCGTAGCGCGTCGACAGATCCACTTCGAGATTGACGCATTCGGAAATATCGCCGTCGATGCTGACCTTGACGATCCCGTCGGCCACCGCCTTAGCGATCAGACGATGCGCCTTCACCGAGGGCACGCCCAGCCGCTTGGCCACGGCCGATTGCGTAAAGCCGCCGACATAGTGGAGCCAGGCCGCTCTCACGGCGAGGGAGTCGTCATTGTCATTCATCGTAGGAGGCTCCGGACATGCGTTGAAGGCAAGACGGATAACTGTCTGTCTTTCGACATTGCAAGCATTGGCTTCGTTGTGAGGCCAGCGCCTTTGCTCTTCTCCCATTGGGGAGAAGGTGGCTCGTAGCGCAGCGGCTTTTTCGTTGTGCTTGGGATGGACCCTTCGAGGCCCTATTCCGCTTCGCGTCATAGGGCACCTCAGGGTGAGGTCGAGAGTGTGGCAGTGCAGGTGCCTCAATCTCCCCTTGCTGCAAGCGTGCTTGTGGCACAGCGAGCACCCCATTCTCCCTCACCCTGAGGCGTCCCACGACGCGAAGCGGAATGGGCCCTCGAAGGGTCAGCGTTGCCTTGGTTTCCATCCGCTCGATCCTTAAATCTTGAGATCACTCGCGCCGGTATCGATATGCGGCGCCCAGAAGGCCACGCTTTCAGCGATTTGCGGGATGACCTGCCGATCGTTGGGCTCCCTTTCCTTGAAAGACAGTTCCAGGCAGATTTCATTGTCCACCGCACCGCCTTCGGCAAAAGCCTTGAGCAAAGGGGCGGGATGAATACGGCCCTTGGCGTTGAACTCGGTGGTGAACGGCCGATGACCGCCCTTGTCCATCAGGCTTTGCTTGATATGGATGATCGGTGAGACTTTTGGGACCGCGCGCGCCCAGGCATAGGGGTCGTAGTCATCGGGATTGGCCGAAGTGACATCTCCGTGGTCGATATCGGCCATCATCCACATCGGCACGGCCATGTCCGCAGCCGTCAGCCGGTCCTGCAGGGCGATGCATTCGGCGATCGTTTCCCCGAATTCGCGGCCAATACTCATCGGCTCCCAGAAGACATAGGACAGGCCAGCCGCCTTGGCGTGCTCGGCCACTTCCGCCCAGCAATCGATGGCGATCCTGATCAGCTCTTCGCGCCGGGCTGGATCGTCGTAATCCCTGTAGGTGAAGATGGCGAACTGTGTGCCGACCGAATGGCCGCCGAGATCGCCGGTGATGTCGGCGAAGGTCTTGAACCAGTCGATATAGTAGCGCCGGACCTCGGCATCGGGATGGCCGAAATGATTGAGCCGGCCATAGGGGCCGGTCATGCCTGAGGTGACGCGCACGCCGGTGCGGTCGAGTGCGGCCCGCATCTGCCGGGTCAGGGGACGGATGGTCGAAGCTGGCCAGCTCGGGTTGATGAATTCATGCGTCAGCTGCAAATCGCGCAGCCTGAGGTCACGCGCCACGGTATCGATCAGGTCGTCCGGATCGGCGAAGCGGTTCACCAGCGGATTGGTGTTGAGCGAAAGCGTCAGGGCCATGGTCTTCCTCAGGCGGCAGCGAGCTGATTGGAGGAAAACCACTGGCGGAACTGGTCGCGTTCGGCTTCCGTCAGATGCAGATAATGCTTGGTGCGGCGATAGAGGATGTCGTCGGCCGTCTGCGCCCATTCATGGGCAGCTAAATAGCGCGCCTCGGCCTCGTAGAACTGGCCGCCGAAGTGACGCCCCAAGCCTTCCAGACTGAGGGGCCGGCCGATAACGTCTTTGGCGCGGGTGCCGTAGAGCCGGCCATAGTGATGCAACAGCGTGCGGCCCATCCAGGGATAGGCGTCGCGCAGGCTGTTGGCGAAAGTCTCGTAGTCGGCATTTGGCATGTCGCCGCCTGGCAGCGGCGCATGCTCCGTCCAGTTGTCACCCATATCAGGGAAAATATGCTTGAGCCGCTGCATGCCGCGTTCGGCCAGTTCGCGAAACGTAGTGATCTTGCCGCCGAAGACATTGAGCAGCGGCGCACCGGCGGTTTCGTCGAGGTCGAAGACATAGTCGCGCGTCACTGCCGAAGGATTGCCCTTGCCGTCGTCGAACAGCGGCCGGACGCCGGAGAATGTCGTGATAATGTCCTGCCGGCGCAGTTTTTCCTTGAAATAGCGGTTCACGGCGGCGAGCAGATAATCGATCTCTTTCTCGTCCGCCGCGACATCCTCGGCGCGGCCTTCATAGGCGATATCGGTGGTGCCGATCAGCGCCTTGTCGCCCTCATAGGGGTTGATGAAGATCACCCGCTTGTCGTGGTTCTGCACAAGATAGGCATTGGCGCCCTGCCAGAATTTAGGGACGATGATGTGCGAGCCCTTGACCAGGCGAACATTGCGGCTGGAATTGGAACCGGCGACGCGGCCGATAACGTCAGACACCCAGGGGCCGGCGCAATTGACCAGGCATTTAGCCTGGTAGGTCGCGGTTTCGCCGGTCAGGCTGTTCCTGGTCGTGATCGTCCAGAGCTTGCCTTCGCGTCGGGCGGAAACGGCCGGTGTGCGGGTCAGCACAACGGCGCCCTTTTCCGCCGCACCGACGGCATTGAGCACGACGAGACGGGCATCATCTACCCAGCAATCGGAATATTCGAAGCCTCGCGTATATTGGTCGAGGATCGGAATGCCCTCAGGATCGCGGCGGAGATCGAGCGTGCGGGTGCCGGGCAGCCGCTTGCGGCCTCCGAGATGGTCATAAAGAAACAGTCCCAACCGCACGAGCCAGGCCGGACGATCCTCAGGGCTGTGCGGCAGCACGAAGCGCATCGGCCAGATGATGTGTGGCGCGGCCTTGAGCAGCACTTCGCGCTCGATCAGCGCCTCGCGTACCAGCCGGAACTCATAATATTCGAGATAGCGCAAGCCGCCATGCACCAGTTTGCCGGACCGCGACGACGTGCCCTCGGCAAGATCGTCCTTCTCGCAAAGTACCACCGACAGGCCCCGGCCGGCCGCATCGCGGGCAATGCCGGCGCCATTGATACCGCCGCCGATCACGAAGAGATCGTAGGTTTGCGTCATGCGTGTCTCCTTGTCGCCCGGCATCGCTTGCGCGACCGGCCAGGCATCAATCGAAATTTGTCAGCGCCCGGCGAGGATGCCCCAAGCGGGTGCTATACCGCGGCGGATCTCGCCATAGGCGGCGAACAAGCGCGCCATGCGCTCGACATCAGCCGGAGCCGGCGGCTCGGCCGCGCCGAGATGCGGTGTCACCCAATCGGCAATGCAATCATCCATGCTGCGATAGGCGCCGATCGCCACGGCTGCCATCATCGAGGCGCCGGCGGCACCGGCTTCCTCGCGCGAAGAGACACGCACAGGCGCGTCGATGGCGGCAGCCAGCGTGTTGCGCAAGGCTGCGGATCGCGCGGCACCGCCGCTGACGCGCAGCTCCGATGGCAGCGCCCCCATGGCGGAGTAGCAATCGCAGGTCGCCATGCCCAGGCCTTCGATGACTGCCCGGACGAGATCGGGGAAACGATGCCGGCTGGAAAGCCCGCTGAAATTGGCGCGCGCCTTGGCATCGACGAACGGCCCGCGTTCGCCGGCTTCGGAAATATAGGGATGATAGACCACTGCACCCGGCTTGCTGGCTGCGAACCAGGCGTCGACGCGCGGGATCATGTCGCCCAGCTCGATCTCGACGCCGAATTCGCCCAGCAGGTCGGCGCCGACTTGCAGCAGCCAGTCGAGATTGATCGTCGCGCCCATATTGGTCTGCACCTGGGTGACGATGCCGGGAATGGGCAGCGCGATGACATAACCCGTCCGCTCGTTGTTCAGGAACACGTCTTCCACCGATTTGGCGAGCAGATGCACCCCGGTCGAACCGATGGCGGAACAGGCGGCGTTCATGCAGCTGCTGCGGACGCCGGCACCGAGCGCCGTCATCGCCATGTCGACATAGCCGAGGCAAACAGGCGTACCGGCCTTGAGCCCGCAGGCGGCAGCGGCCTCCGCCGCCAGTGGGTGGGTGACTTCTGTGCCCTCGATCACATCGGGCAGCAAGGCCCGGCGCTGTCGCAAGCCGAGCGCATCGAGTACCGTATCGTCATACTGCCGGGTGCGAAAATTGCCGAAGGTGAAGCTCACTTCGGAAGGATCGGTGGCGCGCATGCCGGTGAGGTTGAGATAAAGCCAGTCCTTGCAATGCAAAGCGGCTTCGCTGCGATCCAGGATATCGCGGCAATGGCGTTGCATATGCGCCATCTGGCTGCCTTGCTGGCAAGTGTTGAGGCCGGTACCCGTGGCTTCGAAGCGGGCGCGATCCGCTCCGGAGTTTGCGAGTTCCTCAACCGTCGGCGCAGCACGAGCATCGAGCCACAGCCAGGCATCGGTTACGGGCTTGTTTTCCGCGCCGACCAGCCAGGTGCCGTCGCCCTGGCCAGTGACGGCGATCGCGGTCGTCCGTTGCGCGAGGCGCTCGACCTTGTCCTTCAGCATTAGCAAGGCGCGGACACAATCGGCCCAGGTCTGGTTGAGCGATTGCGTGACCGCGCCGCCGTTGCCGACATGGTAGGAATTGCGCACGGATGCGCTGGCGATCTGTCGCCCCGAGGTCGAGAAAGCGACGGCCTTCATCACGGAGGTGCCGGCATCGATGCCGATGATCAGATCCGCCTCGTCCGTCACGCCGTCACCTTCTTGGGGCATTCGAGCGTCGAGGCAGACAGGAACTGCCTGGAAAACAGCATTTCATCCTCCCCATGGTCGTCGAGATATGCCGGCGGAGCGATAGCGTCCATGACAACCGTAGCTGCTGCAGGAGGCGGCGAAAACCGTCCTGTAGCCAACATAACATATCACTCTCGAATTTCACCAGAAAAGATATCACAAAGTTATCGTATGTCTCGTAAAATTTTTCTAGTTGCGTATTTTTTTTCATATATGATGAGATGCAAATTGGAAGACCAGAGTCTGACGAGGCTCTGAAGCGGACAATTCACGTAGGTTCGGCTTTCAGGTGAACATTTTAGATGTGAACGCGAGCACGAATCGGGCGTTCTGGATATAAATATTCAAAATCAATTATTTAAATGATTGCCAAGAATCTATGCGGAAATTTTTGCAGCGCCGAAGAAGCTGTTTCAGGAATTTTGCAGCTGCAAAAATGGGCGTAGAATGGCTGGAGAAAGAACCGAGCTTGCGATCGTGCCATATAAGATGAGCGGCAAAAAATTCGAAATCGCCCGTTGACAGTCTATGATAACTTAACATATCTTTCGCTGCATCTAACATGTATATATCGCAGTGCAGCATCATATGCATCTGCCGTGTCGGGCGAGTCGAGGAGACAGGCCCGGTATATTCGATGGGAGGACATCGTGGAGCTTTGCCAGAGACCGGGCACGTGGCCGTGCCCAAACCGAGCGCGCGTCTGGCCGTCACGCAAAGCTATGTGTGTGCCGGATCGCGAGCGACACCGAAACTGACGTCCTCCGGAATGCGCCTCGACAACCTCGTCACACCCACGGTCGCCCTAGACATGACTGACAACGCCAAACGAAAATTTACTGCGTCTTCCAAGACCCATCGCTGGATCGGCATCGCCGCCGTGGTGGTTCTGGTCGCGGCCATGGCGCTCGATACGACGGTGGTGAAGATCGGTTCGGTGCATGACGTGCGCGAGCAGAAATTCTCGCCCGAAAGCTTTGGCGAGAAGCAGTTCCCCGAGATCAAGGCGGATGTCGAGAAGCGTGCGGTCCCCGCGGCTGATCTTGCCAAGGCTGTTACGGCCGACAAGAAGGCCGCGGGCGCGAAATATGGCGTGGCGACATCGACCGGTCCTGTCCTTCCGGTCTCGTTCACTGGCGTCGTCGGCGAGCGCAAGTCGAATTTCAACACGTTCAAGATCGACGGCCTGCCGCCGGAGATCACCGTCCGAGTCCAGACCGGCCCGGCGCTGAACGGCACGGATCTGCGCGATGCGACCGGCAAGATCCAGTTCGGCCAGTTCACCAACCAGATCGAATACCAGGATGCCGGCTCGGCCATCAACAACGAGGTCAAGAAAAAGATTCTCGCCGGCATCGATCCCAATACTCTGACCGGCAAGACGGTCAGCGTCGTCGGCGTCTTCAAGCTGATCAATCCGAAGAACTGGATTGTCACGCCGGTGAGGTTCGACGTCAAATGAGCGAGGTCGTCGAAAACGGACAAAGGGGTGAAGTCGTGCTGGCCGCGCGCAATGTCGCCAAGTCCTATGGCAGTATCCATGCGCTGAAGGGCGTCAATTTCGACATCCATCGTGGCCAGGTGACGACGTTGTTTGGAGAGAACGGTGCCGGCAAATCGACCCTAATGAAAATCCTCTCAGGCGTCGTGCCGCCGACATCAGGCGACATCATCCTCGATGGCCAGCAGATCGCGTTCGCGTCATCCTCCCAAGCCCGCGATCACGGCATTTCCATTATCCATCAGGAACTCAGCCTCGCGCCCAACATGAATGTGCGTGACAATATCTTCATGGGCCGCGAGATCACCACGCCGACCGGCGTCGATTTCGCAGAGGAAGAGCGGCAGACGCGGCTTTTGATGAAGGAGTTGGAAGAGAATATCGATCCGCTGACCAAGGTCGAGGATCTGCGCCTCGGCCAGCAGCAGATCGTCGAGATCGCCCGAGCGCTGTCGGTCAATTCGCGCATCCTGATCATGGACGAGCCGACCTCGGCGCTGTCGGCGACGGAAGTCGAGGTGCTGTTCAAGGTGATCCGCGACCTCACCAGCCGCGGCGTCTCCATCGTCTATATCTCGCATCATCTCGAAGAAGCGCTGCAGATTACTCATCATGCCGTGGTGCTGCGTGACGGCACGATGACCGCCTATGCCGAGCGCAAGGATATCGATCTCGAATGGATCGTCCGGCACATGGTCGGCGACAATTTCGACCTCGGCTCGCCGCCGACGGGCTATCAGATGGGCGACGTGGCGCTTTCGATCGAGGGCCTGACGGTGCCCGACCCCTCGGGCGCGCATTTCTCGGTCGTCGACAAGCTGTCGCTCTCCGTTCGCGCCGGCGAGATCGTCTGCATCTACGGACTGATGGGCGCCGGGCGCACCGAATTGCTGGAATCCGTGGCTGGCAAGCTGCGTTCGACAGCGGGCAAAGTGCTGCTTAAAGGCCGCGACATCACCGGCCAATCGATCGCGCAATGCATCCAGGATGGTCTCGTCCTGGTACCGGAGGACCGGCAGCGCGACGGTCTGGTGCAGACCATGAGCGTGGGTAAGAACCTGTCGCTTGCCAGTCTCGGCGCCTTTACCCGCGGTCTCTTCACTTCTTTGACGCGCGAGGCGGGACTGGTCGGCGAGTCCATCCAGAAGGTTCATATCAAGACCGACGGCGGCGCAGCGCCGATCGGGTCTCTATCGGGCGGCAACCAGCAGAAGGTCGTGATCGGCAAGATGCTGGCGACGGAGCCCGAAGTGATGCTGCTGGACGAGCCGAGCCGCGGCATTGACATCGGCGCCAAGGCCGAAGTCTTCCGGCTGCTGGCCGGGCGCGCCAGGACCGGTCTGGCCGTCATCTACACCACGTCGGAAGTCGGCGAGTGCCTGAGCATCGCCCACCGCATCATCGTCATGCGGCGCGGGCGCATCTCGGCGGAATTCGGTCCTGACGCGACCAAGGAACAAATCATGGCTGCTTCGGGCGAAGCTGTGGTCACACACTAGCCTGGGTGGAGGGGCGATCAGCATGGCAGTCACAACAGCATCCGACAGCAAAGCCGCCGTTTCGGCCGGCAGGCGCAAGAAGGGCCTGATCGAACGCCTGTTCGACGGTCGCGCTTTCTTTGCGCTGATTGTCATCGTCGCCGTCTTCTCCTTCCTGTCGCCGAACTATTTCACGCTCAGCAATTTCCTGATCATGGCCTCGCATGTCGCGATCTACGGCCTGCTTGCCATCGGCATGCTGCTGGTGATCCTTAACGGCGGCATTGACCTCTCCGTAGGCTCGACGCTCGGCCTGTCGGGCGTTATCGCCGGCTTCCTGATGCAGGGGGTGATGATCCAGCAGTTCGGCGTCATCCTCTATCCGCCGGTCTGGGTCGTCGTCATCCTCACCTGCCTGCTCGGCGCCATCGTCGGCGCGGTCAACGGCGTGCTGATCGCCTATCTCAAGGTGCCGGCTTTCGTCGCCACGCTGGGCGTCCTCTATGTGGCGCGCGGCATTGCGCTCTTGATAACCAGCGGCCTGACCTACAATAGCCTCGGCGGTCGTCCGGAACTTGGCAATACCGGCTTCGACTGGCTCGGCTTCAACCGGCTGGGCGGCGTGCCGATCGGCGTCATCACGCTTGCCGTCTTCGCCATGATCGCCGCCATCCTGCTGTCGCGCACCGCTTTCGGCCGCTGGCTCTACTCTTCGGGCGGCAATGAGCGTGCCGCTGAACTGTCCGGTGTGCCGGTCAAGCGCGTCAAAATCACCGTCTACGTGCTTTCCGGCATCTGCGCGGCGGTGGCCGGCCTGGTCCTGTCCTCCCAGTTGACCTCGGCCGGCCCCACCGCCGGCGGCTCCTACGAACTGACCGCGATCGCCGCTGTCGTCATCGGCGGTGCGGCGCTGACCGGCGGCCGCGGCACGGTGGTCGGCACCATGCTTGGCGCCTTCGTCATCGGTTTTCTCTCGGACGGTCTCGTGATCGTCGGTGTCTCCGCCTACTGGCAGACGGTCTTCACAGGTGCGGTGATCGTGCTCGCGGTCCTGCTCAACAGCATCAAATACAGTCGCCGCTGACGGCAGGCAGCGACTGAATGGAACTTCGCTGCGGTCCGGTCAACGGCCGGCCGCAGCAAGCATGGCCGGAAACCGGCACAATCTGAGCTCATCAAAAAGGGAGTGAGACTATGTTCAGAAGAGGAATGCGCGTACTTTTGGCCGCCGCCGCAGTTGCCCCATTGCTGGTCAGCAGCGCCTGGGCCGGCGGACTGATCTCCATCATCGTCACCGATCCGGCCAATCCGTATTGGCTGACGGAAGGCCAGGTTGCCAAGGCAACCGCCGAAAAGCTCGGCTACTCCGCCAATGTCGCCGCCCACAAGGGTGACACCAATACCGAAAGCAACCTGATCGACACCGCGATCACCAACAAATCGGTCGCCATCATTCTCGATCCGGCCAATGCCGACGGTTCGGTCGGTGCGGTCAAGAAGGCGGTCGCGGCCAATATCCCGGTCTTCCTCGTCAACGCTGAAATCAACCAGGAAGGCCTCGCCAAGGCGCAGCTCGTTTCCAACAACGCCCAGGGTGCCGCCATCGGTGCGCAGCAATGGGTCGAAGCGATCGGCGACAAGGGCAACTACGCCGAACTGTTCGGCAACCCGGCCGACAACAATGCCGCAACCCGTTCGAACGGCTACGAAACCGTGCTGACGCAGTATCCGGACCTGAAGAAGGTCGCCAAGGAAGTGGCGGATTGGGATCGCACCAAGGGCCATGACAAGATGCAGTCCATGTTCCAGGCTCACCCCGACATCGTCGGCGTGATCTCCGGCAATGACGAAATGGCGCTGGGCGCGATCGCCGCGCTGAAGGAAGCCGGCAAGCTGTCGCAGGTTAAGGTCGGTGGTTTCGACGGTTCGCCGGACGCGGTCGCCGCGATCAAGGCGGGCGAGATGCAGTATACCGTCCTCCAGCCGGTCGCCGTGTTCTCCGCGGAAGCGGTCAAGCAGGCCGACAACTTCATCAAGACCGGTAAGACTGGCGTCGATCACGAAAAGCAGCTCTTCGACTGCCTCTTGATCACCAAGGACAATATCGACAAGTACACTGGCCCCTTCACGCTCAGCCAGTGATTTCGACTTGGGGAGCGCCGGTTTGCCGGCGCTCCCACCTTCGCCGCCACGACAGGTTTTCTTGATTTCGCGTGCATCCCGAGGCCTGGCCTGCGGCCTTTGCCTTGGCGCTCGATCCGAGATACGAGACGGTTCATCCTCGATTTCAAGACAGGGGCGATCGTGAACAGGAAAGTGGATGTCAAGGACCTTCTCTCAGAGGAATTGCCGAGCGACAGCCGGCATGCCCGCCAGCTGGTAAGGCGGCAATTGATTGCCGAGACTGTGATCGCCGAAGGCTCGCTGCGCATCGAGGATCTGACCGAACGTTTCGGCATCAGCCTGATGACGGCGCATCGCGACGTCGATGATCTTGTCAACCGCGGCCTGTTCCGCAAGACGCGTGGAATCGTCTCCGCTGCCCCGACCAGTCTGATCGAATCGAGTGACGCCTACCGCGCCACCCGCCAGCCGAAGGAGAAGAAGGCGATTGCCAGAGCCGCGATGAATTTCGTCGAACCCGGCCAGGCGATCTTCCTCGATGACGCCACGACCGTGCATGAAATGGCGGGCCTGCTGCCGGCCAAGGTGCCGCTGACGGTGATCACCAATTCGCTCGTCCTGATCAACGATCTCAAGGACATCAACGACCTGAACCTCATCTGTCTCGGCGGCCAGTTCTACAATTGGTGCAATGCCTTCATGGGCCATATCACCATCAACGAGATTCGCCGCATGCGGGCCGATACCGTGTTCATGTCGCTGTCGGCGATCATCGACGACATCGTCTTCCACCAGTCGCCGGACACGGTGGAGACCAAGCGGGCAATGTTTGAATGCGCGCAACGGCGTGTTCTGCTGGCCGACCACACCAAGTTCGAGCGGCGGGCGCTGCACCGGTTCGCCGCACTCGAGGAATTCGACGCCGTCATCGTCGACGAGGACATTCCGATCGCCCATCTGTCGCGCATGCGCGCCAAGGGGATCAAGGTCGTCGTGGCGGAGGGCGAGCGTCCGCTCTGAAGTTTCGCGGCGATCTAGGATCCGCGGGGCTTCATTCGCTACTGAATGGAGGCGCAAATGCCCTGCATCCTGGGTATAGACAGTGGGCTGACCATGACCAAGGCGGTCGTGTTTGATGCCGATAGCGCGGTGCTGTCCGTCGCCCGCCGGCGCGTGCCGCAACTGATCCCGAAGCCGCGTCATGTCGAGCGCGATATGGATGGCATGTGGGCCGCAACGGCCGAAGCCATCCACGAAGCGATCACGGCCAGCGGACGCCCGGCAACGGATATCGTCGCCGTGGCGGCAACGGCACATGGGGATGGTATCTATCTTCTCGATGGCGCCGGCCGGCCACTCGGCAACGCGATCGTCTCGCTCGATACGCGCTCCGGCGACATCGCCGATGACTGGAATGCCGGTGAAGTCGGGGCGCTATCGCTGACACTGACCGGGCAGCGCCCGCATGCCTCGGCCCCCTCCGCCATTCTGCGCTGGATCAAGCAGAACGAGCCGGATCGCTACGGCAAGATTGCCCATTTCATCGCCGCCAAGGATTGGCTGGTCTATTGCCTTTCCGGCACGATCGGCACGGATCGGACCGAAGCCAGCACGTCTTTCACGGATGTCGGCACCCAGGCTTTCACCGACGATGCTTTCCGGCTGTTTGGCTTGGATGAACTTGCGGGCAAAAAGCCGTCGATGGCCGTCTCCACCGAGATTGTCGGTCGTGTCACGGCTAACGCGGCGCGGCTGTCCGGTCTGGCGGAAAGCACGCCTGTCGTTGCCGGCCTGCATGACGTGACCGCCTCGGCGCTCGGCATTGGCGGTTACCGCAAGGATGTCGTCGCGGTGATTGCGGGCACCTATTCGATCAATGAGACTGTATCGGACCATCCCAAAGTCGACGGCCGCTGGTTCTGCCGCAACGGCATATTGCCCGGCGAGTGGAACAATATGTCGATCTCGCCCGCATCGACGGCGAATTACGACTGGTTCATCGATCAGCTCTGCGCCCGCGAAAGCCGTGAGGCCGAATCCTCAGGAACCAGCATCCACACCATACTCGGTGAGGAATTCGAGCGCGCGCGCAAAAAACCGTCGAGCGTGCTCTTCCATCCCTACCTGTTCGGCTCGCCCTTCGGCGGCGCGTCGAGCGCCGGTTTCTTCGGCATCAATGCCTGGCATGATCGCGGCGACATGGTGCGTGCCGTGCTCGAAGGCATTGCCTTCAACCACCGCATTCATGTCGATGCGCTGCTGGATGGTTTTAGACCCAAATCCGCACGGCTGACCGGCGGCATATCCCGCAATCCCGCTTTGGCCGGCCTGTTTGCCGATATTCTCGGCCTGCCCGTCACCGCGACCAGGACGGAAGAGGCGGCAGCCTGGGGCGCGGCGCTCTGCGCTGGCGTCGGCGCTGGCCTGTTTGCCGAGCCGACAGCCGATCCGCGCAATCTCGAAGCGCTGGAAACGACTTATTATCCCGACGCTGCGCGCCAAAAAACCTACGACGAGAAATACGCCGTTTTCCTCGAACTCGCCGAGACGATGAAACCCCTGTGGCGAAAGCTGCAGATGCTGGGTTCAGCACAGGAATGAAATGATGCAAGCAATCGACAGTGACGTCCAGGCCGGCAAGACGGGAGGAAATGCGCCGGACCTGGTGGAGGAATATGATGTCATTATCCTGGGCGCCGGCGTCAATGGCGCCGGGCTGTTCCGGGAACTCAGCCTGCAGGGCGTCAACTGCCTGATCGTCGATAAGGCAGATTTCGGCTCGGGCACCAGTGCAGCGCCGTCACGGCTCATCCATGGCGGCATCAAATATCTGGAGACGGGTGAGTTCGGCCTCGTGTCGCAGTCGACACTGGAGCGTAATCTCCTGCTCAAGAATGCGCCGCATTGCGTCGAGCCGCTGCCGACGTTCATCCCGTCCTTCTCGCTGATGAAGGGAGTATGGGCAGCGCTGCGCACGCTGTTCGGCTCGACGACCGCGCCGCGCAGCCGTGGAGCCTTGCTCATCAAGATCGGGCTGGCCCTCTACGATATCTATGGTGCCCGTCATCGCGTCATGCCGAAGCACCAGTTCCTGTTCCGGCAAGCGGCACTCAGGGAAATGCCGGAAGTGACGCCGCGCATCGTCGCCGGCGGCATCTATTACGACGCTCGGATCACCCGGCCGGAGCGGCTGGTCTGGGAACTGGTCAAGGACGGGCTCGACGCCAATCCGCAATCGCGCGCCGAAAATTTCGTCACCCTTGAAGGGCGGGATGGTGGCGTTCTCAGGCTTCGCAACAGCGTGGGTTCGCTTCGTCTCGCCAAAGCCCAGGTCGTCGTCAACGCCGCTGGCCCGTGGATCGATCATGTCAATGCCACGCTTGGCGTCGACAAAAAACTGGTCGGCGGCACCAAGGGCTCGCATATCCTGCTCGACCATCCTGAGCTGGTGAAAAGCCTCAAAGGCCGGATGATCTATTTCGAAGCCGATGACGGCCGCATCTGCCTGGTCTACGAGGCCTTCGGTCTCGCACTCGTCGGCTCTACAGATATCAAAGCAGACAATCCCGATACGGTGAAATGCGAGGAAGACGAGATCGATTATTTCCTCGAAAGCCTGAAATCGCTGCTGCCGCGGCTGAGCTTTGGCCGCGATCAGATCGTTTATGCCTATAGCGGCATCCGACCGCTGCCGGCCTCGGATGCAAGCGAGCCAGGGCTGATCAGCCGCGATCATTCCTCGCCGGCATTCGAACCGGAGGAGGGGCGGCCTTTTGCTTTGGTCTCGCTGGTCGGCGGCAAATGGACCACGTTCCGTGGTTTTGCGGAAGAGGTCGCTGATAGTCTGATAAGCCGGCTAAGCAAAAAGCGAATCCAGAGCACGCAGACCTTGCCGATCGGGGGCGGCCGCGATTTCCCGACCGATCCGGCCGCGCGCCGCCGCTGGGTGTCTAAAAGGTCGAAGCAAAGCGGCCTGACTGCCGAACGGGTGGAAGCCTTGCTCAGCCGTTACGGCACAACGGCAGATCAGTTCGTCGCCCATCTGCCGGATGCCGGAAATGATGCGCCGCTCACCCATCTGCCGGATTTCAGCGCCGTTGAAGTCGCCTGGCTGGCGCGGTCGGAAATGGTGGTCCATCTTGCCGATCTCGTCATGCGCCGGACGACGCTGGCGATCGAGGGCAGAATGACGACTGCGGCAATCGACGAGCTCTCCGTTGCCGCGGCGCAGGCGCTCGGCTGGGATGAAGTGCGGCGGCGTGATGAGGTTGCGGCGCTGACGGCGCATCTGGCGACTTATCATCGCGTCAGGCTTTGACGCCTGAAAAACTTGCTGAATAGCCGCCGGAACGGCCTTCCCTCCTGGTGACCGTTGAGTCATCTTCCAGCCGCCCTGAAGGTGTTCGCATGTGGCAAAGACCCTCTCTGGCCTGCCGGCCATCTCCCCCACAAGATTCCATGAGGGTGGATAGCGCCACGGCTTGTATCAAAGTCGTGTTTGCAATCCCAACTTTGGAGGGCCTCATGGATATGATCGCAGAGAACCCCGATCGCGCGGGCGCT
>NZ_JBFUFK010000005.1:0-219419 GCF_056403475.1 Rhizobium sp. P2_G9 | reverse complement strand
CTTGGGAACACCGACGCAATCAAAGTGGAGCCCGCATCAAATGGATGTTCTCAACCGAGCAAGCCCGCGCCAAACTTGCCAAAGCATACCCAAACCCAATCGCCAAAGAGTCATAATCTCTGTGCAGAGGTACTAGGGGTAGTCCGGCAGATGGACCCCCATTAATAGACCAATTTAACAACCCAGATAACATTCCCCCTGTATCCCCCAAGCCAACGAAAGCCTCTTTCCGTGCAAACCCTCTCCAACGCCTCTCAGAGTATCTTGAGCCAAGCGGAGGCATCCCGCCGCTCGAATGGGGAGAATGGGCACACACCGCCTTCGCCTGGGACGCCGACCGCATCAGCTTCGAATGGGACGACTTCTCCGATTACTGGAATAGCGGCAACGCCAAGGGTGGGGGACGGAAGTCCGATTGGGCTGCAACATGGCGGAGCCATTGCCGTCGTGTCTCCTCGGACAGCCGACGAGGCTACCGTGTTGGCGGAAAGGCTCGTAGTGGATTTGCTGCCGCCTTCGCTTCAAGCGTGGCTAACCGCTATGGAATCTCACCAGCTGACGGTGGTGTCGGTGGGCGGCAAGCCTCCGAAGGGGCCGGAGAGGACGCCGGAGCTGATGCAGGCCGTCTCCCTGTCGGTCAAATCGCTTTCTGAGCTGTTGGCGCCGGCACGGACACGCGGCCCGGAGCTGGAAGCGCAAATCCTCAAGATGTTCGCCGCCTTCAACCTCTACACCGGGGACCAAGGTAAGCTAAATGCCATGGTCGAGGTCTGGGCCGACGAACTGGAGGAATACCCCACGTACGCTATCCGCAAGGCCTACAAATGGGCTATCCGGGGAGGGGACAAGCTGCCGTCGCTGGCTTCGTTCATCGGGGATGTGAAGCTGGCGATTGGCAGCAACGTGCTGGCGCGCAAGCGGATGCTGCAACAATGGTTAGCTCAAGGAATAGAGGCGCGATAGGCCTGTATCTCTGGGTCAAGCGCAACCATCTCACTCGCGATGGCCGTAAAACGTGGGAGAGAAGGAGATTTGAAAAACTCGTGGACCTTGTAACTGGTGACCTGCCACGGGTAATTTCCTCCAGAATGGATTAAAGTCCGGCCCATTGATGATTAAAGAAACGGCAATTTCCTTTATCACCTTGGTCGCTCATGAGAGATCGGAAACCAACGAAGTGGACAAGTCGTCATTTCAGCCAACTCGCCTACGCCGTCGAGACAGCTGATTCCATCCTTCCGAATTACCAAGGCCCATTCATTGGGAGATCAAGCGCGTGCGGCTCACAGGTTTGATGCACGTCAACCAACCTCTCACTATGTTCCCCATCCCCCCACTGTGCCAGCCCGAACACGCCCACCCGCCAATTTCCCAAAACACCCCCCAATCCCCATATTGCCGATTGCGACCCGCCCCACTCTATGTTCAATACTATCTCGCAAAGAGACCGGGTCATTCCACACATCGTGCGGCACTTCTCGGGCAGGTGTCGCGGCAAAGCAGCAAGCAGGGTCCATGAAGCAGCCGCTCAACAAGACGTCCAATCGGGTTGCATATTTTGCCGATTTCATCGTCTATCCAGTCGTGGTCGTCGCGCTGGTTGCAGCCTATTTCCTCCACTATGACGGGCGGCCGTGGGCCTGGCTGGCAATGATTGCGGTCGGCGGTTTTGTCTGGACATTGGTGGAATACATCATCCACCGCGCGGTCCTGCACCATGTCGTTTACTTCCGCAACCTGCATGACCAGCATCACAGCACACCGACGGAGCTGATCGATACCCCCGTCTGGATGAGTTTTTCCTTCATGGCGCTCGGCGTGCTGCTGCCGTCCTGGCTGACCTTCGGTTTCGGCGCTGCCTCGGGCTTCACCATCGGCATGACGCTCGGCTACCTGACCTATGGCCTGATGCACCACGCCATGCATCATTGGCGCATCCCGCACGACACCTACCTTTATCGCGCCAAGCGCCGACATGCGCAACATCACGCCTCGACCGACGAGGGCAATTACGGCGTCTCGTCGCCATTCTGGGACTATGTTTTCGGCACGATACTGCCGGACCCCGCGACGACAGCCAAAAGGAGCGAGGGGACGGTCTGACGCTCCCGGCGACGGCACGATCATGGTTGTCGCGGTTCATGTGGACGTGCGCCCGGGCATACTCGCGGAGACGAATGAACCTGTGCCATAGTGCGCGCTTTGCTTGAGACCGATTCCATGCCGCAAACCCAAAGCCAGTTCGACACGATTTTCGGCCCGGAAGGCGCCAAAGCGCCGCTCGACGTGCTGAAGCGGGTCTATGGCTATTCCTCGTTTCGCGGCAAGCAGGGGGCGGTGATCGAGCAGGTTTTGTCCGGCGGCGATGCGGTCGTGCTGTTTCCGACCGGGGCCGGCAAATCGCTGTGCTTCCAGATCCCGGCGCTCTGCCGAGACGGCGTCGGCATTGTCGTGTCGCCGCTGATCGCGCTGATGCGCGACCAGGTGGAGGCGTTGAAGCAGCTTGGCGTGCGGGCCGCGGCGCTCAATTCGTCGCTGACGCGCGAGGAATTTTTCGATGTCCGCCGGGCGATCGCCGATGGTGCGCTAGACCTGCTCTATGTCACGCCAGAGCGGATCGTCACACAGGGTTTCCAGGACTTGATCGGCAATGCCCGGATCGCGCTGTTCGCCATCGACGAGGCGCATTGTGTGTCGCAATGGGGCCATGATTTCCGGCCGGAATATCGCGAACTCGGCCAGCTGGCCGACCTCTATCCCGGCGTGCCGCGCCTGGCGCTGACCGCGACCGCCGACCCGCATACGCGCGATGACATTATCGACAAGCTGGCGCTCGGCAATGCCCAGGTGTTCACCACCTCTTTCGACCGCCCCAATATTGCCTACGAGATCGTCGAGCGCGACCAGCCGCGCCAGCAATTGCTGCGCTTCCTGTCGCGCCATGCGGGATCGAGCGGCATCGTCTATTGCCTGTCGCGCGCCAAGGTCGAGGATACGGCCGAATGGCTGGAGCAGCAGGGCATTCGCGCGCTGCCCTACCATGCCGGCATGGAACGCAGCTCACGCGACCGCCACCAGGATGCTTTCCTCAAGGAGGAGGGGCTCTGCCTGGTCGCCACCGTCGCCTTCGGCATGGGCATCGACAAGCCGAATGTCCGCTATGTCGCCCATCTCGATCTGCCCGGCTCCGTCGAGGCTTATTACCAGGAGACCGGCCGCGCCGGCCGCGACGGCCTGCCGTCGGAAGTGTGGATGACCTATGGCATGGCCGATGTCATCCAGCGCCGGCGGATGATCGATGAGAACGCTTCGGCCGATGACGTCAAGCGAGTCGAGCGTGCCAAGCTCAACGCCCTGCTTGCCATCTGCGAGACGCCCACCTGCCGGCGCCAGTCGATCCTCGCCCATTTCGGCGAGGCGCATGCCGGCAATTGCGGCAATTGCGACACCTGCCTCAAGCCGGTCGAGACCTGGGACGGCACGGAAGCGGCGATCAAGGCGCTGGCCGCGATCTACCGCACCGGCGAGCGTTTCGGCGCCGGTCATCTGATCGAGGTGCTGCTCGGCCATGAGAACGACCGGACCATCCGCTTCGGCCATGCGAGCATGCCGATCTTCGGGGCCGGCAAGGATTTTCCCGCCAAGACCTGGCAATCCGTCTACCGCCAGCTGCTTGCCGCCGGCTTTGTCCGCGTCGATCACGATGCCTTTGGCGCGCTCAAGCTCGAGCCGGAGGCCCGCGCCGTGTTCAAGCACGAACGGCAGGTGCTGTTCCGCAAGGATCGCCCGACCAAGGGCAAGGCGTCGAAGGCCCCGTCGGCGCGCTCGGCCAATGCCAAATCGGCACTGGAGGGCGCAGAGATCACGCTGTTCGAGGCCCTGCGTGCCGTCCGCACGGCGATCGCGAAAGAGCTATCGGTGCCGCCCTATGTCGTCTTTCCCGACACGACGCTGGTTGCCTTCGCCACGGAACGGCCGACCAGCCGCGATGAACTGCTCGGCATTTCCGGCGTCGGGCAATCCAAGCTTGAACGCTATGGCGACGCTTTCCTCGCTGTCATCCGGGCGCATGAGGAATGATTTCGGCTGTCGTCCCGGCCGATATCAGCGATGCCAGCCGCGGCTGCGGCGGATCGCTTCGTCGAAACGGGAGCGCCACGCGCCGCTGACAGGTTGCGGCGCGTATTTCTGCGATGCCGGCGAGGACAGCGGCAAATCCTCGCCGAGAGCGCGGGCCGCTAGCGATGCGACGCCATAGGCGGTCCGCTCGGAAAAATCGTTGACGACAATCTCGAAGCCGCTGCAATCGGCAAGAAAACCGGAAAAATAGCCATTCTTCGACAGGCCGCCATCGATCGAGAGCGACGTTGCCAGCGGCACATGCTCTCGCATGACGTCGAGGACAGTGGCGGTCAGCAGGGCGACCCCTTCGAGCAACGCCTGGCACATGTCGCCGCGGCCCATATCCGGGCGAAGTCCGATGATCAGCGGGCTGGCGCTGCGGTCCCAGAAGGGACAGCCCAGGCCGGAAAAGGCTGGCACGAAGATCAGGCCGCGATCGATGGCGGTGTTGTGGCGATCCAGCCCGTTGAAATCGTCGAGGCCCGTGGCGAGACCGGCGCGGACACCCCATTCGATCGCCGAGCCGGCATCCTGCACGCCGCCATCCAGCGCATAGACCAGGCCCTCGCCCAAATCCCAGGCGACGGTGGGGACAAGGCCGGCAGCAAGCGCCTCGCGCGGCACGGAGGCTCCGGTCACGGCCAGCGCGAAAGCGCCGGTGCCGAAGGTGATCTTGGCGTCGCCGCGTTCGCGGCAGCCATGGCCGTAAAGTGCGGCCTGCTGGTCGACGATGGCAGCCGTCACCGCAATGCCGTCGATCGCGCCGAAGCCGGCTGTGTTGGCGCGGATTTCCGGCAGGCAATGGATCGGTACTTTGAACAGCCGGCACAGTTCAGGATCCCATTGCCCGGTTTCGATATTCATCAGGCTGGTGCGCGAGGCGGTAGCCCGGTCGGTGGCGAAGTGGCCGGTCAGGCGGTCGAGGAAAAAGGCGTCCGTCGTGCCGAGCCGCAGGCGGCCGGCGTCCAGCGCCGTCCGCGCCGCCGGCAGGTTTTCGATGATCCAGCCGAGCTTGCTGGCGGAGAAATAGGGATCAAGGGGCAGGGCAGCGCGGGTGGCGACGTCTTGCGTGGCACCGTCTTGCGCCATTGCCTCGAGCAGCGGCGCGGTGCGTGAATCCTGCCAGACGATCACCGGCGACAGCGGCTCTTTGCTCACCGCATCCCAGGCAAGGCAGCTCTCGCCCTGATTGGCGAGACCGATGGCATCCACCGGGCCGGCTTCGCCCAGAACCTTGCTTATGTTGGCGATCAGTTCATTGCCGTCCTGCTCGACCCAGCCGGCATTGGGATAACTGGTCTGATGCCGCTGGCTGCCGGCGATGTCGATAGGACCGTCACTGCCGAACACCAGCGCGCGGGTGGATGTCGTTCCCTGGTCGATGGCGGCAATGCGCATGGCGGATCCTATTGATTGCGTGCGACGATGCGAAGCGTGCCGGCCTGGCCCTGTGGCAGGGCGTCGGCTGGTATGGAAATACGGCGCTCCGGCCCGCTGACGAGACGTTTTTTCCACAGCACGCGGCCATCCTGCTCGACGGCAAGTTCGCCGTCCAGCCATTGGTCCAGCCTGACCTCAATACTCTCGAAAGCCGGCTTTTGCGCCGGCGCAAGCCGCTGCGGCATGACGAGTTTCACCCCGGGTCCGGCTTCGAGGAGAGTGGCGGCGGGCGCGGCTCCACGATTGGCATCAGCCATCATCGCAGCCGCCACCCTGCGCGCTTCGGACCAGCAATGGCCAGCGGTTTCGACGCCGCGCAGCACATTGCCGGCGGCGTAATGCCCGGCCATGCTGGTGCGCCCGCATGTGTCGACCACGGGACCGAGGCTCTTCGGATCGATTGACATGCCGGACATGCGCGCCACACCGGCCTCCGGCGTGAAGCCGCCGGTGAACAGCACGCCATCGCAGTCGATCCGGATCAGCGATCCCCCGGCGCGGCGCAGGTTCACGCCTTCGACCTTTGCGACCCCGATAATATCGGCAATCTCCGCGTCATGGAAAACCGGAATGCGCATGACATGCGGCAGCCAGCCAAAGGGCGCGCGCGCAATCGTGCGCGGGCCGCGCTCGACGATCGCGGCCGGCCGGGCACCGGCCGTCAGGCAGGTCAGGATCGCCGACATCGATACAAGCTCCGTGCCGACGATGACCGGCCGCCGGAATGGTCTTAGCCGGCGAAGAAACACCATGTCCTGCAGCGCCCCAGTATTCATGATGCCGGCCGGGCGTCCACCGGAGACAAGGCGGCCGGCGCGGGTCGCCTCGCGGATGCCGGTGGCAAGCAGCACCTGCCGCGGTTCGAAAATGCGGATGCCGTCCGGCGTCGCGACCATGACCCGCGGTCCTTCGGACAGGCTGACAACCGAATGGCCGAGGCGAAGCTCGGCGCCGGCCGCCACAGCCGTATCGACCAGCCGTCGGGCATAGCTTTTGCCGGAGAGGATGCGCTGGAACTCGCGCATGCCGAAGGGCGAATGACCGCAATGCCGGGGAATGCCGCCCGCTTCCATCTGCCGTTCGACGACCACCACCCTGCCGGCGCCGGCCTGGCGCAGTGCCGCGGCGGCACCGAGGCCAGCGGGTCCGGCGCCGATGATCAGCACAGCGGGGCGTTCGACTGGGGGGAGAGCTTGCTCGCCAGTAGTGGCTGTCATGGCTGTAGCCCTGGTGAAGCGGGGCCATTGGGCAGTGCAATCGCGTGTGGCACCCCCCTCTGTCCTGCCGGACATCTCCCCCTCAAGGGGGGAGATTGGCCAGGGGCGGACTCCCTGCCTCGAACTGCCGTCGAGTGCTGGGAATACGACAGATGATTGGGGCGAGGCTGCGCCCCATCCAATCTCCCCCCTTGAGGGGGAGATGTCCGGCAGGACAGAGGGGGGTATCTCAGCATTCGCGATTGCCCTCCTCTTGGCGGATGTCAGCAGGACGGGTCGAGCCGAGTGTCTGGATCCCGGCCGCCACTCCCGGAAACGGATGCGGCAATCGCCCAGCGGTCAGCTCCGCCAGACGCCCAAGGCAATTAAACCCCTGGCAGCGGCCCATCGTGCAGCGCGTCCGCCGCTTCAGCCCGCCGGCATCGCCCGGCGGCAATGGGCCGGCGAGGGCTGCCTCGATCTCGCGGCGCGTCACCATTTCGCAGTGACAGACGATCTCGCCATAGCCTGGCGTCTGCCAGTCGCGCGGCAAGTGCTCCGCAAGGTTCTGCATCTGCGGCAGTGCGGCACGGCTTGCCGGCATATCGGCCTCGCCCAGCAGCAGCCGCGCGGCATGCTGCGCCAGCCCGAGGGACGCCGTCATGCCGGTGGAGCGGATGCCACCGATCGTCAGCCAGTTCCGGTCGGCTTCGTGGCGGATGCGGTAGTATTTCTCTTCGGTCGCCGGTCGCAATCCGGCATAGAGCGCGGTGACCGGCATGTGCTTGAGCGCGGGCAGCATCATCTCCGCCCGATTGAGCAGGATCTTCAGTTCCGGCTCGGTCACTGCGGCAAGACTGCGGTCCTCCTGCTCTTCGGCTGTCGGGCCGATCAGCACATTGCCGAAGGCGGTACGGCAGAGTACCACGCCCTTGGTCCGGTCGCTGGGCACCGGCAGGATGATCGTGGTCAGCAATTGGCTGGCCGCCTTGTCGTAGACCGCGAACTGGCCCTTGCGCGGCCGGATGCCGAAGCTCGCAGCGCCGAGCAGGCGCTGCTCCATCCTGTCGCCATAGAGGCCGGCGCAATTGACGATCGTCCGGGCGGAGAAACGGCCTTTTCCGGTCTCGATGGTCCAGACCGCACCGTCAAAGGCCCCGCCTGTCACCTCCGCATCGAAGACGAAACGTCCGCCCGCGTCGATCGCCTGGATCGCATAGGCGAGGAACGGCGACCAGGGGTCGATGATATGCTCGCCCGGCACCAGCAGCGCGGCGCGGGCTCTGTCCGAAAGCTGCGGTTCGCGCGCCAGAATTTGCTTTTGTCCGATGCAATGGGCATCGCTGACGCCGTTCTGGTGCGCCTGGGCTTCGAGTGTCGGCAGCCGGGCCTCTTCCTCCTCGTTCCAGGCGACCACCATCGCGCCGGTTTCGAGCAGCGGCAGGTTCATCGACTGGCGGATTTCCAGATATTCCCGATAGCCGCGCTGCATGCATTGCAATTCGAGGCTGCCCGGCGGTGCGTCGAAGCCGGTATGCAGGATGGCGCTGTTGGCCTTGCTGGTGCCGGAAAGGATGTCGGCGCCCTTTTCGAGCACCAGGACACGTTTTCCCGCCAGCGCCAGTCGCCGCGCGGTGGCGCAACCGACGACGCCGGCGCCGATGATGGCGATATCGTAGATCTCCCCGGTCATTCCGCCTCGCTGCCCTGGCTCGCCATCCGGGTTAGCATAGAGGCGAGATCATGGATAGGCATGAGCGCGGTCAGGACGCGTGGCCCGCCCTCAGCAGGCTGGTGAGGCCGCCCGCGACAGCGAGAACCGCACCCAATGCAAGGCCGATGCGCGGCGCCACGGYAAGTGGCGCCACTGTGAACAGCAGCGCCATGATCACCGCCCCAACCGTCTGGCCGGCAAGCCGGGCCGTGCCCTGCATGCCGCCGGCGGCACCACTGCGCTGCCTGGGGGCGGACATCAGCATGTTGCGGTTGTTGGGCGTCTGGAAGAAGCCGAAACCCAGTCCACAGATCATGGTCAGCGGCACGAGCGGGATCAGGTTTTTGCTGAATGGGTAGAGCGCGCAGAGGATCAGGCCGATACCGAGGCATATGCCGCCGGCGGCGCAGAGCCAGGCCGTTGGAATGCGCACCGACATCCGTCCGGACACCGGCGCTGCGACGGCGACCGTCAGCGGCCAGGGTGTCATGTAGAGGCCGGTGACGAAGGGCGATTGGCCGAGCGCGTGCTGCAGGTAGAAGGGCAGCGCCACGGAGCTGACCATCTGTGCGGTGAAGCAGCAGACCGAGGCGATGACGGAAATCCGGAATGGCGCGCTGCGCAATAGGTCGAGCGGGATGAGCGGCGCCTCGCGATGCATCTCCCGGCGCACCAGCGCCACCAGGCTGACGGCCGCGATGACCAGCAGCACGGCCGCGATGACCGGCCGCGTCGTCAGCGAATCGACGCCGACAACAAGTGGTGCGAAGAAGCCGCCATTCAGCGCCACGCTGAGATAGTCGATCTTCCGCCCGGTTCCCTCATGTTGCGGCAAGGCGCGGCAGGCGATCAGCACGATGATGCCGACGGGGATGTTGACCGCAAACAGCCATGGCCAGCTCGAAACGGAGAGAATGCTGGCGCCGATCGTCGGGCCGGCGGCGGAAGACAGTGCCACGGCAAGCGCGTTCCAGCCGATGGCCGTGCCGACCAGCCGCTGCGGATAGGTGAAGCGCAGATTCGCGGCCAGGAGCGCCATGATCGCGGCGCCGCCGAGGCCCTGCAGGAAACGCGCGGCAATCAGCCAGGGCAGCGATGGCGACAGCGAGCAAAGCGCCGAGGCAGCGGTAAAAATCACCACGCCGAGGATGAAAACGCGGCGATAGCCGAAACTTTCGCCCAGCGCCGCGCAGGGCAGCAGCGCCACCACGAGCGAGATCTGGTAGCCGGTGACGACCCAGATCGATTCGGCCGGAGAGACGGCAAGTGTCTTCGAGATCGTCGGCAGCGCGACATTGGCGATGGCGCCATCCAGCACCGCAAGCACGATGGCCGCCAGCAGCGCCGCCGCAGCGACGTATCGCCGCGGGGTCGGCAGCCCGTCTTCGTCCGCGGCATGCGCGGGCGCGATTGCGCTTGCGGACGGGCGTGCCTGCAGCACAGCCGTTTCATCCGCCGGGGGCCGATCGTGCATGCATTGTCTCCGATGAGTCGTTTGGGCGGGGCGTGTCGGGAAACTACCGCGTTTGCCTGCGATCGGAAAGTGCAAGCTCTTGCACTGCAGCATGTTCATTGTGCAATCTGCGTGGACGCAGTGTTGACGCAATAGACGGCGCAACATGGCTCCGTCATGGTAAGAGCGTGACGCATTCCGCATGCCAGAATTTCCCCAAAGGAGAACGAACTATGCCGGACCAAACGAAAGTCGCTGTGCTCGTCGGCAGCCTGCGCAAGCACTCCTTCAATCGCAAGGCAGCGCACGCGCTGGCAGCCCTGGCGCCCGAGACCCTCAAGCTCGACATTGTCGAGATCGGCGCGCTGCCGCATTACGACCATGACCTGGACGAAGAAACCCCGCCGCAGGCCTGGACCGAATTCCGCAACGCGGTCAATGCCCATCAGGCCGTGCTGTTCGTCACCCCGGAATATAACCGCTCCGTGCCGGGCGTGCTGAAGAACGCCATCGATGTCGGCTCGCGCCCCTATGGCAAGAGCGTCTGGGACAAGAAGCCCGCGGCGATCATGAGCATTTCGCCCGGCGCCATCGGCGCCTTCGGCGCCAACCATCACCTGCGCCAATCGCTGGTCTTCCTCAACATGCCCGCCATGCAGCAGCCCGGCGGCGCTTGTGGCGTACCCCGCCGCCGCAACGCTCGTAGCTATAGCAGTCAATCCGACGGCAGCAATTCCGCCACCGCCGTCCAGAGATGGTAGAGCGAGCTCGCCGGAATAGACGTCGCAATCGGGCGCCCATCGAGATCAAAACAATCACGCCATGTCCCGGCGGCCGTCTCTGCGAGATAAGTCTCGAACAGCGCCGCCGCCAAGGCGTCAGCCTTCTCCAGATAGCTCTCATCCCCCGTCGCACGCGCCTGGGTGATATAGGCCTTGATCAGCTCCGCTTGCGGCCAGAGCCGCCGGCTTTGCTTCGCCGGAACGCCGTCAAGATCGGTTTCATCCACCAGGAAGGGCGTGCCGGCATCGATGCCGAGCTTGACGGTGGTCGCAAGAATCCTGCCGGTCAGGCTGCTCAAGTCCATGCCGGTGAATTGGGCATAGCGTCCCACCAGCCACACCCATTCCGCCATATGGCCGGGCTCGATTCGCCCTGATCCATAAGTGTCGGACATCTCCCAGGCCGGGCCGAAATATTCTCTGAGCGTATCGGTCGGATCGTGGAAGAACCGGGCGCGAAACAGGCCGTAGAGTTCGCCGGCGCGGGCCACATGGGCGGGATCGGCATCGGTTTCCCAGAGCGCCAGGAAGGATTCGAAGCAGTGCATATGCGGATTCTGCCGCCGTGGAACGCTGCCGGTGCTGTCTTCCGCCCAGCCGCCATGCGGGGCCGCGAGCGTGATGTCCATCGCCGCGATCAGTTCCTCGATCTGATCGCCATAGGCCGGCTTGCCGGTCGCCTCGGCCAGCCAGGCGAGCGCCAGCAGCACGCAGGCCGTGTCGTAAAGGTCGCGCTCGGAATCGACGATCGTGCCGGTCTTGTAATTGATCGTCCGGGCAAAGCCGGGCCTGTCGCCGCCGATCCAGGCCGTGGCACGGAGACTGGCGAAGGCGCGTTCGGCCTTGTCGAGCGCGCCTTCCGGGGCCACGCCGAGTGCGCTTGCCTGGGCGAAGACATAGATTTCGCGCGCTGCCGTGCGCGTCCGGACCACGCCGCTCGGATCGGCGGAACCATCGGTCTGCAGGCCTTCCATGAACTGGCCGGCATCGGCGTCGAAGGCCGTTTCGGCCCAGACCGGCAAGACGGCTTCGACAAAATAGTCCTTGAGGCGGTTAAGCGACACGCAATTCTCCATGGTCGGTCGACTGGTTTGGGAGGATACCAGGCGACTGTGGCAACTTATGTGAAATGGACGGTGAGGCGGCCGAAGATGCCGTAATCGGCGATCACACTGTCGCCGGGCTGCACCTCGACCGGCTTGACGCAGGTGCCGGTGATCACGACCTCGCCGGCATGTGCGCCAGCGCCGATACCGGACAATTCGTTGACCAGCCAGGTCAGTGCGATGCGCGGATCGCCGAGCGCGTTGGCGCCTATGCCCTCGCAATGCGACTTGCCGACGAGATCGGCCGAAACCTTGTGCTGCACCAGGTCGATGGTTCGCCAGTCGAGTTCCGTTGCCGGACCGACCAGGACCAGATGGGCGCAGGCATTGTCGGCGATCAACTGGGCTGCGCCGACGGCGCAGAAATCCTCATAGCGGGAATCGGGAATTTCGATCGCCGGATGCAGCGAACCGACGGCCGCCATCACTTCGTCGACGGTGTAGGGCGTTTGCCGCGGCGGCAGGTCGGTGGCAAAGCGGAAAGCAAACTCGACTTCGGCCACCCGCATGTGATTGCCGGTGAGCGAGATCGTCGCGCCATCCGGCACGGCGCGCTCGGCCAGCAGCCGTCCCGCCAGCGGCCCGTCGACATTGATATGTTTTTGGCCAGCCTCGCTGGTGCCGGCGATCTTCCAGCCGAGCAAGGGTTTGGTGGAGGCGTCCATGACATGCGCCTGGATCGCGTAGCCCTCGGCGCGGGTTGTCGGGCGGATTTCGTGGGGTAGCTCCGGGATGAGTGTGCCGTCGTTCCAATGGCGCCGCAGGAGCAGCGATGCCTCGCGTTGTGCGGAAAGCTCCAGCATTGATATTTTCCCCGCATTGTCTTCGGCCGTCATGTCCGTCAGACATGGCCGAAGCGGCGGCGGGCGTCAAGCCGTCCGGCAGGGCCGGTGGACGGTGATACCCCCCTCTGTCCTGCCGGACATCTCCCCCTCAAGGGGGGAGATTGGCCAGAGGCACGAACCTCGGTTCAAATATCTGCCGAGAACCTGGTTTGCGGCAGTTGTTTTGGGCACAGCGGGCGCCCCATCCAATCTCCCCCCTTGAGGGGGAGATGCCCGGCAGGGCAGAGGGGGGTGCAACTTGCTCCGGAGGGCGAGGGGTTAGCCCATCTAAGCCGGATGCTGCTGTACACTCAGCCCGCCATCGATCGTCAAACAAGTCGCATTCATAAACGGACACTCATCCGAGATCATGAATACCGCAGCCATGGCGATCTCTTCCGGCGTCGCGATCCTGCCGCCAGGATGCAGCCTCATCGTCTCCGCCTTGGCCGCTTCCGGATCAGGAAAACTGTCCCAGTAGTCGATCACTTTCTGGGTGGCTACATAGCCGGGCGCGATCGCGTTCACCCGGACATTCTTGGCCGCGTATTCCAGCCCCAGCGACCTGGTCATGCCGAGCAGCGCATGCTTGGCGAGTGGATAAGGAAACGTATGCGGAATGATGGTGAAGGCATGCGTCGAGGCGATGTTGACGATTGCCCCGCCGCCCCCTTCGATCATCCCCGGCAGCACTGCCTTGCAGCAATTCCAGGCGCCCTTGAGATTGATGTCGAAGCAGCGGTTCCATTCTTCGTCCGTCGTCGCTAAGGGCTCGGCAAAGACATTGACGCCGGCATTGTTGAGCAGTGCATTGATCCGGCCGAGCGTCTTCGATGCCTCTTCGACAGCCGCAGCGATTGCTGCGGCGTCGGTGATATCGGCCGCTCGATAGCCGACGCGGGCGCCATCCGCCTTCAGCGCTTCCGCTTCCTGGGCAAGCAATGCACCGTCGCGATCGACCAGGAAGACACTGCCGTCTTCCCGGACAAATGCCTTGGCCACGGCGAGCCCTATGCCCTGGGCGGCACCGGTGACGAAGATGCGCTTTCCGGTGAGCCGCCCCATCTCACCACTCGGCCACGCTGCCATCCTGGTGGCGCCAGACCGGGTTGCGCCAACGATGGCCTTCCTTGGCGCGCTCGATCACATAGGCCTCGTCGACCTCGACGCCGAGACCCGGCCCCTGCGGGATGGTGACGAAACCATCGGCATAGTGGAACACCTCCTTGTTGGAGATGTAATCGAGGATGTCGTTGCCCTGGTTATAGTGGATGCCGAGGCTCTGTTCCTGGATGAAGGCATTGTGGGAGACAGCATCGACCTGCAGGCAGGCGGCCAGCGCGATCGGGCCAAGCGGGCAATGCGGCGCCAGCGCCACGTCATAGGCTTCGGCCATGGCCGCGATCTTGCGGCATTCGGTGATGCCGCCGGCATGCGACAGGTCCGGCTGGATGATATCGACATAGCCGTCCGACAGGACATGCTTGAAATCCCAGCGCGAGAACAGTCGCTCGCCGAGCGCGATCGGCGTCGAGCAATGGTTGGCGATTTCCTTCAAGGCTTCGCGGTTTTCCGACAGCACCGGCTCCTCGATGAACATCAGCTTGTAGGGCTCGAGTTCCTTGGCGAGCACCTTGGCCATCGGCCGATGCACCCGGCCGTGGAAATCGACGCCGATGCCGATATAGGGGCCGATCGCCTCGCGGATCGTGGCAATGGTCTCGACCGCCTTCTCGACCTTGTCATAGGTATCGACGATCTGCATTTCCTCGCAGCCGTTGAGCTTGATCGCCTTGAAGCCGCGGGCGACGACGT
Organism: Rhizobium sp. P2_G9; assembly: GCF_056403475.1. Taxonomy (NCBI): domain Bacteria; kingdom Pseudomonadati; phylum Pseudomonadota; class Alphaproteobacteria; order Hyphomicrobiales; family Rhizobiaceae; genus Rhizobium; species Rhizobium sp. P2_G9. The sequence goes on along the minus strand of NZ_JBFUFK010000005.1, from coordinate 204,967 downwards.
CCTTGGCATTGTTGGCGACGTCGGCCGGCCTGTCACCGCCGATCCAGCTATAGACCTTGATCGTGTCGCGGCACTGGCCGCCGAGCAGCGAATGGATCGGCTGTCCCAGCCACTTGCCCTTGATGTCCCAGAGCGCCTGGTCGATGCCGGCGATCGCCGACATGTGTATCGCGCCGCCGCGATAGAAGCCGGCGCGATACATGACCTGCCAATGATCCTCGATCCGCATCGGGTCCTTGCCGATCAGATAATCAGCCAGTTCGTGCACGGCGGCCTCGACCGTCAGCGCCCGGCCCTCGACCACCGGCTCGCCCCAGCCGACGACGCCCTCGTCGGTCTCGATCTTCAGGAAGCACCAGCGGGGTGGCACGATGTAGGTGGTGAGCTTGGTGATCTTCATGCGATGCTCTCTATGTTGATCATTTTGTACGGCCGATGACCCGCTCGGCCGCCGCGAGATCGCGGCCAGCCAGATCGAGCATACGATTGGAACAGTCCCGCGCCCCGGTCTTGTCGCGCAGGCGCAGCGCTTCGACCAGTTCGCCATGCACGATCACCGCGTCCTCGCGGTCCTCGACGGCGACATTGGAGGCGTGCAGCGCGTAATGCAGTGCTGCATGGATGGCGCTCGACAGGCGCCGGAACACCTGGTTGTGGCTGGCGTTGAGCAGCACCGTATGGAACTGCATGTCGGCCTCGGTGAATTTCTCGGGGTCGCGGCTCGAGTCGCGCATGCCCTGCCAGGCGCGTTCGAGATCGGCGATCTCCTGCGCGCTGGCCCGCTCCGCCGCGAGCTCGGCGGCGGCTGGCTCGATCGTCCGGCGCGCTTCGAGGATGCAGCCGAGCAGGTCGAAATCCCTGATATACGGCCCCATCCATTCGAGCACGTCGGCATCGAGGATGTTCCATTCATCCTTGTCGCAGACCGTGGTGCCGATACGCGGCTTGCCGCGCACCATGCCCTTGGATTCCAGCACTTTCAGGGATTCGCGGATGACGGTCCGGCTCACCCCATAGAGGTCGCAGAGATCGTTCTCGCGCGGCAGCGGCGAGCCGGCCGGATAGCGGTCGGAAAAGATGTCCTCGGCGATCGCCGCCGTCACATTGCGGCGCACGCGCGGCCGGCGCGCAACCTGCGTGCCCTCTGCCTCATCCTGCCGTTCGACCGTATCCAACAATGCCTCCGCTTCGCTTCCCTGGCGGTTTCGAACCTCAATATCCGAATTCGAACCGCTTTGCGACAATTCCTCCAGTGACGACTTTTCGCGATCACCGATTTCCCTTCTATCTAAATCATCATACAAAGGCAATTGACTGGTATGATGATTTAGAATAATTCATTAGACGCTGCCTGGGAGGCAGCCCAGAGATCAGGGAGAGAGACATGCGCTCGTTCAAAGCCGCCATTCTGGCCGGCACATTCGCCATCATGGCGGCCAGCTCCGTATTCGCCGCCGACGTCAAGATCGGTTTCATCGTCAAGCAGCCGGAAGAGCCGTGGTTCCAGGACGAATGGAAATTCGCCGAACAGGCCGGCAAGGAAAAGGGTTTCACCGTCGTCAAGATCGGCGCCGAAGATGGCGAGAAGGTCCAGTCGGCAATCGACAATCTCGGCGCCCAGGGTGCCCAGGGCTTCATCATCTGCACGCCGGACGTCAAGCTCGGCCCGGGCATCGTCGCCAAGGCAGAAGCCAACCAGCTCAAGCTGATGACCGTCGACGACCGCCTCGTCGGCGCCGATGGCAAGCCGCTCGAAGACGTGCCGCATATGGGCATTTCCGCCACCAAGATCGGCGAGGCCGTCGGCCAGTCGATCATCGACGAAATGAAGAAGCGCGGCTGGGACATGAAGAATGTCGGCGCGATCCGCGTCTCCTACGATTCACTTCCGACCGCCGTCGACCGCGTCGAAGGCGCGATCTCCGTGCTGAAGAAGGCCGGCTTCCCGGCTGACAATATCTATGACGCGCCGCAGGCCAAGACCGACACGGAAGCGGCGCTGAATGCAGCCACCACCGTGCTCAACAAGCATGCCGACGTGAAATACTGGGTCGCCTTCGGCCTCAACGACGAAGCCGTGCTCGGCGCCGTCCGCGCGTCTGAATCGGTCGGCATCCCGGCCGCCAACTTCATCGGCGTCGGCATCGGCGGTGCGGATTCGGCGATCAACGAGTTCAAGAAGCCGACCGCGACCGGTTTCTTCGCCTCCGTGATCATCTCGCCGAAGCGTCATGGCTACGAGACGGCGCTCAACATGTATGATTGGATCGCCAACGGCAAGGAGCCGCCGAAGCTGACCCTGACCTCCGGCTCGCTCGCCCATCGCGACGACTACGACAAGGTCCGCAAGGACCTGGGCATCGAATAAAACCCGGGGTGATCCTTCCAGGATGATCACTATCATCCTCCCAAGGTGATTTTTGCCCGGTGGCAGCGTGACCTGCCGCCGGGATGTCTGGCAGGGCAACAATGGCTTTCCTCGAATTCAATCACATTTCCAAGGGCTATCCGGGCGTGCAGGCGCTGAAGGACGTTTCCTTTCCGGTCGAGAAGGGCGCGGTCCATGGCCTGATGGGCGAAAACGGTGCCGGCAAGTCGACGCTGATCCGCGTGCTCTCCGGCGACCAGCATGCCGATACCGGCACGATCACCATCGACGGCGTCGAGCAGAAATATGCCTCTGTTCGCGATGCCTTCCACGCCGGCGTCGTCGTCATCCATCAGGAACTGCAACTGGTTCCGGAACTGACTGTCGCCGAAAACCTCTGGCTCGGCCGCTTTCCCGCCAAAGGCGGGGTGATCAGCGGCCGGACATTGGTCGATACGGTCAAGCAGCGGCTCACCGAAATCGGCATCGACGTCGATCCGAACGCCAAGGTCTCTTCGCTCTCCATCGGCGCCCGGCAGATGGTCGAGATCGCCAAGGCCGTCATGGTCGAGGCCCGCGTCATCGCACTGGACGAGCCGACCTCGTCGCTTTCCTCGCGTGAAAGCGAGATCCTCTTCGAGCTCATCGGCAAGCTCAAGGCCAAGGGCACGGTCATCCTCTACGTCTCGCATCGGCTGGACGAGATTTTCCACCTCTGCGACAGCCTGACCGTGCTGCGCGACGGCAAGCTTGCCGCCCATCACCCGCGTGTCGCCGATATCAGCCGCGATCAGGTGATCGCCGAAATGGTCGGCCGCGAAATCAGCAATATCTGGGGCTGGCGCGGCCGTCCGCTCGGCGAGGTCAGGCTGAATGTCAGTGAGCTTTCCGGCGGCAAGCTGCCCAAGCCGATCAGCTTTTCGGTTCGCAGCGGTGAGATTCTGGGCTTTTTCGGCCTGATCGGCGCCGGCCGCAGCGAGATGGCGCGCCTGCTTTTCGGCGCCGATCATCGCCACTCGGGCTCGGTGATCATCGACGGCGTCGCTGTGGCGTCGAACAATCCGGGTGCCGCCATTCATGCCGGCATGGTGCTTTGCCCGGAGGATCGAAAAGCCGATGGCATTATCCAGGGCCGCTCGATCGAGGAAAACATCGCGATCTCCTCACGCCGGCATTTCTCGCCCTTCGGCATTCTGAGCATGAGCAAGGAAGCCTCGTTGGCCGACCAGTTCATCGCCAAGCTCAAGGTCCGCACGCCGTCGCGAAAACAGGACATCATCAATCTCTCCGGCGGCAACCAGCAGAAGGTCATCCTCGGCCGCTGGCTCTCAGAACAGGGCATCAAGGTCTTGGTGATCGATGAGCCGACACGCGGCATCGACGTCGGCGCCAAGTCGGAAATCTATGAGATCCTCTATGACCTCGCAGCCGGCGGCATGGCGATCGTGATGATCTCCAGCGAACTGCCCGAGGTCATGGGCGTGTCGGACCGCATCATCGTCATGTGCGGCGGCCGTGTGTCGGCCACCGTCGAACGTGCGGATTTCAATGAACGCACCATTCTCGCCGCCGCCCTTCCCGATAAGAACGCAGCAGCCCACTGACAGGAACGATCTCGATGAATTCGTTGAAAAAACTCTTTCTCGGCGAACAGGGGCTGGTGATGATTTTCGCCGCCGCCTTCGTGATCGTGGCGCTGACGGTGCCGAACTTCATGACCGAGCGCAACATGCTCGGCCTCTTACAATCGGTCGTCACCATCGGCATCGTCGCCTGCACCATGATGTTCTGCCTGGCCTCGCGCGACTTCGACCTGTCGGTCGGCTCGACGGTGGCTTTTACCGGCATGATCTCGGTCATGGCCTCCAACGTCACCGGCTCGATCCCGCTCGGCCTGTTGGCCGCCGTGATCTGCGGCGGCATTGTCGGCCTCATCAACGGAGTCGTCATTGCCCGCTTCCGCATCAATGCGCTGATCACCACGCTGGCGACCATGCAGATCGTCCGCGGCCTGGCGCTGATCGCATCGGATGGCCGCGCGGTCGGCATCAACGACCCTGCTTTCTATCAGCTGGCTCTGTCGAAATTCCTCACCATCCCGACGCCGATCTGGGTGATGGCGCTCCTCTTTATCGTCTTCGGTTTCGCGCTCAACCGCACCGTCTTCGGCAAGAATACGCTGGCGATCGGCGGCAATCCGGAAGCCTCGCGGCTGGCCGGTGTCAATGTCGCCAACATGCGCATCTGGATTTTTGCGCTGCAGGGCCTCGTCTGCGCCATTGCCGGCATCCTGCTCGCCTCGCGCATCACCTCGGGCCAGCCGAATGCCGCCACCGGCCTCGAACTCTCGGTCATCTCGGCCTGCGTGCTCGGCGGCGTGTCGCTGGCCGGTGGCCGGGCGGCGATGACCGGCGTCATCGTCGGCGTACTGATCATGGGCATCGCCGAAAACGTCATGAACCTGCTCAATATCCAGGCCTTCTACCAATATGTCGTGCGCGGCCTGATCCTGTTGATCGCTGTCCTGCTCGATAATCTCCGCTCCTCGGCCGCCGGCCGGCGGAATTGATCGGCGGGCGAATTTTCTGGCTGGCCGGTGATCCTGTCACGGCCAAAAGCCGTATAGTCTGATGCGGAGCGCTGACGCCCCTACCGTATGACGCTTCGCGTAACTTGCCGGACACGGGCGGTACCCCATAATGCGCCCGTGTCCATTCGACCATCCGTGCTTTCTGTGCTGATCCGTTCATCCCGTCTTTGCAGTTGACGGATGGATCGCGAGCCTGTTCAAACGGTGCTGCGAACCGGGTATGCGGAGGATAGTCATGGCGGCCAGCAATCAGGGCAAATCGATCGCCCAGCTTTCGGTATTGATCCAGCAAGGTGCGCTCGACCCGGTGGCATTGGCCGAGGAGACGCTCGACGCCATCCGCAATTATCGCGACCAGTCGGTGTTCATCACGCTGACGCCGTTGCGCGCCATGGCCGAGGCGGAAGCCTCTTCGACGCGCATCAAGGCAGGCCGTTCGCTGGGTGTGCTCGATGGCATTCCGATCGCCTGGAAGGATCTGTTTGACCTCGAAGGCATGGTGACCACGGCCGGGTCGAAAGTGCTCGCCCGCGAAAAGCCGGCGGAGACCGATGCGGCCATCGTCGCCAATCTGGCCGCCGCCGGCATGGTCGCGGTCGGCCGCACCAATATGAGCGAATTCGCCTTTTCCGGCCTCGGCATCAACCCGCATTACGGCACGCCGGAAAACCCGCATGCTACCGACGTGCCGCGCATTCCCGGCGGCTCGTCGTCCGGCGCCGGCGTGGCCGTCGCGGCAGGATTGGTGCCGGTGGCGATGGGCACCGATACCGGCGGCTCGATCCGCATTCCCGCCGCTTTCAACGGCATTGTCGGCTACAAGGCCACACGCGGTCGCTATTCCATGCAGGGTGTCTATCCGCTCGCAAAGAGCCTGGATTCACTCGGGCCACTTGTCCGCACGGTGCAGGACGCAGTGTGGATCGATGCGGCGATGCGTGGCGTGACTGCGTCGGAGGTGCAGCGTAGATCGGTCGCCGATCTTTCGCTCGTCGTGCCGACGACCACGGTTTTCGACGAAACGGAAGAGGGCGTGGTCGCTGCGTTCGAAGAAGCAATTAGCCGCCTAACAAAGGCCGGCGTGAAAGTGCGGCGACAGGCTTTCCCGCTGTTTGCCGAGCTTTTCGCGCTGATGGCGGAGCACGGCCCTCTCGTGACGGCCGAGGCCTATGCACTGCATCACGATCGCGTCCTCGGACCGGACGCTGCCAATATGGATCATCGTGTCGTGCTGCGCGTCAAGCTTGGCGAGAAGACGTCGATGGCGGGCTATGTCGATATTCTCAATGCCCGCGAACGCATGATCGCCGACATGGCGAAGACGATTGAACCGGGCGAAATCCTGGTGTCGCCGACGCTGGCACATGTGGCGCCGCCGATCGCGCCGCTGGAGCGTGACGACGATCTTTTCATCCGCGTCAATGCCAAGACCCTGCGCAATACGCTGATCGGCAATTTCCTCGACTGGTGCGGCGTCTCCATTCCCTGCGGTACTGGCAATGCCGGCATGCCGGTCGGCCTGCTACTGTCGGGTCTCCCGCGCACCGACGAACAGGTGCTGGGCGCCGCGCTGGCGCTCGAAGACATTGTGAGAGGTTGAGCCATGTCGAACCACACCGTCATCACTGATATCGACAACCGCCGGGCCGATTGGGATCGCCTCTATGCCGGCTATGCGGCCTTCTACAAGGTCGACCAGACGGTCGAGATGCGTGACCGCGTCTGGGGCTGGATCGGCGAGGGTCGCATCATCTGCCTTATGGCGCTCGATGCCGAGGGCCGGCCGGTCGGTATCGCCCATATCCGCGAATTCCTGCGACCGCTCAGCGCCACCGTCGCCGGCTATCTCGACGACCTCTACGTCGATCCCAACCTGCGCGGCTCCGGCATCGTCGACGATCTGTTCGCCGCGGCGAAGGAACTCGGCCGTTCGCGCAACTGGTCGGTGATTCGCTGGATCACGGCGGAGAACAATTATCGTGCCCGCGCGGTCTACGACAAGGTCGCCACGCGCACCGTCTGGGTCACCTACGACCTCGCGCCCTGAAAGGCTCCAGCCCGCGTGGAAGACGATCCGAATGACCGCTACAAGGCGCCGGCGCTCGCCGGTCTTTACGATGCCTTGAAACTGTCGCGGAACAGCTGGTTGAGATCTGTGACGACCGCTGCTGCCGACTCTCCGCCGGTCAGGCCGGCATTGATGCGATCGGATGCCGCTTGCTGGAACGCCATGTAGCCATTGTGCCGCGGCCGAACCCAGGCGGCTTCCAGTGTTGCCCGCGTGCCGCGGTAGAAATCGGCCGTGGCCGCATTGACCGCGTTATCCTCCCAGGCGTCGGCATGGCCGGGCTGGCCGCCGGAGGCGGCGTAAAGCCCCTTCTGCACCTCGCCGCTGGCGATCCAGTAGGCGAAATCGACTGCTTCCTTCGGCGCCTTGCTGAAAGCCGAGACGGCGATGCCGGTACCGCCTAGCGCCGAGCCCTTCGGGCCATCGCTGCCGGCGACGGGAATGTCGGCGAACTTCAGCAGATTGGGCCTGAAGCCGGCCATCGAATAGCTGACATAGCCATAGCCCAGAGGAGAACAGGCGATGGTCGAGCCGGCTTCGGCCATCCGTTCGTAAACCGCGATCGGGTCCATGCCGAAGCAGGCGGGATCGACGAGGTCGGCGATCTCGCGCATCATCCCGAAGACTGCGGCGCCGGTCTTTGCGTCGATCAGGTCATCCGGCCCACCCGTCCGGCAGGGTTTGCCGAGATTGCCCGAGAGCGTGAAGAAGGTCATCAGCGTATGCGGTGGCCTGAGCGCCAGGAGCACGCGGGCGTCGCGCGCCAGCGCCAGCATGTCGCTCCACGTCTTCGGCGGTTCCCTGATCAAGTCGGGTCGATAGGCCTGCACCTGCGTCGCCGTATCGATCGGGAAACCCCATTGCCGGCCCTGCCAGTTGTAGCTCGGATAGGAGGCGCCGACACTGCCGTCGGCGAGTGCCTTGCGCTCGGCCTCGCGGCCCTCGATATCGAGCGGCAGCAGACATTTCTCATGCGTGATCTGGCCGACATGCGGGTGATCGATGACGATCATGTCGTAGGCCCGCGCCAGTTCTTCCACCGGAAAGCTTTCGAAATCCTGCAGCGAGCGCTTGTCCCATTCGACCGTGACGCCGGTCTTTTCCTTCCACAGCGTCGAGCAGGYGACCATCGGGTCATAGCCGCGCGGATGGTTCCAGGTCATACCTTTCAGCGTCACGCTCATAGGCCGAATTCCTTGCGGATCGCTTCGCTGTGCTCGCCGATGCGCGGTGCCGCGCGGGTGAATTTCGGCCTGACGCCGTTGACCCGTAGCGGTGACCGGGTCGTTGCGATCGAGACATTGTCCTCGCGGGTGACGGTCTGCAGCATGTCGAGCACTTCAAAGCCTTCGCTGGCCAGCAGCTCGTCCCACTTCAACACCTTGGCGCACCAGATATCGGCTGGTTCGAGGATCGCCAGCCATTCGGCGATCGTTTTGGTTTCGATCTTTTCCGAGATCAGCTTCTTGATCTCGTCGCGTTCTGTGAACCAGGTCGAGGGATTGTCGCTGAAGGCGGCCAGTTCCGGGATTTCAAGCAATTTTTCGATCTTGGCGATCGGCGTCATGGCGATCGCCAGATAGCCGTCCTTGGCCGGATAGACGCCATAGGGCGCCGAGAGATAGGCATGCGCGCTGCGGAAGGCGGAACGTTTCGGCAGGCGCTGGCCATCATTGAGATAGGTGGTCAGCACTTCGAACTGGAAGTCGACCAGCGCTTCGAGCAAGCTGGTCTCGACCTTGCCGCCCTTGTTGGTGATGCCGCGGCGGACAAGTGCGGCCAGAATGCCCTGACAGGCGGCCGCACCCGCGAGCATGTCGCCGACGGCGAGCCCGAACGGCACCGGCCCCTGATGCTCGTCGCCATTCAGCCACATCACGCCGGAGCGCGACTGCGCCAGCAAGTCCTGGCCAGGACGCTTGACCCAGGGACCGTCCTCGCCATAGCCGCTGATCGAGGCATAGACGATGCGCGGATTGATCTGGTTGACGGCTTCATAGTCGAGGCCCAGCCGCTCGATCACGCCGGGACGGAAATTCTGGATCATCACGTCGGCCTTGGAGAGCAGGGTCTTCAGCGCCCGCATGTCGTCCTCGTTCTTGAGGTCGATGGCGAGGCTTTCCTTGGCGCGGTTGATGGCATGGAAAATGGTCGAGTCCCCGCCGATCTCGGTGTCGCTGAGATAGAGCCGGCGCGACAGGTCGCCGCCATCCGGCCGCTCGATCTTGATCACCCGCGCGCCGAGATCCATCAGCCTCAGCGAACAATAAGGCCCGGAAAGGAACTGGCTCATATCGACGACGACAAGGCCACTGAGCGGCAATTCGGTCTCGGGGGTCATGGTTTCACTTTTCGGTCTTGCCGACGACATCGTCGGGATTTCTGTATTTCACCGTCTGCAAACGCGCGCAGCAGAGCGCCAGTTCGTGAACATGTCATTGGAAGCGTGGATCAGGCCCACGTCCCTGTAGCCGGGCCTTTTGTCCATGTTGGTGCGGATCGTGTCCCCGATGAAAACCGGCTTGATGAAGCGCAGCCTGTTTTCGACACGCTTCCGGTCTCCTCCGTCGCGCTTTCTTCGGTAATATTCTTATTTGAAGAACATTTTCACATATGGATTTAATTTGCAAGCCCCGGATGAAAATGCGGCTGGACAAAATGCGGCGGCGCGCGGAAAAGCAGCAGCCATGGCACATGTTCGGGAGGAAGAAATGGCTTCGAAATATCTGGCCTTCGTCGGCACGCTCAATCGCGAGGCACCGTATTTCCATGGTGCGCGCGGCAAGGGCCTCGTCGTCTACAGTTTCGACGAGGATACGCTCGCCGTCGAGGAACTGGCGAACGCACCGGAGATCGAGAATCCGACATTCCTGTCGGTCGATGCCTCAGGCACGCATGTCTATGCCAATTCCGAGATTTTCGGCTGGAAGGAAGGCCTGGTCTCCGCCTATCGCTTCGACCGCGAGACGAAGGCGCTTGACTATATCAACATGCAGGCGACGCTCGGCAGCATCACCGCGCACAACATGGTGAGCCGCGATGGCGGCAAACTGATCGTTGCCAATTACGGCACGGGCGAGGGTGGCCCCGACCAGTCGGTCGCGATTTTCGATATCCGCGCCGATGGCGGTCTCTCCGCTCCGGTCGCTAGCACTCGTCAAACCGGAACGGGACCTGATGCCGACCGTCAGGAGCGCAGCCATGCCCACAGCGTCACCGAACTGATCGGCGGCGGACAGGTAGTGGTCGCCGATCTCGGCAGCGATACGCTGACAACCTACAGCCTGAAAGCCGACGGTACTCTGGAACGGCTCGCCGTGTGTGAAACCGCGCCCGGCGCCGGACCGCGGCATGTGGCGCTGCATCCCAATGGCGAACTGATCTTCCTGATGAACGAGCTCGATTCGACCGTTGCCAGTTTCCGGCTCGATCGCGCCAGCGGCGCGCTGACCCAGCTCGATGCCCAGCCGGCGGTTCCGGTCGAAGCGCGTGCGTCCAACTACTGCGCCGATATCCAGATCTCGCCGGATGGTCGTTTCATCTATGGCTCGAATCGCGGCCATGACAGCATCTCGTGCTTCGCCGTCGATGCCGCGAGCGGAAAACTGTCGCTGCTTGGCTTCTTCCCCTGCGGCGGGGCGACGCCGCGCAACCTGGCGATCACGCCCTCCGGCAATCACCTGTTCTCCGCCAACCAGAATGCCGATCGTATCTCAATCTTCGCCCGTGACGCGGAAACGGGAAAGCTCACCGATACTGGCAAAGCGATCGAGGTCGGCACGCCGGTGTGTGTGAAATTCTCGACCTGAAAACGTCACTATACGCACCTGCAGCCGGAGAAATGGTACCCGGCTGCACGGTAAGTTACCTTAAATTCTTTCTTCTAGATTGGCCCTCAGTGAGTCGAACCGAATCGCATGAGGGACAATCATGGTAAGTGCAGTTGCCAGCACATCCACGGCAGCGACGACGACGTCGTCCTCGTCGTCTTCCGACAGCAAGAGCAAGACGGCTGAGTTGAAAGCCGAGCTTGCCGATAAGCAGAGCCAGCTGGCTCAGGCCAAAACCGACCAGGACAAGGCCGAGCTCAACGCAGAAATCACCCAGTTGAAGGCGGAGATTGCGGCCGCTCAGACCACGGGCGATTCGAGCAGTTCTTCTGCTTCGAACGCTTCCTCCAAGACACACAAGTGGGATGACGCCAAGCAGAAGGGCAACTTCAATACTGCCGATAAGGCGTCGCCGGAAAGCAAGATGTCCAGCGCCAACATGGACGTGCTGATGCGCATGGGCCAGCAGGGCGGCATGATGCCTCGCGGTGGCATGGGCGGTCCGCAGGACATTTCGAAAATGTATTCGAACATGGATGGCGACAGCGACGGCAAGGTCACCAAGGACGAATTCGTCTCCGCCAATGCCGACCGCATGGGCAAGGACCAGGCCGCCAAGGTATATTCCGAGATCGACACTGAGAATACCGGCTCGATCACCGAGGACCAGTTCGCCCAGAGCGTGAAGCAACACGATCACGGCGGCGGTAATTGGATGGGACCGCCGGATGGCGGCATGCCGCCGGCTTGGGGCGATCAGTCTGACGACACGACGGCGGATGACTCGACGACGGCGGTCGCCGCCTGATCAGGCGCCTATGGAGCTTGACGTCCGCCGCGATAAAACCAAGCGGATAAGAACAGGACTCAGCAACAGAAGCAGCGCCGCCCCGATTGCATAGAGCGTCGGGCGGTGCCGCGTCAGGTTTTCCCAATGCGGCCGGACGAAATCGGCCGTGTTGAAGCTCTCGCCAGAGAACTGGCAGCCGATCAGCGCCGCCCCGGTGCGCACGACATCGGCATCGATATCGGAAATCAGCGCGTTTGCCTGAGCGGAAACGTCGGGCATGGCGCGCATATGGAAGAGCAGCGCCTTGGCGCCCGACAAATAGGCATGGGCGCATTCGTTGAACGGGCTCATCTCATCGGTGATCGCGCCCGGCGCAATACCCCAGAGACAGTAGGAATATTGGATCGCACCAAAATTCAGCAGCGTCCGGAAAGTCGGATCGGTCTTGTTGACCTGTCCGGCGATCAACAGGATGCGGCTGCGATACTGTGAAATGATCGCCATCTCGCCATGCGAGAGGCTCGGGATGGGGATGCCTGACGTATTGCTCGGCTTGTAATTACCGTGCGCCAGGGCCTGACTAGCCAGAAGCCCCAGGAAAACCGCAACAACGATACGCAGCAATGCCATGTTGGACCTCGCGCCCAAAACAATTCGGCCGCCAAGGTTGGCGGCCGAATCTTGTTTCGCATCAGCGCGCCAAAGACGGCCGATAAGCGCCCCGTTTGATCATCAAGCGCTCGGCAGCCCAGCCGAACAGCAAGCCACAAACGCCCCACAGAGCTGCATGCATGCCGAGATTGGCAAGGCGGAAATTCCACAGCACATAGGCCGAGAAATTCTCTGGAACCTCATTGATCACAGGCAGGAGAGCCTGCACGACAGCGATGAATACAATATAGGCGACACCGGCGGCAATAATGCCGTTCCATGCGCCGAATTTCGCTGCGAGATTGCGAGCCAGCATAAACGCCAGAACCATGCCTGCCACCGAAGCGAGGATCAGAACGAAGAACAATTCGGTGCGAACGCCGATTGTATCCGGGTTGCCGACAGCGGGCGGATTGGCCGGATATTTCAGTTCGGGCACTGCGATCACGGCGATAAAGCCGGCAAGCGCTACAATCGCAGCCGTACCGCGCGGACCAAGCCCGCCGAGACGGCCGTAGGCAAAGGCGAAAGTCAGCGACAGAAGACCGCCAATCGCGGCGCCGATGATGAGTGTGCCATTGAACAGCCCGCTACCGGACTGAGTGGCGCGGCTAACCAATTCTGGCTCCTCGGCCTTATGCTCTTTCTTGGCTTGCTGTTCTTCAAAAGCGATGGCGCGATCCACCATGGGTTCGCCAAAAATCTTGCCGACACCGAATGCCAAAATAGCAGCGAGCAGCCCGACAATCATGCCGCGCAGCAATAGTTGTCCGGTCATATTGGAAACCCTTTAGTGGCAGGGAAATCCGAGCAGGTGACGGGCGTCATGGAAATATTCATGGACTCCCATGCCCGAAATCAGCGAGGTCGCACCTTCTTCGGCACCGACGAAATAGATGCCGATCATCAGGAGAAGGCCGGCGAAGACCGCCCAGGGAAGGACCTGGCCGAGCGGAATCGGAGCCGGGATAGCGATCGTGTTGTTGAAGGTAGTATCGGACATTTCAGTCTCCGTGAATGGCGCGTTCAACCTAGAAGTGACGTTCTATCGCAAATCGGGGTCTGGCTCTCGTCCGGAGACGATGACAGTGGCGCGACCGCGCCAGATTTCCACTGGCTTCCCGCCTGCGATCAAGCAGTCATATCAGTGTGACCCTAGCCCGTCAACAAAAGCCCGGCATGCCGAATTGCGGCGTCGGATGGTGATTTTTTGGCAAGGGGAGGGTCAGGCGCCGCCGGCGACAGTCCGCAGACGGCCGATGTCTGGGACGGTGACATTGCGATTGTCGACGACGCTGATCACGCCGTCCATTCTCAGCCGGGTGATCTGGCGGCTGACCGTCTCGATCGTCAGGCCGAGAAAATCGGCGATCTCCTGGCGGGTCAGCGGAATGTCGAACTCGATCTCGTCGTCGGCCTCCGGTTCGTAGTGCGCGGCCAGCAGGTGCAGGAAACTCGCGACCTTCTCGCGCGCGGTCTTGCGGCCGAGCGTCAGCATCCAGTCACGGGCATCGTCGAGTTCCGCCAGCGCCTGATTGTGCAGCCGATGCTCCAGCTCCGCGCAATTGCCGACCATGCGATCCATCGCCGCCTTCGAGACGGTGCAGATCTCGACATCGGTGGCCGCCTCGGCGGTCAGCGCGCTCTCCTGGGCAAAGGGGCGGCCGAGGAAATCCGGTGCGAATTGCAGCCCGACGATCTGCTGGCGGCCGTCCTGCATCACCTTGGTCAGCTTGACCACGCCCTTGAGGATATTGGCGTAGGAAATCAGTTTCTCGCCCTGGCCAACCAATTCGGCGCCGTGACTGATCTTCTTGCGCACGGTGTAGCGGCTGAGTTCGTGGAGTTGTGCGGGCGTCATCGCGCCGCAGACGCCGCCGCGCCTGGCCTCGCAGGCCATGCAGGTGGCGGGAATGTCTGATTTGCAGGGTTCCTTGCGCAGCGCTTGCATCGATATGTCCTCAAACCTTCCTGCAAGATAAGGGTGCCGGCGGCGTCTGCCAACTGAGACCAATGTCGGACAGTTTTAGCGAGGAATCGGCTGATGACGTTGATCGAGATCAAGGTTGACAGCGATAAAGCCCGTCGGCGCGGGCATTCGCCAGGTCGGTGGTCGTGACGTTGGACGCCTCTCGGCGCCGCGCCGGCCCCCTCTCAGTGGCGGTCCGGGGGTGCAGCGGCTGTCAGGCCGAGCGTGGCGAAATAGTCGCGCTCAAAGGCGATATGGCGCCGCACCGATTCAAAAAAACCCCTGAGCATGTAGCCGGTGGCTTCCATATTGATGTCGCCGCGCCCGGTGGCGAGCATCAGCAGGCGCTCGGCCAGTTCATCGGCGAAACATTCATCCTCGAAATGTTCGAATTTCAACCGCGCCAGCGTCTTGGCGAAATCGGGCGAGGCGAGCATGCGGGCCTCGAATGAGGGGAAGAGGATATTGTCCTCAAAGTGATGCACGCYGCGAATGAGTGGTCCAAGTGCCTTGGCCGCATAGATACATTTCTGGCGATTGACCATTGCCGGCAGGGAATCGGCAATGTCTTCCAGTTCGTCGCAGAGCCGCAATTGCTCGTCATGGGCTCGCTGCCACCGGTCCAACGAAGCGCGGGGTTCGGGCACGGCAGTGGGCTTGTCCGGAAAGCGGATGATTTTCACTGCCTTCTCCTTCGTGCTCCCGGTTGAAATCATCGACCAAGTCTTCGCGAGAAAGGCTGAATTCGCGTTGATCTGGGTCAAGGCCGCCTCTGACCGGTGTGAGATGTTCGGCCGACAGTCGGGAGGTTGGTGCCTCCCGCCGCGTGCCGGCAAGGCCGGCGCGACACTCATTGACGTCGGGGACAACAATGAACAACTATCCGATCGAAACCGCGCTGGTTGCGCTAGGCGCCTTCGTGGTGCTGCTTGCCGCCGGCTTTGCCCATGACAGCCTGTTCCAGGCGCATATGTGGGTTGCCTTCATCACCCTTCTCATCGGCACGATCCTGCTGCTGCGGCGCGTGCGGTTCGCGCCTGCCGGCGTGACCATGCCGGCGCCGGATCGCAGCGGCTATATGGATGATGTGATCCGCTATGGCGTCATCGCCACCGTCTTCTGGGGCGTCGTCGGCTTCCTGGTCGGGGTGGTCATCGCGGCGCAACTCGCCTATCCGGACCTGAACTTCGGCCCTTACTTCAATTTCGGCCGGCTGCGGCCGCTGCATACGTCAGGCGTCATCTTCGCCTTTGGCGGCAATGCGCTGATCTGCACCTCGCTCTATGTCGTGCAACGCACCTGCCGGGCGCGGCTCTTCGGCGGCAGCCTGCCCTGGTTCGTCTTCTGGGGTTATCAGTTCTTCATCGTCATGGCCGCGACCGGCTATCTGCTCGGCATCACCCAGGGCCGCGAATATGCCGAGCCGGAATGGTATGTCGACCTCTGGCTGACCGTGGTCTGGGTTGCCTATCTGATCGTCTTCCTCGGCACGATCCTGAACCGCAAGGAGCCGCATATCTATGTGGCCAACTGGTTCTATCTGTCGTTCATCGTCACCATCGCGATGCTGCATATCGTCAACAACCTGGCGGTTCCGGTCTCCTTCCTCGGCTACAAGAGCTATTCGGTATTCTCGGGCGTGCAGGATGCGCTGACCCAATGGTGGTATGGCCACAATGCCGTGGGCTTCTTCCTCACCGCCGGCTTCCTCGGCATGATGTACTATTTCATTCCCAAGCAGGCCAATCGCCCGGTCTATTCCTACCGCCTGTCGATCATCCACTTCTGGGCACTGATCTTCATGTATATCTGGGCCGGCCCGCATCACCTGCATTATACCGCTCTGCCCGATTGGGCGCAGACGCTCGGCATGGTGTTCTCGATCATGCTGTGGATGCCTTCCTGGGGCGGCATGATCAATGGCCTGATGACGCTCTCCGGCGTCTGGGACAAGGTCCGCACCGACCCGATCATTCGCCTGATGGTCATGGCGCTCGCCTTCTACGGCATGTCGACCTTCGAAGGCCCGATGATGTCGGTGAAGACCGTCAACTCGCTCAGCCATTACACCGAATGGACCATCGGCCACGTGCATTCCGGCGCGCTCGGCTGGGTCGGCATGATCACCTTCGGCGCCATCTATTATCTGACGCCAAAGCTCTGGAACCGCGAGCGGCTCTATAGCCTCCGCCTGGTCAACTGGCACTTCTGGCTGGCGACGATCGGCATCGTCATCTACGCCGCCGCCCTTTGGGTCGCCGGCATCCAGCAGGGCCTGATGTGGCGCGAATATGACAGCCAAGGCTTCCTCGTCTACTCCTTCGCCGAAGTCGTCCGCGCCATGTTCCCCTACTATCTGCTGCGTATCTTCGCAGGCCTCCTCTACCTCGGGGGCGGGCTCGTCATGGCCTACAATGTCTACATGACCGTCAAGGGCTACGAACGCCAGGAGGCGCCGATGCCCGGCGCCCGTCCTGTCGCCGTACCGGCCGAATAAGGGAGCCGACAATGGCCAGTATCCTCGAAAAACACGCAATTCTCGAAAAGAACGCTACGCTGCTGCTCATCGGCTCACTGCTCGTCGTAACCATTGGCGGCATCGTCGAGATCGCGCCTCTCTTCTACCTGCAGAACACGATCGAGAAGGTCGACGGCATGCGGCCCTATACGCCGCTCGAACTGGCCGGCCGCGACATCTATATCCGCGAAGGCTGCTACCTCTGCCATAGCCAGATGATCCGGCCCTTCCGCGACGAGGTGGAGCGCTACGGACATTATTCGCTCGCGGCAGAATCGATGTACGATCATCCGTTCCAATGGGGTTCGAAGCGCACCGGGCCTGACCTCGCGCGCGTCGGCGGCCGCTATTCCAACGAATGGCATGTTCAGCATCTCTCCGACCCACGTTCCGTGGTGCCGGAATCGATCATGCCGAGCTATGCCTTCCTCAAGGACACGCCGCTCGACCTCTCATCCTTCGACGTCAAGGGCAATCTGGTCGCCAACAAGGATGTCGGCGTGCCCTACAGCAAGGACATGCTCGACAATGCCGAGGCCGATACCTACAACGATGCATCCGGCTACCGCTGAGGGAGATTGCCATGAACACCTATGAAGCCATGCGCCATTTCGCCGACAGCTGGGCCATGCTGCTCATGCTGGCCTTCTTCGTGGCGGCGATCGCTTTCGTTTTCCGGCCCGGCGCCAAGCGGCATGCCGACGAAGCCGCCCAGATCCCCCTCAAGGAGGACTAAGAAATGGCAGACAAACATATCGACGAGATCTCTGGCGTCGAGACCACCGGCCATGAATGGGACGGCATCCGCGAGCTCAACAATCCGATGCCGCGCTGGTGGGTCTATACCTTCTATGCGACCATCGTCTGGGCCATCGGTTACACCATCTTCTATCCGGCCTGGCCGCTCGTGCATGAGGCGACCAAGGGCGTGCTTGGCTACACCAACCGTCAGGAACTGTCGCAGGAACTGACGGCGGCGAAGGCCGCGCAGAAAGCGACGCTCGACAAGATCGCCGCCATGTCGGTCAAGGACATCGCCAAGGACCCTGCGCTGTCGCAATTTGCCATGAATGGCGGCGCGGCCGCTTTCAAGATCAACTGCACGCCCTGCCATGGCACCGGCGCCGAAGGTGGCCCCGGCTTCCCCAATCTCAACGACAATGACTGGCTCTGGGGCGGCTCGGTCGACGCCATCTACTCGACCATCTCGCATGGCATCCGATCGGATGATCCGGACACCCGCTTCTCCGAAATGCCGTCCTTTACCGATGTCATTCAACCCGACCAGATCCAACAGGTCGCGGCCTATGTCGTCAGCCTGACAGGCAAGCCGCATGACCCATCGCTGGTCGAGCCCGGCAAGAAAGTCTTCGCCGACAATTGCGCCGCTTGCCATGGCGACGACGCCAAGGGCAAGCGCGAGGTCGGCGCGCCCAACCTCGCCGACGCCATCTGGCTGAAGGGCAAGGGCGAGGATGCGATCATCCCGCAAGTGACAAGTCCCAAGCATGGCATGATGCCGGCCTGGACGGCACGATTGGGAGACGTGACCGTCAAACAACTGGCCGTCTATGTCCATGCTCTCGGTGGCGGCGAATAGTCCGATCGCTGCTGCCGACAGCCCCCGGAAGACCGATTCCGGGGGCTTCTTTTTAACCTGCGTCATGCGGTATGGCCCGCCTCCATCAAGGCCTTGAGTGTCTGCAGGTCCTTGAGGACAAGGGCCGCGTCGGCGGCAAAGGCGGCATCGTCCATGCCCGGCTGGCGCAGCAGTGTGAACATCACCTCAACGCCCTCGCCATTCGGCACGACGCGCAAGGCATTATCAATTTTTGTCCCGTCCTCCAGGGTGACGACATGATCGATGACGCCGAAGGGATTTTCCGGCGCGAACCGCACCCTGATCCTGCCGATCGGTCCGCCATCGGCCATCCATTCGTCGCCGTCCCGGGTGAGATCGTCGGTAAGGCCCGATGCCCAACGCGATATGTTTTCCGGTTTCCCGGCAAAGGCATAGACGTCTCGCCAGTGTCTCCCGATCGACAGATGAACGACATGTGCGGGCATCGTTTTCATGATGAGGCTCCCTGTTGAAAATGTTGACCGCTGTCCGGTAACTGCTTCAGTCGCGGCACCGTAGATGCTTTTGAGTTGACCAAGATCAAGTGGCCGCATGTGGCGACCGGCTACACTCTACCTCGATGTCGAGGTCGGGAATGTCAGCAATCATGTCGGTCAGCGAAACAAACGCAAATGACGAGAGCATCGAGAGGCTCGAAGCGGCCCCCGTCAATGCCGCGCGTCTGCGCCAGCCTCTCTATACCGCACGCAAGAAAATCTTTCCCAAACGTGCCGAGGGCGATTTTCGCCGCTTCAAATGGATCGTCATGGCGATCACACTCGGCATCTATTACCTCGCGCCCTGGATTCGCTGGGATCGCGGACCCTATGCTCCGGATCAGGCGATCCTGCTGGATCTGGCCGATCGCCGCTTCTATTTCTTCTTCATCGAGATCTGGCCCCAGGAATTCTATTTCGTCGCCGGCCTCCTGGTGATGGCCGGCCTGGGACTCTTCCTCGTCACCACGGCCGTTGGCCGCGCCTGGTGCGGCTATACCTGTCCGCAGACGGTCTGGGTCGATCTCTTTCTCGTCGTCGAACGAGCCGTCGAAGGCGATCGCAATGCGCGTATCAAGCTCGATGCGGCGCCCTGGACCGTCGACAAGGTCTGGAAGCGCACGGTCAAACATGCGGCCTGGATCGTCATCGGCATGCTGACCGGTGGCGCCTGGGTCTTCTATTTCGCCAATGCGCCGGAGCTTGCCCACGACCTCCTCACCCTTCAGGCGCCGTCGGTCGCCTATTTCACCATCGCTACACTGACGGCCACGACCTATATCTTCGGCGGCCTGATGCGCGAGCAGGTCTGCACCTATATGTGCCCCTGGCCGCGCATCCAGGCGGCGATGCTGGACGAGAATTCGCTGGTCGTCACCTATAACGACTGGCGCGGCGAACCCCGTTCTCGCGGCACCAAGAAGGCCGCGGCAGCCCACCAGGCCGTCGGCGATTGCGTCGATTGCAACGCCTGCGTTGCCGTCTGTCCCATGGGCATCGATATCCGCGACGGGCTGCAGCTCGAATGTATCACCTGCGCGCTTTGCATCGACGCCTGCGACGGCGTGATGGACAAGCTCGGCCGCGAACATGGCCTGATCGGCTATTCGACATTGTTGGACTATACGTCCAACATGGCGCTGGCGACCGCGGGCAACACCGCTTCGATCGATCCCGGCCGGGTCCGTGACGCCGACGGAAAGTTCGTGTCTTCCGTCCGGCATTTCAACTGGCGAGTCATCTTTCGGCCGCGCATCATCCTCTACACCGCGCTCTGGTCGCTGGTCGGCATCGGCATGCTGATCGCACTGGGGCTGCGCGACCGGCTGCAACTCGACGTGCTGCATGACCGCAATCCGCAATATGTGCTGGAATCGGATGGCTCGATCCGTAACGGCTACACCGTGAAGATCCTCAACATGAAGGCCGAGCCGCGTGCGGTGACGCTCTCCATGCGCGACATGCCTGGTGCCACGATGAGCATAGCCGGCGAAAGCTGGTCGCGCGGAGCCTCCTTCAATGCCGWTGTCGAGCCGGATTCAGTGAGGACGATCAAGCTCTACGTCACCATGCCGAAGGATCGGCTGCCGGACGGGACGCAGGATTTCACCTTCCATGTCGAATATCGCCAGACCGGCGAGAGCTATGACTACAGAGCCAGTTTCGTGGCTCCGGAGAAATAAGATGACAACCGCGACAGACACGCCCAAACCCTTCACCGGCTGGCACATGCTCGCCATCCTCGTTGCCTTTTTCGGCGTGGTCATTGCCGTTAACGTGACGATGGCGACCTATGCGAGTTCGAGCTGGAGCGGACTGATATCCAAGGATACCTATGTCGCCAGCCAGGATTTCAATGTCGAAGCGGCGAAAGCCCGGCGCTGGCTGGCAGAAGGTTTCAAGGGCGAGTTCAAGGTCAAGGACAAGGTCCTGGAATATACGTTGAAAGGTCCGACTGCCAAGCTGGACCACCTGACGGAGATCAGCGCCATCTTTCACAGGCCTGTCGGTGACAAGCAGGATTTCACCATCAAGCTGAAGAAGGTCTCCGACGGTTTCTTCACCGCTGAGCACAATCTTGCTGTGGGCCAATGGATTGTCGATCTCGCGGCAATCGAGAACGGCGAGACCGTCTATCACGAGGCTGAACGCATCTATTTCGCGGGGAAGACGAAATGAGCTGCTGCGCACCCGGCGCCGAGGACGGGTTCGATGAGGGCAGGGCGCTGCCGTCCTCCGAGGAGCTCTGGCTATCCTCGAAACCTTTGGGCGATGGCCGCCTGCAGACCGATTTTAGCGTCCCGGACGTGCATTGCGGCGCCTGCATCACTACGATCGAGGACGCGCTCAACAAACTGCCGGAGGTGGAACGCGCCCGGGTCAATCTCTCGACCCGGCGCGTATCGATCGTATGGCGCGATATGCGCGATGGACTGAGGACTGATCCTGCACGCTTCGCTGAAGCGATCGCCGCCACCGGCTATAGCCTCAACCTTTTCCAGGATATCGACGCCGGCAGCGACCAGCTACGCAATGACTACCTCCGGGCCGTCGCTGTAGCGGGCTTCGCCGCCACCAATATCATGCTGCTGTCGGTCTCGGTCTGGTCCGGCGCGGAAGCGGCCACGCGCGACCTCTTTCACTGGATTTCGGCGATGATCGCCGCACCGGCGCTGATCTATGCCGGCCGCTTCTTCTTCCGCTCCGCCTGGAGCGCGCTGAAGCATGGCCATACCAACATGGACGTGCCGATCTCGCTTGCCGTTACGCTCTCCTATGCCATGTCGCTCTGGGAGACGATCCATCACGGCGAACACGCCTGGTTCGACGCGACCGTCTCGCTGCTGTTCTTCCTGCTCATCGGCCGCACGCTTGATCACCTGATGCGCGACCGTGCCCGCGCCGCCGTTGTCGGTCTCGCCCGCCTTTCGCCGTGCGGCGCCATGGTGATCGGCGCCGATGGCAGCCGCGATTATCGCCCGGTCGGAGACATCCGGCCGGGAGACCGGCTGGCAATTGCCGCCGGCGAACGCATCCCCGTTGACAGCGTCGTGCTGTCGGGGACAAGCGATATCGATTGGTCCATCGTCAACGGCGAGAGCGCTCCCCAACCGGCCGCCAGGGATAGCCGCCTGCTTGCCGGCACGCTCAACCTCACGGGCGGGCTGACGGTCGAAGCGATGGCCGAGGCGAAAAACTCCTTCCTTGCTGAAATCATCACCCTGATGGAAGCGGCAGAGGGCGGCAAGGCACGCTACCGCCGCATCGCCGATCGCGCCGCACGCCTCTATTCGCCCGCCGTTCATCTTCTGGCACTTATCTCTTTTCTCGCCTGGGGCATTTTGGGTGGTGACTGGAAGCAGGCCATGCTGGTGGCAATCTCGGTGCTGATCATCACCTGCCCCTGCGCACTCGGCCTTGCCGTGCCGGTCGTCCAGGTCATCGCCGCAGGCCGACTTTACCGCAGGGGCATTATGGTCAAGGACGGTTCGGCCATGGAGCGGCTGGCGGAAGCGACCACGGCGCTGTTCGACAAGACCGGCACGCTGACCATGGGCCGGCCGCGGCTTGTCAATGTTGGTGAGATTGATCCGCAGGTGCTGGCCATTGCGGCAGGGCTGGCGGAGCATTCGCGTCATCCACTGTCACGTGCAATAGCGGCTGCTGCACAGATAAGGGCTGAGTTCTCGGACGTGAAGGAAATTCCTGGCGAGGGACTGGTTGCGACGGATGACAAGGGCCTATGGCGGCTGGGAAGTCGCGCCGCCAGCAGCATCACCACCTGTGAGGCACCCCCCTCTGTCCTGCCGGACATCTCCCCCTCAAGGGGAGAGATTGGCAAGAGGCGCGCTTACCTCCCCATCACAAACGTCGAGATAGGCGCGAACGCCTGCCGCGAGTCGATCTCCCCCCTTGAGGGGGAGATGCCCGGCAGGGCAGAGTGGGCTGTCACAGGCGCCAGCCTAGCTGGCTCGGACCACTCGGCTTATTCAGAGAGTGTGCTCTCGCTGAACGGTGCTCCCATCGCCTCCTTCCGCTTCGAGGACAGGCTGCGCCCACAAGCAGCCGAAACCATCC
Source organism: Rhizobium sp. P2_G9 (assembly GCF_056403475.1). Lineage (NCBI taxonomy): Bacteria > Pseudomonadati > Pseudomonadota > Alphaproteobacteria > Hyphomicrobiales > Rhizobiaceae > Rhizobium > Rhizobium sp. P2_G9. The sequence continues at coordinate 181,988 of NZ_JBFUFK010000005.1, read as the reverse complement.
GCGAACTCCCTCACCAGAAACTGTCGACCGGAATTCTCTCCGGCGACCGCGAGCCGGTGGTCGCCGCCATCGGCCGCCGGCTCGACATCTCCTCCTGGAAATCTGGCCTCGACCCGCAGGGCAAGGTCAACGCGGTCGAACAGGCTGCGGCAAACGGCGCCAAGGTCCTGATGGTCGGCGACGGCATCAACGACGCGCCGGCGCTCCGCTCAGCCCATGTCTCGATCGCTCCATCCACTGCCGCGGATATCGGCAAGCAGGCCGCCGATTTCGTCTTCATGCGCGATGGCCTCGACGCCGTTTGGCAAGCGATCGATGTCTCGCGCCGGGCGGGCCGCCTGATCCGCGAGAATTTCGCGCTCGCCATTGCCTACAATGTCATCGCCGTGCCGGTCGCCATTGCCGGCTATGCCACGCCGCTGATCGCCGCTATCGCCATGTCGACCTCGTCGATCATCGTCGTGGTCAATTCGCTGCGGCTGAATCTCGGGGAAGACGATCAGATTGCACAGGCGGCAGCCGGCGTTTCCCCGAAAGTGCCTGAGGTGCTGCCGATATGAATGCACTCGTCTTTCTCATCCCCATTGCGCTCGGTCTTGGCGGGCTGGGGCTGGCTGCCTTCCTCTGGTCGCTGAAGAGCGGTCAGTACGACGATCTCGAAGGCGCATCATGGCGCATCCTGGAGGATGACGACAATAAGCCTGTTGGCGGCGGCCGGAGGTGAGATCTGGTTTCAGGCCGTGGACTCCAAATCTGTCAGATCATGTCGCTTTATCGTCACCTTGAATCATCGATGCTTACTCCATAAAAGCGCTTTGCGATGTCATTCAATCCCAAAGATTTCCGCTGATGTTATACCTCTCGACAGTGGACGACACGTTCGAACTATCCGGTCGAAGCTCGCTTGTCGTTGCTCCTGGTATCTCGAGGCGTAATGAGCGCCAATGGAAGATCAAGATCGGAGATGCTGTCATGTTGGAAGCACCCGACGGGACAATTCATCACACAATCATAGGCGGCATTGAAATGCTGTCACCGCCTCATCCTGACTTCATCCCTTTCATGCTTGGACCGGGCATCACGAAGCAGATGGTTCCGATCGGCACGAAAATCTACGTGCACGAGCGAGCGGCTCTCTAATCGGCTTACGAGTTCGCAGCCTGGCCGGTATTCTTCGGTTCCTCATCCATCAGCCCCAGCGCATAGACGCCACTCTTCGGCCGTTCGCCACCCAGCGCATCGCCAAAATCAGCCACCGCATATTCCGCGACAAGCACCAGCCTGTCCGTCGGCAGGTCTTTGCGCTGCGGATCGCCGATCAACACCTCGATGCCGGCCGCATGGCAGCGGCTGAGAAACGCAAGGGCCCGTGTCGCAAGCTCGGCCGCGTAAAACAAATCGCCGACGAGCACGATAGCGGCAACCGGCGGCTCCTCTTCCAGGATATCCGCGCATCTGAACTCCAGGGTGACACCATTCGCCTCGGCATTCAGGCCGGCCGCGACGATGGCGACCGGATCGACATCGACCGCCACGACATGGCGTGCGCCGGATTTCATCGCCGCGACGCCGACAAGCCCCGATCCCGTCCCGAGATCGACCACGCGTCGTCCAGCAACGATCTCCGGCCGGGCGAGGATATGTCGCGCGAGCACGGCCCCACCAGCCCACTGATAGGCCCAGTAGGGCGGCACGTCATTATCCCGGCCCAGCAGTCGCCAGAGACCACTGCCGGCCTGGGCCGTGTAGAGCAGGATTTCCGGCACCGACTGCGCCGGCTGGAGCCGCAGGTTCTCTTTTATGAACTGGCGCGGCTCCGGGCGTTTCATGCCTGGCAACCGCTTCAGCGGATCGCGTATGGATCGAATTTCGAGAAAATCGACGGATCGAGTCTGGCCGACATCGCCTTGACGTTGCGGTCAAGCTGGGGCGCCTTGGTCGTGCCGAGAAGGATGCTGGCGACCACCGGTTCGTCGAACGGGAACTGCAGCGCCACCGTCGCGAGATCGGTGCCTTCTGCCTTGGCGATGTCCTGCATCTTGCCGACGCGATCCAGCACATCCTGGTTAGCCGGGCCGTAGTTGAAGGTCGCGCCCGGCACCGCCCCAGTCGCGAGAATGCCCGAATTGAACACGCCGCCGATGATGAAAGACGTGCCGCGCTCGCGGCAGAGCGGCAGCAGCTCCTTCTCGGCGCTGCGGTCGAGCAGCGTGTAGCGGCCGGCCATCAGGATGCAGTCGAGATGGGTTTCGCGGAGCACGTCGAGCAGCACTTCGACTTCGTTGACGCCGAGGCCCCAGGCCTTGATCACGCCCTGGTCGCGCAGGTCGTTCAGCCGCTGGATGCCGCTGTCGCGGAATGCCTTCATGTGTGCGGCATTCTTTTCCTTGCCATGGGTGAATTCGCCGATGTCATGGACGAAGAGGATGTCGAAACGGTCGAGCCCAGTGCGCTTGTGGCTCGCTTCCAGGCTCTTCATGATGCCGTCGCCGGAATAGTCGTATTCGAGCTTGATCGGATGGGCGTCGACGAAGGCGTGGTCCTCCGCCTCTTCTTTCGGCACCCGGTGCAGGATGCGGCCGACCTTGGTGGAGATCACATAGTCCTGGCGCTTCTTCGTCTGCAGGAAACGGCCGGTTCGCTCCTCGGACAGGCCGCCGCCGTAGTGCGGCGCCGTGTCGAAATAGCGGATTCCGGCTTCCCAGGCGGCGATCAGAACGCCCTCTGCGTCCTGATCGGAAACCGGATGGTAGAGATTGCCGAGCGGCGCGGTGCCGAAGCTGATTTCGGTGACTTCGAGGTCGGTCTTGCCGACGCGGCGGGTCTGCATGGGAGTATCCTCAGTGAAATCCATGGCGGTGGAAACGCTGCCCATAAAACACAGCCGGCAGGCCTCCGCAACCGCTTACGGATCGTGCTCATACATTTCCAATCGTCAAACTATCCTAATGGGATGGGCGGGATTTGAACCGCCATTAACCCTGCGACGATTCATGTATTTTGCTGTCGGTTTTTTAATTTGACTTTGCGGTATCCGGAGCCCATATCGCAATCATGTCCGGTGCGCCCGGCATATATCGTCAACGACCCTCAAGAGGGATCATGTCTAGCAACGACCATAGTCGATCGACCGTGCCGCTCACGGCCTTCGCGCTTGCCTGATCCCTGATCGGCTCGCCCGCGACTGGCCCTGAGCGGCCAGTCAGAAACGAGGTGAGCCATGAACACCGCAATCCGGTTCTTCGCCGAACAACTCCGTCGTGCCTCGGCACCGCGCGACCCCAATGAAATTTTCGCCGAGCGGCTGACGTTCGGGGAGCGGCTTGCCGATCGCGTTGCGGCTGTCGGCGGCTCCTGGAGCTTCATCATTGGGTTCGGGCTGTTCCTTGTCGCATGGGCAGCTCTCAACACCGTGATCCTCGCGGCCAACGCGTTCGATCCGTTCCCGTTCATCTTCCTCAACCTGATGCTCTCCATGCTGGCGGCGCTGCAGGCCCCGATCATCATGATGAGCCAGAACCGGCAGGCGGCCAAGGACCGGCTCGAAGTGCGGCTCGACTACGAGACCAATCTTCGCTCCGAGGCCGAGATCGCGAACCTGAACGCCAAGGTCGACGCGCTGACCGAGGAAGTGGCTCTGCTGGTGCGGCTGCAACTGCGCCGGGATCATCGGGATGAGGATGTCGTGACGGCGTGAATATGCTGTCCATTCGTGGCAGAATTACCGAAACAAAAGAGGCCGGGCATCGTCTGGCCTCTTTTGTTGCTGACAGGCCAATCATTCGGCTTCGAATCCCTATTGATTGAAGACGCCACCGAGAGTTAGTTTCCTATTTCAAAGGCGGCGGCAATCGGGATGATTGCCGCCCAAGGTGGCATTGCCGGCTGGATCATGCCGCGTGCCGTGCTGAAGGAGGCTACGACGCCGGAGATGATGGATGTCTGAACAGGGACGCTGGTCGGGACGCAATATCGCCAAGGACTTTGTGCGTGACCGCATCTGGCGAACCCTCGAGGATACCGGCGTCGCCGTCGGTCCGGCCTGGAGCATGATCCCAAATTTCGTCGGCGCCGACATGGCCGCCTGGCATCTGGCCCAGACGCCGGAATGGAAGTCGGCGCGCACCATCAAGACCAATCCGGATGCGCCGCAGATTCCCATTCGCCTGCGCGCTCTTTACGAAGGCAAGATCGTCTATGCGCCCGTGCCCTATCTCACCAAAGACTTCCCCTATCTCAGGCTCGATCCGGTGATCCTGACGGCCAACGGCATTTCCTACGAACTTGCCGCCACGTCGCAGGGTTTCATCGAGCACGGCGAAAGGATCAGCTTCGAGGAGGTCGAGAGGCTGGATTTCTGCGTCCTCGGATCCGTGGCGGCGAGCCGCACAGGCGGCCGAACCGGCAAGGGCGCCGGTTTCGCCGATCTCGAGACTGCGATCTTTCGCGAGCTTGGCACCATCACGGAAAGGACGCCGGTGGCGACCACTATTCATTCCTGCCAGATCGTCGGCGACGACGATGTGGTGGTCGAGGCGCATGATTCCCCGCTCGACATGATCGCCACCGAAAAGGAACTGATCGTCACCGGCAACAGACAGCCTCGCCCGAACGGCGTCGACTGGGACCGCGTCCGCCAGGACCAGTATGACAGCATTCCCTTCCTCGTCGAACTCAAGAACCGGATGCTTGCACGCCGGGAAACGGCCAAATGATCACCATCGGCGGCCAACTGATTGGCGGGATTTCGAATGCGTCGCCAATGTTTGGAGTATTATTTTTGGCGCCGAAAAAATCAATCGTTCGCTTTCGAAGCTTTAAATAATACTTTTCATCAAAATGGAAAATAATAGAGGCGAGCCGCACATGAAGTTCGTCAAGAACACTCGCCCGCTGCCATAAAGATTTGAATTTTGCTTCGAATCGTATACCTAATCGCAATGTAAGCACCACGCGGCTTCCCTATGGCCGCGTTTTACCGGCCGTCCGGGTACCCCACATCAGCCCGGACGGTCAGCCTGGCGCGACTGCAACGACGGTTGCGCGATTGCGCCTGAGTTCGATGAACATATGGCCGAACAGAGCGGCGAGCACTACGGCGCCGCCGACCTGCGTCGAATGCGACGGCACTTCGCTCATGAAGATCCACACCCAGAGCGGCGTCAGCGGCACTTCCAGGGCCACCAGCAGGCTGGCATCGACGGCCGGGATATGCTTGACGCCGAATGTGTAGACGGCAAGCCCGAAGCCGTTCTGGATTATGCCGAACATCACGATCAGCAGCACATCGCTGCTGCCGATCGACAGCGGATGCGCAAACCAGACGGTGAGCAGCGAGCAAAGCCAGGCGGAGGACGCCATGGCCGGCAGCATCTGCACGTCGCGATACTTGCGCATGATGATCGACAGGCTGGCGACCGTCAGCGACATGATCACAGCCAGGCCCTTGCCGAGCAGCGTGCCGCCGCCTTGCGTGTCAGCGACCATATAGACCACGCCGGCAAAAGCGATGAGGCTTGCTATCACGGTCGTCAGGTTCGGTTTTTCCCCGAGGAAGAGATAGGCGAAGCCGGCGGTGATGAACGGCGCGGTCGCATAGATCACCATGCTGTCGGCTATTGTCGTGTAGTAGAGAGAGCCGATGCCGGAGATCATGCTGAGCGCCGAGAACAGCGCGGCGAGGAAGGTGGGCCAGCGCATGGAGCGGAGAATCGCCCAGGCCCTGCCACGCTCCATGGCAAAGAACAGCAGGAACACGGTGAAACCGGAAACGATGCCGCGCAGGAACAGAATGGTCATCACGTCTGTGTGGATAGCGCGAATGAACAGGCCCGACAGTGACCAGAGCACGGCCGACAGCGCGACATTGGCCACACCCCAGCGATAGGTTCTTTGTTCTGAGTCGGTCATGCGGGGAATCCGGACGGGAGAAAGCCCCGACTAACATTCTTCGTAGCCGGGCGACAAGGGTTGCCGCGCCGACGCAGATGAGATTTTGCCGACTGTGTCAAGAATGTCCGGGCGTTGCCGCCGGGAGGGAAATCGGCAATAGTCCCGCGCGTCCCGCCGCCGAGACCCCACTATGAAAATCACCGCCATCCGCGCCACGCCGGTCAACATTCCGTTCCACGCACCCTATCGCTTCAGCTACGGCTCGATTGCCTCGCTGACCAAGACGGTGATCGAGCTCGACACGGACGAGGGTGTGACTGGCCTCGGCGAATGCGCCGATGGCAACCGTGCCGCCGATGTCGTTGCCGCGGGCGAAAAACTGATCGGGCTGGACATCCGCGACATCGCTACCGCCGAGCGCCGACTGGTGCCCGGCATGCGCTACACGCCCTGGGGCAACGTTACTGCCATCAGGCGCGTTTTCGGCGGCATCGAAATGGCGATGTGGGATGCGCGCGGCAAGATCGACGGCGTGCCGCTCTATCTGTTGCTCGGCGGCGCGGTGCGGCTCGACATCCCGCATACCGAATATTTCAGCTATCGCTTTCCCGGCCCGAGCCATCCAGGCGAATCCTCGCCGGTCGAGATCGCCCGCTACTGTGCCGAGATGATCGAAAAGTTCGGCGCCGATATGTTCGAAGGCAAGATGGGCACGGTCGGCCTGGACGAGGAGATCGACATGGTGCGCGAGGTCCGTGCCGCCATCGGCGACAGGCCGCTCCGCCTCGACGCCAATGGCGGTTGGACGGTGCCGACAGCGCGCGAGGCACTGAGAAGGCTGGAACCGTTCGACATCCAATGGTTCGAGGAGCCGGTCGAGACCTACGAGGAAATGGCAGAGCTCAGGCTGCATTCGAAGGTCTCCTTCTCCGCTCATACGATCGACCTGCCGAAGGCCGTGCGCCTGCGCGCGCCCGATGCCATTGTCACCAATATCAACGAACATGGCGGCATCCGCCACGCCGTCGAATTCATCCGCGCCTGCGAAATGTTCGACATGGGTTTCCGCTTCCACAGCGGCGAGACGGGCGTTGCGAGCGCCGCCTATCTGCACCTCACCGCAGCTTTGGAGCATGTGCGGAATGCGAGCCAGACTTTGTTCCGCTGGTATGCGGATGATGTCATCGAAGGTGGGCCGTTGCTGTTGAAGGATGGTGCCGTGCGTGTGCCGGAGGGGCCAGGACTGGGCGTGATGCTGGATGCGAAGGCGTTGAAGCGCTGCCATGAACGATTTCTGGCGGAGGGCGCATTTCCTGGGGCGAAGAACGCCGCCTACGGCGATGGGTTTCGAAAGGGGTGACGATTGAGGGGTGTATTTCCGTCGCATAAGACTTTAAAAATTTGCAGAGCAGCGAGATCGAGAGGGCTTGTGGCTCTCATGCGCCGGGGTTCGCTTATCAGCCTGTTGTTACCGCGCGCATTTGTTTGGGGCAGTACAGTCGCGATGGCCGAGAAAAATCCGAGCGGCCTAGCGCTGGCAGACCTCGTTCCCGGCGGAAGCACGCCGACCGTCGCTGGCGAGGACATTTCGCTAGCGATGATCAGACGGGTCCAGGAGGTCGCATGAGACCTGGCTGGAGTCGGAAGCTGAACTTGGCGTTTATTGTGCTCGTGCCAGTGCTATTGGTGCTGGGCCAGGAGGCTTGGTATGATTTCTGGAATCTCGACGGTTTTTTCTGGCCTGAGTCTGGGCATCGGCGGATCGAAGACATGGCAGYGGTTCTCAAAAGGATCAAAGCGCCAGCTCGTTGGTGTTATCCGTCTGAAAACAAGCTGAATCTGCTTCAACAGAGCTATTATTGGGACACTACCTTCAATCATTGCGTCGTCAGCATCCAGCCTGCCACCGATTTTATCGAAAAGGACTTTGCTGGCCGGGAGACAGATGGTTACGCCAAGCGTTTCTATCGTGCAACCTTAGGAAGCTACGTCTGCGAAGTTACCCTGTCTACAGATCGTGGTGATGATCGCATAGTGGGGTCCGATTGTTACTACGGCTTGTTTCGCTCCAAAGACGACAAGGGTGTCGGGATGACCGACGATCCCTTTGGCTAAGCAGATATGGACTCCAGCCTGCACAATGTTGCAAACCGATAAATTGATGTGATGACTGCGGTTGCTACTCGCACGCTCTCTTGCACGCCGCGACCAGTACGGCATAAGACTGATATATAGGTATAGACATAAGGGGACAGCACCACATGGCCGACACGATCAAACTCAAAGTGGACGTCGCCTCCGATTTGATTTTCGACGCCCTCGTCGGTGCGGGCACGGTCGCCCGCAATGCCCGCTATTTCGCCGACGCCATCCTCGACACCGAGCTGTCCGGCATGGAAGGCCATGGTTTCTACTGGCTGCAATATTATTGCGAGCATGTGCAGACCGGCAAGGTCGACGGTAAGGCGACGCCGACGGTAAAGAGGATGTCGGTCGTTTCCTTCCGCGTCGATGCCAAGAATGGCTTTGCCCATCCGGCGATCGAAAAGGGTTTTTCCCACCTCATCCCGGCCGCGCAGGAATATGGCGTTGCTGCGATGGCGGTGCATAATTCCTATAATGCCGCGACGCTCGGCTATCACACTGGCTTCATCGCCAAGCACGGCTTGCTGGCCTTCGGCTTCACCAATTCGACGCCGGCGATCGCCCCGGTCGGCGGCAGCAAACCGGTGATCGGCACCAATCCGATGTCCTTCGCCGTGCCTGGCCGCAAGGGCAAGCTCGCCTTTCTTATTGACCAGTCCTCCTCGGCCGTCGCCTGGACGGCGGTGAAGACCGCGGCGGACGAACATCGCGCCATCCCACTCGGTTGGGCGATCGATCGCGACGGCAAGCCGACCACCGATCCGGAAGAGGGCCTGAAGGGCTCGATGGCGCCGTCCGGCGGCTATAAGGGTTTTGGCCAGGGCCTGATCGTCGAAACCATGTGCGCAGCCTTGGCCGGCGCCAATCGCGGCCTGGAAATGGGCTCGTTCTTGGACAATGATGGCCTGCCGATCGGCTGCGGCCAGTTCTTCATCGCGCTGGAGCCGAAAGTGTTTTCCGGCGGCTTGTTCGACAAGCAGATCGAGCGCCTCGTCGCCTCGATCACCGGCCAGCCCGGTGCCCGCATGCCGAATTCGCGCCGCGAGGAGAATTATAGGAAGCTGATGAAATCCGGCATTCCCATTGACAAGGCGCTCTACGAGAAACTCAAGAGTTTCGCCAAGAAATAGGGGCGGGCGATGGATCAGGCGACCGGTCGCACCATCTTCAAGGACGAACGCAAGCGCACCTTCCTCAATGCCGAAGGCGCCGACAAGCCGTTGAAGAGCCCGCTGCCGCCGGATGTGCTGGAGCGGGCGCGGGCCTATCGCATCGGCCGCCTGCGCAGGCTCTTGCGAGAAAACGACTGCGCCGCCGCTCTCCTCTACGATCCCGTCAATATCCGCTATGCGCTCGACAGCCCTAATATGCAGGTCTGGTCGCTGCACAATCCGGTGCGCTATGCGCTGGTTTTCGCCGAAGGTCCGGCGCTGCTCTTCGACTACAAGGGCGCCGAGCATTTTTCAAAGCACATCAAGACCATCGACGAAGCCAAGCCTGCGACCTCCTGGATCTTCGTCATGGCTGGCGACACCGGTCCGCGTCAGGTGACGAAATGGGCGGCCGAGATCGATGACCTGATGCGTGAGCACGGCCACGGCAATCGCCGCATCGCGGTCGACCGGCTCGATGTCAAAGGCGTCCGCGGCCTGGAAAAGCTCGGCCTCGACGTCGTCGACGGCACGCCGATGACCGAGACGGCGCGTTCGATCAAATCGGCCGACGAAATCGAACTGATGCGCTGGACGATCCGCGTCTGCGAGGCCGGCATGGCGCGCATCTATGAACATTCCGTCCCCGGTGTCACCGAGCAGGAACTCTGGGCGCATCTGCATTTCGAAAACGCCCGCTCCGGCGGCGACTGGCTGGAGACCAAGCTGCTCACCTGCGGACCGAACACCAATCCCTGGTATGCGGAATGCTCCGACCGACCCTGCCTGCTTGGCGAGATGATCGCCTTCGACACCGACATGATCGGACCTTACGGTTATTGCGCCGATCTCTCCCGCTCCTGGACCTGCGGCTATGCGAAGATGACGGCCAAACAGCGCGAGCACTATTACGCTGCCGTCGAACAGGTCGAGCATAATCTGTCGCTCTTGCGCGACGGCCTCGATTTTCGAGAATTCAACGAGAAATCCTGGAAGATCCCCGAGCGCTACCAGCCTTACCGCTATTCGCTCGCCGTCCATGGCGTCGGCATGGCGGACGAATGGCCGTTGGTGCTCTGTCATACCGATTTCGAGCACAATCAGGGCGGCCGCTTCGAGACCGGCATGGTCGTCTGCGTCGAAAGCCTGATCTCCGAAAAGGGCTGCGAAAGCGTCAAGCTCGAAACCCAGGTGCTGATCACCGGCAAGGGGCCGGAACGGCTCGATCACTTCCCCTGGGAACTGACCGACTGAACCAGCCAGTCGACCAGGTCGATCAGCCCGGCCTTCTTCGCCTTGCTGCGCGGATAGACGAGGCAATAGCGATGGCCGAGCGAGATCGGCCGCTCGTCGAGGATAACCAGCCTGCCGGCGCGGAGATCGTCCTCCGCCATCATTCGTTGCCCGAGCGCGACGCCAAAACCGTCACGCGCCAGATCGAGCGCCAGGCTCGACTTGCCGACGCGAAAGCCGCGCGTCTCATCCGGCCGGTCGATGCCGATCTCGCCGAACCAGGCCTGCCAGGTCGGATGCGATACGAAAGTCGGCCCCCAATTGGTGTGGATCAGGTCGTCATCCGGCACGGCAGTGAGAAAATCGCTCCGCGCTCCCGGATTGCGCTGAAGATAGAAGGGGCTGCACATCGGCAGCACCTCGTCGAGCTTTAGAGGAATGATCACCATTTCGGGATAGAGGCTGGTGCCATAGGCGAACCTGAGGTCGATCTCGTTCTTGGCGAAATCGACCATGTCCTCTTCGGAGCGCAATTCGAAGCGGAAATTCGGTTTTTCGCGGATGAACGCAGCCAGCTTCGGTTCCACCCAGCGCTCGGCGACGGAGGGTAGCGCACTGATCACCAGCCGCGAGCGCGCCCGGCCGGAGACGACCTGTTCGGTAAAGGCGGAGATAGACTGTAGCGCGTCGGTGGCGCCGGAATAAATCGTCTGGCCCGCATCGGTCAGCACGATCCTGTTGTTATATCTGCGGAAAAGCTCCTTGCCGAGGAATTCCTCGAGGTTCTTCACCTGCTGGCTGACAGCGGCTGCCGAGACACCGAGTTCTTCGGCCGCAGCAACATAGCTGCCGCTACGGGCCGCAGCCTCGAAGGCCCGCAATGCATTGAGCGGCGGAAGCGAGAGCGACATGTGAAACCTGCATAAGCCAAGCTTAGCCAGAATAAGAATTTATGCCGTTGTGTAAAGCTGAAACCTGGTCAAATCTCTCTTCATCAACTGGAGGAAGAACATGCACGACTTACTCGACCTGGATCGCTATCCCCTGCATAAGCCCGGCTCTAAGGCTTGGAACGACCTCGTCGATCATTGCCGTGTCGACCTCGCCTGCGAAGGCATGTTCAATCTCGAAGGTTTCGTGCGCGACACAGCGGTGGAGAGGGCGATCGGTGAGATCAAGCCGGTGATGGACACGCTTTCCTTCGTCCACAAGCGCGCCCACAATGTCTATTTCCGCAAGGAAGTGCCCGGCCTGCCGCCGGATCATCCGGCGCTGCAGACGGTCGAGACCGTCAGCCACACGGTTTGCGCCGACCAGATCCCCGACAGCGTGCCGATCTGGGTCTACGAATGGCCGCAATTCGCCGTGTTCCTTGCCGCCTGCATGGAAAAAGACTCGCTTTTTGCCATGCGCGATCCGCTCGCCCGGGTAAACGTCATGGCCTATCGCGAGGGCGAGGCGCTGAACTGGCATTTCGACCGGTCGCAATTCACCACAACCATCTTGTTCCAGAGGCCGGAAGCGGGCGGCGATTTCCAATACCGTTCCGACCTCAGGACCGAGGCGGATCCGAACTATGACGGCGTTGCGCGCCTGCTGCAGGGCAAGGACAACGACGTCAAGACGCTGTCGCTGAAGCCGGGCACGCTCAACGTCTTCCTGGGCAAGAATACGCTGCATCGCGTCACCCCGTGCAAGGGGCCGAAGGAGCGGCTGATCGCGGTATTCTCTTATTATGAGCGCCCCGGCGTCACGTTCAGCAAGGAAGAGCAGGTGGGCTTCTACGGCCGGGCCGCCTGACCGGTGTCACGTTTCCCCTTGCGTTGCGAAGCCAGGGTCCCGATGATGATTTCCTAACGAAAGATAAACATTCCGCACTTGACATGAAGCGCGGAATGTCCGTTGAATAGGAAGCGGGAATAAATCTATACATAATAAAAAATACGGCTCGCAACGCTAACGAAAGAGGGAACCATGACAATCGATTACAAGCTGCTCGACCTTCTGCGCAAAGGCCGTAGCGAACACGACAATCACCTGATCGACGGCCTTGTCGATGGCCGTGTCAGCCGCCGCGAATTTCTGCGTTTCGGTTCCGTGCTCGGCATGTCGCTGCCGCTGCTGGGTGGCATTTCCGGCGCTGTCGGCCTTGCCGGCCTGCCGAGCCTCGCCCGCGCCCAGACCCCAGGCGGCACCATCCGTGTTGCCCAGATCGTTCCGGCCGCGGCTGTCGAGCCGGTCAAGCTCGCCGATGCCGGCGGCATTACCGTCATCAGCCAGGTCGGCGAGACGCTGGTCGTCTCCGGCAAGGACCTCGTCGCCCGGCCGCTTTTGGCCGAGAGCTGGTCGCCCAACAAGGACGGTTCGGTCTGGACCTTCAAGATCCGCAAGGGTGTGAAATTCCATGACGGCCGGCCGATGAACGCCGACGACGTCGTTGCCTCGATCAACCGCATTGCCGACCCTGCCAACGGCTCGAACGCACTCTCGGCGTTCAAGGGCGTGCTTTCCAAGGGTGGCGCCAAGAAGGTCGACGACTATACCGTCGAATTCCATCTCGACGCGCCGAACGGCAATTTCCCGTATTCGCTGTCGACCGACAACTACAACGCCGTCATCATACCGAAGGATTATGCCGGCGACTTCGAGAGTAAGATGATCGGCACCGGTCCGTTCAAGCTCGAAAAGTTCACCCCCAAGGTCGGCGCCTCCTTCGTCCGCAACGAGGATTACTGGGGCGGCAAGCCGCTGCCGGATCGCGTCGAGATGAGCTTCTACGATGACTATCAGCCGCAGATTCTCGCTCTTCAGGGCGGCCAGATCGACTTCATTCAGCAGGTGCCGATCCTGCAGGCCGCCGGCATCCTCAATGATCCGAACGTCGACATGATGGCGACGCCGTCGCTGGCCCACCAGCAGGTGCATATGCGCACCGACAAGGACCCGTTCAAGGACAAGCGTGTCCGCCAGGCGATCGCGCTGACCCTCGACCGGCCGCGCATCATCCAGGGCCTGCTCAAGGGCAAGGCGCAGGTCGGCAATGACAGCCCGTTCGGCGGCGCTTATCCCTATACCGACAAGAGCGTGCCGCAGCGCCAGAAGGACATTGCCAAGGCCAAGGAACTGATGGCCGCCGCCGGCATGGCGAACGGCTTCGAGGCCACGCTGACGACGGAAAAGTACCTGGAAATCCCTGATTATGCGGTGCTGATCCAGAACGCCGTCAAGGAGATCGGCGGCAAGATCAACCTCAACGTCATGGACCAGGGCGCTTATTATGGCGATGCCGTCCCGGGCAAGTCGCCCTGGCTCGACAGCGACATGGGCATTACCGACTATGGTCATCGCGGCGTGCCGAACGTCTATCTGTCGGCGCCGTTGCTTTCGACCGGCACCTGGAACTCGGCGCATTTCGCCAACAAGGAATATGACGGCCTGGTCGCCAACTTCGTCGCTGCCCTCGATCTCGAGGCGCAAAAGGCGGTTGCCGGCAAGATCCAGACGCTGCTGCTTGACGAAACCCCGATCATCTTCGGCTATTTCTACGACTATATGTCGGCGGCCAAGAAGGGTGCGACGGGCATCGAAGTGACGGCCATGGCCCATCTCTTCCTGCACAACGCCAAGCTTCCGGCCTGATAACATCCTCGCGTTCCGTGCCGCCCCGCGTCGTCCGGGGCGGCTCCCTTTCCTTGGAAACCGGGGGATGCACCGATTTTCTACTATTCCTTGAAGCGCTTGCTCCTGTCGCTTCTGACGCTCTTTCTCCTGAGCGTGCTGGTCTTTGCGGGCGGTCGCATGCTGCCCGGCAATGTCGGACGCGCCATGCTCGGCCCCTTCGCCGATCAGCGTGCCGTCGATGCGCTCAATCACGAAATGGGCACCGACCGGCCGCTTATCGTGCAATATACCAGCTGGGCCGGCGGCCTGTTGCAAGGTGATCTCGGCAAATCCTACGCTTACCGCGCGCCGGTGTCGCAATTCCTTTGGACCGCCACGGTCAACTCGGCAAAGCTTGCCGGCGTGGTCTTCCTGATCGTCGTGCCGCTCGGCATTCTGGGCGGCGTGATTGCGGCGCTCAACCGAGGACGTGTCGTCGACAGGTCCATAACGGTGACGGGGCTGTCGTTGACGGTTGTTCCGGAGTTCGTCTCCGGCATCGTGCTGATCCTGATCTTCGGCGTCTGGCGACACTGGTTCCCGATTTCCGCCACTTGGCCCAACAATGCCGGCTTTTTCACCCAGATCTATTACCTGATCCTGCCGGCGTTCCCGCTGGTTTTCGTGCTGTTCGGCTATATCGCCCGCATGGCCCGCGCCGGCACGATCGAGGCGCTCGATTCCGAATATACGAGAACGGCGATCCTCAAGGGCCTGACCTATCCGCAGGTCATATGGCGGCATGTGCTGAGAAACGCCCTGCTGCCGACCATCAGCGTCGTCGCGACGCAGACGGTCTACCTGATTGGCGGCCTCGTCGTCATCGAGATCGTCTTCCACTATCAGGGCATCGGCAGCCTGATCTACACGGCCGCGAACAAGAAGGATTTCCCGATGCTGCAGGCGGGCGTCATGGTGGTCGGGGCATTGTTCATGATCGCCACCACGCTCGCTGACTTGCTGCAGGCCAGCCTCAACCCGCGCATCCGCTTCGGAGGCGTCCAATGACCGAGATCACGGCCTCGACTCCGATCATTGCGGAAAAGCCGCCGACCGCCTGGGACGACTTCAAGCACAATCTTGGTCGCATCCTGCGTTCGGGCTCGTTCCTGATCGGTGCCATTATCGTGCTGTTCTGGATTTTTTGCGCCATCTTCGGCCATTCGATCGTGCCTTACGATCCCTTTGCCGACGACATGCTGAATTCGCTGCTGCCGCCCGATGGCGACCATTGGTTCGGCACCGATCAGCTTGGCCGCGACGTGTTTTCGCGCGTCATTTCCGGGGCTCGCGACATCCTTACGGTCGCGCCGCTTGCAACAATGATCAGCACCGTGCTCGGCACCGCGCTTGGCCTGGCAATGGGCTATTTCGGCGGCTGGGTGGACGAAGTCATCAGCCGTCTCGTCGATGCGGTGCTGGCGCTGCCCACGGTTATCGTCGCTCTCCTGGCACTGACGGCCCTGGGCACCTCGACCGTCACCGTGCTTTTCGTCATCGGCTTTTCCTATTCGCCGATCATCGCGCGAACCGTGCGCGCTTCGGTGCTCGCCGAGCGCAGTCTCGATTATGTCGCGGCGGCCGAGCTCAGGCGCGAGAACCGGCTCTACATTATGTTCATGGAAATCCTGCCGAACGTGATCGGGCCGATCCTGGTCGAATTCACCGTCCGCCTTGGTTATTCGATCTTCACCGTGGCGACGCTTTCCTTCATCGGCTTCGGCATTCAGCCGCCGTCGCCGGACTGGGGCCTGTCGATTGCCTCCAATTACGGCCTGATCGGCGGCGGTTACTGGTGGACCGTCGTCTTCGACGGCGTCGCCATCGCCTCACTGGTGATCGGCGTAAACCTGATGGCTGATGGCATTGCGAGTGCGCTCGATGACTGACACGAACACCCCAACCGTCAAGATCGAGAACCTCGAAGTCCAGTACCGGGTGCGCGGCAAAGGCCGCAAGGTGCTCGACAACATCAACCTCGAAATCCGCAAGGGCGAGTGTTACGGCCTGGTCGGCGAGTCCGGCTGCGGCAAGTCGACCGCCGCCTATACGGCGCTGCGCTATCTGCCGCGCAATGGCTCGGTCACCAAGGGCCGCATCCTCATCGATGGCGACGACCTGATGAAGATGAGCGAGGCGCGCCTGCGCGACATGCGCCGCCACGAGGTCGCCATGGTCTACCAGGACCCCGGCAAGGCGTTGAACCCGTCGATCCGCATCGGTGACCAGGTGGCCGAAGTCTTCGAGCTTCTCGGCGTGCCGAAAGCCGAGCGTGCAAAGAAGGTGGAGGAGGTGCTGGCCAAGGTCCGCATTGCCGATCCGCATGACGTCGTGCTGCGTTATCCGCATCAGCTTTCCGGCGGCATGCAGCAGCGCGTGGCCATTGCCATGGCGCTGGCGAGCGAGCCGTCGCTGCTCGTGCTCGACGAGCCGACCACCGGCCTCGACGCCACGGTCGAGGCGGAGGTGCTGGACCTTATCCTGCAGCTGCGCAAGGAATTGTCGACCTCGATCCTGTTCATCAGCCACAATCTCGGCGTCATCGCCACAATGTGCGACCGCGTTGGTGTCCTCTATGCCGGCCGGCTGGTGGAGGAAGGCGATACGCAAGACATCTTCCACAATCCGCGCCATCCCTACACCGTCGGGCTGCTGCGCTGCCTGCCGCAGCGCGGCCGCTCGAAGAATGTCGCGCCGCTGACCACCATTCCCGGCTTTCTGCCCAATGCAGGTTCTGTCATCCCCGGCTGCATCTATGCCGATCGCTGTCCGCTCGCCGACGATCACTGTCGCAAGGTCGAGCCGCCCTTCTACGATCTCGGTGACGGCCGCCACAGCAAGTGCCACTATCATGAGCGGGTCGGCGAATTGCAGAACATCGTCGAGCCGCCGCTCGCCACCGTCGCCGACGATTCCTCCTTCCAGCCGATCCTCGAGCTCACCAATGTCAGCAAGACTTTTGGTCGAGGCGGGGTGAATTTCCGCGCGCTGAACGATGTCTCGCTTGCCATGTATCCTGGCGAAACGCTCGGCATTGTCGGCGAATCCGGCAGCGGCAAAACGACGCTTGCCCGCAGCATCCTCGGCATCATCAAGCCTGACCCGAAAAGCCATATCCGGCTCGAGGGCAGGGAGGTCGCGCCGACGCTCGGCAAACGCTCGCGCGCCGAGGTGAAATCGCTGCAGATCGTCTTCCAGAACCCGGATTCGGCGCTTAACCGCTCGCATACGGTCAAGCGCATGATCGGCCGCACCATCGAACGGTTGACGGAACTGGCCGCCTCTGCCCGTGTCTCCCGCGTTCTCGACCTCACGCGCTCCGTCCGTCTGGCCGACCGCTATCTCAACATGCGGCCGCGCCAGCTTTCTGGTGGGCTCAAGCAGCGTGTGGCGATCGCGCGCGCCTTTGCCGGCGATCCACGGGTCCTGGTGCTCGATGAGCCGACCTCGGCGCTGGACGTCTCGGTGCAGGCCGCGATCCTCAACCTGCTGGTCGAGCTGCAGAACACCAAGCGGGTGAGCTATATCTTTATCTCGCACGACCTCGGCGTGGTGCGCTATCTCTCCGACCGTATCGCTGTCTTCTATCTCGGCCGTGTGCTGGAGATCGGCCCCGCCGAGGCGGTGTTCTCCGGTCCGCATCATCCCTATACCGAAGCCTTGCTCTCCTCGGTGCCGACGATCGAGGGCACGCCGTCGGAGCGGGTCAAACTGACAGGCGAAATCCCGAGCGCCATGAAGCCGCCAAGCGGCTGCGTCTTCCACACCCGCTGCGCCCGCAAGATCGGCAAGATCTGCGAGGAACAGGTGCCGGAGCTGCGCGATATCGAGCGTGGGCATGCGATGCGCTGCCACTTGCCGGTGGAAGAATTGCACCGCGAGGCGATTCCTCAGGCGGCGGAATAGGGCGCCAAGCCTAACGGCAGGTGGTCTCTGAAATTATTTTGCGCTGCGGGACCGTCATGCCCGTGTCGGCGAAAATTTTTCCTCAATATTAGAATATATAATTGACAGATTTAGTGTATTAACCTAAATTGCTCTCATGATCGCGATGCCAGAGGCATTCGCCGTCGTGAAAGCAATCGAAGAAGGATGCGCCGCATGACTGAACTTGCCAGTTTCGCCGCCCCAACCGGGCCATTGGGCCGGACTTCTTCATGTCTCCGCCTGTGTCGAATGTGACCCGAGCCTAACCCAACTCATCACCATCGATTTTTGATTTCCCGTCGCCAAGCAGAGATATGTCTGCGTCGTTGCGCGATGGGTCAGGAGACAGTCATGCAGAAGCATGTCGTTGAACATGCCGGAATTCCGGTTGGCATCGTCGTTCCCTTTGAGGATTACCTGCAATTCGTTGCCGTCAAATTCCAGGTTTTCGGCCTAGACGGACAGCGCTTTCATTCGCTTCCGGATGTTCGCAGCGCGATTCAGGCGCATCTTGCAAGCGAGAAAGCTGCCGCCGCGTAGTAGATTTCAGGGAATTTCGCTAAATTCACTGGAAAACCACGAAAAATTAATCTGCTTGCCCCTAAAATGGCGTCTTCCGCGCTTCAATGCCGCTGCAAAGCAGTTTATGAAATGCATGCCGGGCGGGCAGGATTTGGTGGTCGATGCTTACGAATAAAGGTAAATATGGTCTGAAGGCGCTGATCGCACTTGCGAGCCTGCCGCCGGGCGAAACCGCGTTCAGCAACGAGATCGCAACGGCCAACAATATTCCGAAGAAATTCCTCGATACGATCCTGCTCGAACTCAGGAATGCCGGCATCGTGCGCTCGAAGAAGGGTCCGACAGGCGGCTATTCCCTGTCCAGGCCTGCTTCGGAAATCCGCGTTGGCCACGCCATCCGCGTTATCGACGGTCCGTTGGCGCCAATCCGCTGTGCCAGCCGCACGGCTTACGAAGCCTGCGACGATTGCATCGATCCGGAAACCTGCCTCGTGCGCCGGTCAATGACCGAGGTGCGCGACGCTGTCGCCGAAATCCTCGACAATATGACCCTCGAACACCTGATCGCCGACAATCCGGCACAGCCCGAGGCCGATCTGCTTCGTCAGAAGGTCGCTTCGTAAGCAAAAACTTTCAATCCAGCGAGAAGCTGCGATAGGCGCCATTCGCATAGATCAGCGATTGGCCAGCGCCCGAAATTGTTGCCAGCGCCCGGCCGAGGATGATCGCATGGCTGTGGCGTTCGATGATTTCTTCGACCTCGCAATCGATCGCTGCCAGCGCTTCCGACAGGACTGGCGCACCGCTGACCAGCGTCGTCCAGCGCGCCCCTTCATAGCGTGCCGTGCCCTTGATTCCGCCGATGCCGGCGAAACGGTTGGCGACATCCTGATGGTCTTCGGCGAGGATGTTGACGCAGAAATGTCCGTAGCGGCTGATCACCGGCCAAGTCGACGAACTCTTGTTGATATTGACGATCATCGTCGGCGGATCCATCGAAAGAGCCGTTGCCGAAGTCACCGTGGCACCGGTGCGTTCGTCGCCGCGGCCTGCCGTAATCACAGAAACGCCGCCCGCCATGCTGCGCATGGCCCGTTTGACGGCCGCCGCGTCGGCATGCGGCGCGCGAATCGCACCTTCGATGGGAAACGAAGCGGCGTTCTGGACGATGGTCATGACTGTCTCCGTCTTGTCGTTCATCGATCACGTCCCGCTGGCGATGCGGGCATAGAGGCAAAGTAGTCGCAAAATCCCTATTGTCAATAAAAATTATAGACAATATGTTTTGTGAATTCCTGCACGCTCTTTCGCTGAATCGAGAGAGCAGTGGCACGATTGCCGAACTTGACATATCCTCTCAATTCACGCCGAGGGAGACCATGGTGCCGACAAAAGACAGACCTTTCGCGTCGACTTTGAACCCATTCTCCGGGCGCGTCGTTGCGATCGTCGGCGGTGGGTTTACCGGCGGAGCTGTCGCCTGGCACCTCGCCTCGCATCTGCCGGCCGAAGCGGCGCGCATCGTCGTCTTCGAACCGCGCCAGAAACTCGGCGCAGGCCTGGCCTATGACACAGCCGATCCCGTGCATCGCATCAACGTTCCGGCGTTGAAGATGACCATCGATCCCGGCTTTCCGGACCATTTCGTCGACTGGATTGAAGCCACTGACGCCGTCGCCGGCGATCCCGATGCGCGTGCCGCCGATGGCCAGCTTTATCCTCGCCGGCAGGTTTTCGGCAGTTATGTCAACGCCCAGATCCAGCCCTTTGTCGACAAGGGCCGGATCGAGCATCGGCACGGGCTCGTCTCCGCGATCGAGCGGACGAACGAGGGCTGGCAGATCACCGCCGACGGAGGCGACGCACTCGACGCCGACATCGTCGTCATCGCCACCAGCCATCCGTCGCCCGCAGCACCGAAGATGCTGGCTTCGATCCTCGAAGGCCATCCGCGTTTCGTTCCCGATCCAACCGTGCCGAACGCACTGAAATCGATCCGCGAAAGCGATTCGGTGCTGGTGGTCGGCAATGGCCTGACCTCGGCCGATGTGATCGCCTCGCTGACGGCGGATGGTCACATGGGGCCGGTCACGGCCATCTCGCGGCGTGGGCTCAGATCACGCGGCCACCCGCTGAAAATCCAGGAGCAGCACGGCGATTTTACCACTCGGCCAATCCTTTCGGCACGGTTGCTTACCCGGCGAATCCGCGAGGCGATCCGCCAAGCTGCCGTCTTCGACGTCTCCTGGCATGCCGTGCTCGATGCGGTGCGAGCCCAGGCTTTCACCATCTGGCGGAACCTGCCGGTGGCCGAGCGTCGCCGCGTGGTCCGGCATCTCAGGCCGTTCTGGGACGTGCACCGGTTCCGCA
The DNA here is from genome assembly GCF_056403475.1 of Rhizobium sp. P2_G9. Lineage (NCBI taxonomy): Bacteria > Pseudomonadati > Pseudomonadota > Alphaproteobacteria > Hyphomicrobiales > Rhizobiaceae > Rhizobium > Rhizobium sp. P2_G9. The sequence continues at coordinate 161,088 of NZ_JBFUFK010000005.1, read as the reverse complement.
TCGCGCCACAGGTGGAGAACGCTATCGATGCCGCGGTTTTGACCGGCCGCCTCGAGATTCTCGCCGCCTCGGTCGCCGCTGTGTCCTATCATGAAGGCCGCATCCGGGCGGCGCTCAGGCTCGGGCATGGACGAGGCACGCGGGTGCGCGATTTCGACGCCGTCGTGGTCACCACCGGCCCGGCACATGGCGGCATCCTCGACAGTCAGCCCTTTCTGTCCCGGTTGGCATCCGAGCGTCTCATCCACGCCGATCCAGCCCGGCTTGGCATTGCCTGTGACGAGGGCTCGCGCGCACTCGATCAGGCCGATCGTCCGGTGGAAGGCCTCTATATTGCCGGTCCTCTGGCGCGCGGGACGTTCGGTGAACTCATGGGCCTGCCGCAGGTCTCCGAGCACGCCAAGGCGGTGGCAGGGCATATCATGACGTCAGTCGAAGCCGCCAATGTAGTCACCGACCAGAGGGCGAATTCTTCCGCTGCATGAGGCGGAAGTAGTTCCGCAGGCAGACCAACCCTTAAAGCCGGTAGCCGAATTTCTCGATTTCCCAGGCATTATGCTTCTCGACCAAAGCATTGATCTCAGGGTTGGCTTCGAAAATCTGCTTGCGGGTATACGTCTTGTCGCGGGTGCCGCCCTTGGCGTTCACGCCCTTGAATGCATCCCAGAGGCCCGCGAGAGCCGGCATCTCGCCTTCCAGCCGGCGCATGTCCTCTTCGAAATTTTCGCAGCGGATGAAGAAGTCGATGACGTTTTCGCCACCAACCATGTAATTGGCGTAATTCGTATCGAGGTAGAACGTGTTCTTGCGGAAGAAGGGCGTGAATTTGGAAATGTCCTGCTCACCCTTGTTGCGGAAATAGAACAGCGACACGGTGCGCTCCCAGGGATTCCTGACGAGCGAAATCTTCCGGTAATCCCGCCAGACGTCTGATGGTAGATACCACTTCGCCAGCCGCGCCGACATGTGGTTGTAGAATTTCGTCGGTGGTGTGATTCCGAACGGCTTGAATATGTCGTCGGGGTGTTTGAGGAACAGCTTGGCAAAGGCGAAATTGAAATTATGTGGCCCGGTATAGCCAAGACGCTGCCGGATTTTCTCGTCAGCCCGTGCGATCGGCGAGATAATGTCATCTTCCGTCAGGTATTTTGAAAGCGCGATCTCGAAGGAGGTGCCCGCAACCTTGCGCGGCTTCAGGAAGATCAGTTTGTGCTGATGCGATACGATCATGGGCTGCTTCACATGGTCCGGCCGAAGCCTGATTGATGCTATTCCTATAGGCGGCTGCCAGGCCGGTGTAAACATAAGCGACCCTCCGGTTTCGGGAATCGCCGAAGGCCCGCCCCCACCAGCCTTGGTGTGTATTCGTGCCGGCCAGTTTGAGGACAAAGTTTCCGGAATCCACGAGCCTTTCGGCACGTCAAATTTTGTCTATTGATTTTATAGACAAAGGATGCATTATGGGGTCGTTAACGAATCCGCGAGGAGCGCGACGATGATGAGCATGAACGGATTTACCCTCGGCTTCTTCTTCCCCAAGCAGGATTTTGTCCGGCCCGTCAAGGATACGGCCGTCTCCGATTCCAAGGCTACTCCGTCCAAGACGTTGGTGGCGTCGCTCTGCGCAGACGATGCAGCTGACCGTCCTGCGCCGCTTTCGCTTTATGCCTATCGGTTCTTCTGAACCGTTCTACCCGGCGACATCCGGATGGCGTGCTGTTCGGGCGTAGCTTGTTCTCCCCTCCCTAGATTCCGCCCCGTTGGCGCCCGGGCCCTGACCAGGGTCCGGATTTTTTTACGTCCCTCGCAAACCGGCTTGTCTTGCTGGCGCGATCGTCCTAGCATCGATTATGACTATACATAATCGCCTGTGGGGGACATGATGAAGATCCGGTCGATACGCGCTTTCCACTCTATCCAGCCCTTCGTCGATGGCCCTTATCGCATGTCGAAGGGCCGGGTCGCGGATTGCTTCGATTCGCTCATCGTCTCCATCACATCTGATGACGGCGTCACCGGCTGGGGTGAAATGGCGCCGCTCGGCACCTTCTACTCGGCCGCCTTCGCTTCCGGCGCCCGGGCCGGCATTGCCGAGATCGCGCCGCATCTGATCGGCCTCGACCCGCGCGGGCTCTCGACGCTCGGCCGCCTGATGGACACGGTCTTCAAGGGCCATCCATACATCAAATCGGCAATCGACATGGCGGCCTGCGACCTCTCCGCCCGTGCGGCCAACGTGCCGCTCGTCACTTTCCTGGGCGGCCAGGAAAGCGAGACGGCGCCGGTCTATTGCGTCGTCACCCATGGCACGCCCGACAGCATGGCGGAGCATGCCGTCCGTCTGACGACTGGTGGTGTCGACCGCATCCAGGTCAAGGTCGGCGGCGATGTCCGCGGCGATATCGAACGCGTCGAGGCGGTCGCTGCGGCGGTGCCGAAAGGCACGGTGATCTTCTGCGACGCCAATGCCGGCTGGACGATGTTTCAGGCGCGCCAATTCGCCGATGCGACGCGTGACATCGACTATGTCTTCGAGCAGCCCTGCATGACCATCGACGACAACCTGTCGATCCGCAGATCCTTCGGCAAGCCGATGGTGCTCGACGAGTCGGTGCAGAGCCTCGCCGACCTCCTGGAAATCCACCACAAGGGCGCTGCTGAAGGTATCACGCTGAAAATCTCCCGCCTCGGCGGCGTCTCCAACACCCGCAAACTGCGCGACGTCGCCGTCGATCTCGGTCTCATGGTGACGGTGGAAGATACCGGCGGGGCGGAAATCGACACGGCGGCAATGGCGCATCTGTCGCTGTCAACACCGGTCGAGCGCCGGCTACACACCATCGCCTTCCATGAATGGGTGACGGTCAAGACCGCCAGGAATGCGCCGCCGACCTGGAACAACCGCATGGGCATTCCGGAAGGGACGGGGCTGGGAATCGATGTGGACGAGAGCTTGCTGGATAAGCCGTTTGGCGTTTGGGGAGATTGAGGCGAGGGCGCTGGCCCTCAAGCCGCCAGCGCGATCTTCTCTGCCACCTTCTTCGCCTGCACGCGAATGTCCGGCACGGCAAAGATCTCGAAGAACTGCCCCACCGCCATCGGCCCCATCGCATAGGCATTGCTGACCGTCGCCCCATCGGACGAAATCAGCTCGGACTGCGGCGTCAGCGCCAGGCCGAGACCGAGCGGGTCGGCGGCGATCATGCCCTTGGCCGACATCTTCTTCAGCAGCGGCACTTTCGAGATCGAGCATTTCTCGATGCCGGTGCAGTTGATGAAACGCGCCGCTGACACTTGTTTCAACGTGCCGCTATGCCGATCCTTGTAGGCAATACGTGCCTGGCCCTGATATTCACGGATCGACTGCAGCCAGCCGGCATGCACCTCGACCTGGCCGCTCGTTTCGAGCGCATGGAAAGCCGCCGCGATCTCCGGTGCCATGCGATGGCGGTGAACGCTCCACCAGGCATTTGCATGGCGGAAGAAGCGCCGGCGCTCCTCGGCCGTTAGCTTCTGCCACACCGTTTGCGTCACCGGCCGAAGCCCGTCGATAACCGCGCGCCAGTCGGGGGCATCACGCGTCTCTCGCCGCAGGATATGCAGCATTTCGCTGAGAGCATGGCCGCCCGGCGTCAGCACCGGCTCGGTCGGATGGCTGCGCGGCACGACATGCGGAAGCGGCGTCAGTCCATGGCGCGACAGCACATGGATCTTGCCCTCATGCCCCTGCCGCGTCAGCGACAGGACCTGGTCGATCATGGTGAGGCCCGAGCCGAGCATGAATATCGTCGCTTGCGGGTCGACGCGTTCGAGCCAGTTGTCGCCCCAGGCATTGACCGAGATATATGGACGTGCCGCGGCATCGACGGCGTCGACCGGGATCGGCAGGCCGGCAGGCGTGCCGCCCAGACAGAGAACGGTGTGGTTCGCCTCGATGCGGTGGCCATTGCCGAGATGGAAGACCTGTTCCTCAGGGTCGAGCCGCTCGCAATCGATAGCCTCGGCATCGAGAAAGGTCACGCGGGTGCGGTTGTCCTTCTGCTGCAGCGCTTTCGACAATGTATCCCGGATATAATGGCCATAAATCTTGCGCGGCACGAAGGCTTCAGGCCCGAAGGGCAGGGCTTCCGCATGAAGCCATTCGACGAGATGGTTCGGCCGGTCGGCAAACAGGCTCATGCGGGCGGCTGAGACATTCAGGCGATGACCGTCATCACTGGTCGAATAGGCCGTGCCGAGCCCGAAGCTGCGATCTGCACCCGCGATAGCGACCGACTTTTCCGGCGGCAGCTGTTCGAGCAGGTTGATGACCGTCGCCGTCGCCGAGAAACCGGCGCCGAGCACCGCCACTTCCGTTTTCGCCATCCTGGCCTCCAGCAGATTCGTCCCTTAACCGCTGGCCATGATAATGGGTTCCAAAAGAAAATCTACTTTATTTATAGAAAATATTTTTCTTAAAAAACGAAAAAAGCGTGCGGATTTTTTCATCCGCACGCTTCAATTATTCTCAAGAATATGCCGAACGCGCAAAATCGGTTCAGAAGAAAGCCTGGATTCCTGTCTGTCCCCGGCCGAGGATCAGCGCATGCACGTCATGCGTTCCCTCATAGGTATTGACGGTTTCTAGGTTCTGGGCATGGCGCATGACATGGTATTCGATCTGGATGCCGTTGCCGCCATGCATGTCGCGGGCCTGGCGGGCGATGTCGAGTGCCTTGCCGCAATTGTTGCGCTTGACGATCGAGATCATCTCCGGCGCCATCTTGCCCTCGTCCATCAGCCGGCCGACGCGTAAAGATCCCTGCAGGCCAAGCGTGATTTCCGTTTGCATATCGGCGAGCTTCTTCTGGAAAAGCTGAGTGCCGGCCAGCGGCTTGCCGAACTGATGGCGATCGAGGCCATATTGCCGCGCACGATGCCAGCAGTCCTCGGCGGCACCCAGCACGCCCCAGGAAATGCCGTAGCGGGCGCGATTGAGGCAGCCGAACGGTCCGGCCAGACCGGAGACGCCGGGGAGAAGCGCGTCTTCGCCCACTTCGACGCCGTCGAGCACGATCTCGCCGGTGATCGATGCGCGCAGTGACAGCTTGCCGCCGATTTTTGGCGCGCTCAGACCCTTCATGCCCTTTTCGAGGACGAAGCCGCGAATTTTGCCGTCATGCGCCTCGGACTTGGCCCAGACGACGAAGACGTCGGCGATCGGCGCATTGGAAATCCACATTTTCGATCCGCGCAGCCGATAGCCGCCCTCGATCTTTTCCGCGCGGGTCTTCATCCCGCCTGGATCGGAGCCGGCGTCCGGCTCGGTCAGGCCGAAACAGCCGATCAGTTCCCCCGAAACTAGGCCGGGCAGATATTTGTCGCGCTGCTCCTCGGAGCCATAGGTGTAGATCGGATAGATGACCAGCGATGACTGCACGCTCATCATCGAGCGATAGCCGGAATCGACCCGTTCCACTTCGCGCGCCACCAGCCCATAGGAGACATAGTTCGCGCCCGCGGCACCGTATTTCTCCGGCAGCGTCACACCGAGCAAGCCGGCGCGGCCCATCAGGCGGAAGAGGCCCGGATCGGTCTTTTCCTCGAGATAGGCGTCCTGCACCCTGGGCTGTAGTTCGGCCTCGGCGAAAGCCTGTGCGGAATCGCGGATCATCCGCTCTTCCTCGGAAAGCTGGTCGTCGAGAAGGAAGGGGTCGTCCCAGGCGAAGGGCGCGGTTTTGTTGCTCACGGCGGCATCCTCATTGTTTCAAGCTTATAGTGTCGCTCTTCATTGCGGGAGGCAAACCATATTTACTCCCCGCGATATCAGCTTTAGGAATATCCGATGTCACTCACGCAAAGACGTCTCCTGCCATCCACCGGCGCGCTTGCGGCCTTCGATGCCGTGGCGCGGCTCGGCAGCTTTTCCGCCGCCGGCACCGAACTGTCGCTGACGCAGGGCGCGATCAGCCGCCAGATCGCGCTGCTCGAAGAGCAACTCGGCGTCCGTCTTTTCCACCGCAACGGCCGCGGCGTCGAACTGACGGAGACCGGCAAGGCTTATGCGGAAGGCATATCCGACGTCGTGCGCCGCATCCGCCAGCTTTCCCTTGATGCGATGTCGAACGCCGAGGAAAATCGCTTGAGCCTCGCCATCCTGCCGACTTTCGGTACCCGTTGGCTGATGCCGCGCATTCCGGATTTCGTCAAAAAACATCCGAAGATCATCATCAACTTCGCCACTCGCATCCAGCGCTTCGATTTCGTCGCCGAGCGTATCGACGCGGCAATCCATATCGGCCAGCCGGATTGGCCCGGGGCCGATTGCCAGTTCATGATGCATGAAGACGTTGTGCCGGTCACCAGCCCGGATTTCCTCGCCCGCAATCCGATAGGCTCGGCCGAGGCGCTGCTCGCACTGCCGCGCATAGAAATGGCCTCGCGCCCAGGCGCCTGGGAACATTGGTTCTCAAGCCTCGGCATCGAGGCGAAGCCCGGTGGCGGCATGCGCTTCGAGCAGTTTTCCAATGTGGCGCAGGCCTGCATTGCCGGGCTTGGCATCGCGCTGATGCCGATTTTCCTGATCAAGGCGGAACTGGAGGCGCGGCAGCTTGTCAGGGCCTATGACCATTCCGTGCGCAGTACCAGCGCTTATTATCTGGTCCGGCCGCTGAACAAGGTCAAATATCCGCCGGTGGTCGCCTTTTCCAACTGGTTGCTGGAGCAGGTTCGCCAGTTTGAGGCAGAGCGACGGCGTTAGCCGCCGCTACCCGGCATGCAGTTCCTTGAGCATGATTTCCATCCTCTCGGGGGCGCCGTTCTTGTGCCGTAGGCCTACTGCCGAGGATAGGACGTCCACCACCACCAGGGCGGCGATGCGCGAGATGGTCGGTGTATAGAGGTCGGCATTGTCGAGCGTCGCCACCTGGATATGGATATCGCAATGTTCCGAGAGCGGTGATTGCATGCCGGACACACCGATGACTTTCGCGCCGCCGGCCTGGGCCGCCTTGGCGGCCTCGATCATCGGCAGATTCTGCCCCGTATTGGAGAACACCACGGCGACATCGCCTGTCTGCATCGATGCGGCCGTCGCCAGCTGCTGGTGAATGTCGGCCTGGGCCCCGCAGGGCACGCCGAACAGCGGAAATTTCTGCTGTGCATCGAGCGCAACGATATTCGATGCGCCGATGCCGAAGAACTCGATGCGGTGTGCCGTCGCAAGCGCATCGACTGCCTTTTCGATCGTCTCGATGTCGAGATGGCTGCGCGCCCAGTCGAGGCTGGTCAGCGTATAGCCGAAAATCTTCTCCACCAAGGCATCCGGTTTGTCGGCCTCGGAGAGCACCGAATGCGTCGGCGCCACGCCGAGCGCCAGGCTGTGCGCCAGTCTGAGTTTGAATTCCTGATATCCCGTGCAGCCGATTGCCGTACAGAAGCGGATCACTGTCGGTTCGCTGACGTCGGACAGCGCAGCCGCCTCGGCAAGCGTCGCATTGAGCACCCGGTGCGGATCCTCAAGCACACGGTCGGCCACCTTGCGCTCCGACTTCCTGAGATCGTCGAGCGTCCGCCGGACGATCTCGACTATATTGGCACCTGTACCCCGCATCGGGCTCTTGTTGCGCAACATGTTGGCCCCCTTTCATTCCGGATCGTCAAGCGTCAAGACGGATTCGATCCAAAAATGATTTCCCATCAAAATGGCGCGTCTCAATATGTCTTAACTACCGCATGAAAATTCACTACATTGTCATGATTAGCATGTTTGTCGGCATATAAATAGTGAAATTCGCGTGAGAACGTAGAATTTACGGAAAGATAAGGCTTTCTTAGCACTTATGCCGGCCGTTCGCCGGCCGAATGCCATCCGTCCTTGTCGGCGAAAGACCGCGTATTTGGCGGAATTGTACAACATTCATCGGCGCCTGCGAGGTCGAATGCAAACAGATTGCCTCGTCGTCCGATAATAGTTGACATATGGCAAGAATTCAGGGCAAGCGCTATGCGCCTTTCCTCGCCTGTCTCGCTTTTTCATTCCCAGTGTGAAATTGCCGGGAAATAAAATCCCGTTCCTGTGCGTCCCTTACTTCAGTTGAAGAAGGATAAAGGCACACAATGGTAAAATTGGCGGCGGCAGTTCTGGGTGTTTGCCTGACATTTCCCGCGATGGCATATGCAGGCGGTGCACTCGACTGCAGTTTCAGCGACACGACCGGTGAATTCTTCTTCGGTGGGCTCTATGCGCAACTGGGCAATTCCAAACTGGAAAATATCTCCGGCAGTTTCGAAACCGCCAATCTCCGCTTGCCGCCGTCATTCAGTTCCTTCGAGTTCCGGCCGGAGCAACTGGTCGAGCAGAGTTTCGACGCGAGCGCCATCCATCTGAAATTCGACGTCAAAGCCGGCCTGACCGAAACCGCCCCGTCGATGACCATCACGATCGACAGCCGCCACGCACCGAACGACAAAATCGCCTATGTCGGGGGCTACTCGCTCGTCGTTTCACCGCCCCGACAGGAATTCACCGGCACGGTGTATTGCTACGTCCAGGATTGACGAATTTCAGCGGTTCGCCTTCTTGAGCGCCGAAAAGATCACGTCATAGCCGGCACGACGGAAATGGCCGAAATCGTCGGCGTAATTGGCGCAGACCGGCCCCTGATGGGCTTTCGCGGAGGCAACACGTAGCGGCGCGTCATAAAGGCCACAGGTAATTTCGGATGCTTCGGCCTCGAAATAATGGAGATAGGGCAGAGTTTTGGCCCAGTCGCGCATCTCGGCATTGACCGCGAGCCGCGCATCGTTGCGAAAGCGGAAATCGCTCCCGCGCGGCGGAATGCCCATGACATGGACCACCGCCATGGGCCACTGATTATGCGCCGCCAAGACGACCAATTTGATGCCGGCGGCGATCGCGCAGGCCGGCATGTCTTCCCGGGTCAGATTGTTGGTGCCGATCACCACGACCAGCGTTGACGGCTTTGTCTGGTCGGCTCTCGGTTTGCGCAGTTGCCACAATGTGTTTTGYGTCACGCTGCCGCCGACGGCGAAATTCCAGACCCTGTCCGTCCCGAACTGCTGGCGCGCCATGTCATCAGGCCAATTGGCGGCAAGCGAATCCCCGATCAGCACCACATCTGCCTCACCCGGCGGATGTTCCAGCAGTGTCGCCGACTTTTCCAGTCCTTCGGGATATTGGTAGGGCGCGGGATCCGTGGCGACCGCCACGGCAAAACGGTTGCACTCGCCAGCCGCGGGCTGGCTGCAGACCACCGCGCCGCAAAAGGCCGCAAGTGCAACCGGACGCACCAACATCGGCATCCTCTTATGGACTGCTTCAACGGCAATCATCTTCTGCCTCCGACGGCCGTTTCCGGCGACGTGAAATCTGCAATTGCAGGCCGGTCAGCTGCATCTGCCATTCGTCTGGCTGATGGCGTTACGGGATTGTTATTCAAGCAGGATTGATCGGCGTCAAGCCATTGCACCACGCTTCGGTATTGCAATAGTGAATGGCGCGAATAGTATGGCTCCATGGCGGCCAGCGCCTCAATATCCATGCGAGGCTGGCGGAGGTCTACGCTCTGACCGGGACGAGCTGACAAACAGGGAAACTATCACAATGACCAACGAACTTGACTACCTCAGCAGGCGCGTTGCCGCCGGTAAGCTCACCCGCCGCGATTTCCTCGGCCGCGCTGCGGCCCTTGGCGTCGCCGCCACTTTCGCCGATGGCCTGCTGGCCACCGCCGGCTATGCCGACACGCCCGTCAAGGGCGGCACGCTCAAGGCCGGCCTGCAGGGCGGCTCCGCCACCGACAGCCTCGACCCCGCCACATGGCAGAGCCAGGTGCCCTATTTCTTCGGCCGCCAGTGGTCGGAACAACTGGTGCAGGTCGATCACGCAGGCGTGGTCCAGCCGGCGCTCGCTGAAGAATGGGGCGCCTCGAAGGACGCCAAGGTCTGGACCTTCAAGATCCGCAAAGGCGTCGAATTCCATAACGGCAAGTCGATGACCCCGGCCGACGTGCTCGCCACCATGCAGCGCCATTCAGACGCCAAGTCGAAGTCGGGCGCGCTCGGCATCATGCAGGGCATCGACAACATCAAGCTCGACGGCCAAAACCTCGTCATCGCGCTGAAGGACGCCAACGCCGACCTGCCCTTCCTGCTCGACGATTACCATCTGATGATTCAGCCGAACGGCGGCAAGGACAATCCGACCGAAGGCATCGGCACCGGTCCTTACAAGATCACCACCAACGACGTTGGCGTCCGCCTCGGTGGTGAGAAGTTCAAGAATTACTGGCGCGACGACCGCGGCTTTGCCGACCAGATCGAGATCATCGTCATCAACGACGCCACGGCCCGCATGTCGGCGCTGCAGGGCGGCCAGGTGCACATGGTCAACCGCGTCGAGCCGAAGATCGTCAACCTGATCAAGCGCGTGCCGGGCATCACCATCCGCAACGTCGCCGGCAAGGGCCATTACGTCTTCATCTGCCACTGCAACACCGCGCCTTTCGACAACAACGACCTGCGCCAGGCGCTGAAATTCGCCATCGACCGCGACGAAATGGTGCAGAAGATCCTGATGGGTTATGGCTCGGTCGGCAACGACACGCCGATCAACAAGGCCTATCCGCTGTTCACCGAGATGGAGCAGCGCAAATACGATCCGGACAAGGCCGCCTTCCACTACAAGAAATCAGGCCATTCCGGCTCGGTCCTGCTGCGCACGTCCGACGTTGCCTTCCCTGGCGCCATCGATGCTGCCCAGCTCTACCAGCAGAGTGCCGCCAAGGCCGGTATCACGCTGGAAATCAAGCGCGAGCCGGGCGACGGCTACTGGTCGGAAGTCTGGAACAAGCAGCCCTTCTCCGCCTCCTACTGGGGCGGCCGGCCGACCCAGGACCAGATGTATTCCACGGCTTATTATTCCAAGGCCGACTGGAACGATACCCGCTTCTTCAACGACAAGTTCGACAAGATGCTGTTCCAGGCGCGCGGCGAACTCGACACTGAAAAGCGCAAGAAGCTCTATGCCGACATGGGCACGATCGTGAACCAGGAAGGTGGCGTCATCGCTCCGATGTTCAACGACTTCATCGACGCCACCGGCCCGAAGGTCGGCGGCTGGTATGACGACGGCAACCAGGAACTGATGGGCGGCTACGCACTTTCCAAGTGCTGGCTCAAAGCTTGAGCGTGGGCCGGCGCCCATGTCTTCGCCCGTATTGAAACTGATCGCCCAGCGCGTTGCGCTGGGCATTGTCCTGTTGCTCGCGGTCTCGGTGCTGATCTTTGCCGGCACGTTGATCCTGCCGGGCGACGTGGCGCAAGCAATCCTCGGCCAATCGGCGACGCCGCAAGCGTTGGCGAACATGCGCGAGTCCATGCACCTCAACGACCCGGCTTATATCCGGTATTTCCGTTGGCTCTGGGGTGTTTTGCATGGCGATCTCGGCAAGTCCCTGGCCAGCCAGCTCGATATTGCCGGCTCGATCGGCGAGCGGCTGTCGAACACATTGTTCCTGGCCTTCTGGGCGGCGGTCGTCGCCGTGCCGCTGGCAATCATTCTTGGGCTGACGGCAGTGCGCTACCGCAATGGCTGGGTCGACAAACTGATCACCGGCCTCGCGCTCGCCTCGACCTCGCTGCCGGAATTCTTCATCGGCTATCTGCTGGTCTATTTCTTTGCGGTCCAATATCAGATCTTCCCCGCGGTCTCGACCGTCTATCCCGGAATGTCTTTCCTCGAAAGGATGCAGGCGATCGCGCTGCCGGCGATGGCGCTGACGCTGGTCGTGCTGGCGCATATGATGCGCATGACCCGCGCCACCATCCTCAATGTCATGCAGTCGGCCTATATCGAAACAGCAGAACTCAAGGGGCTGACCGCGTTCGAAATCATTCGCAAGCACGCCTTCCCCAACGCTGTCGCGCCGATCGTCAACGTGGTGATGCTCAACCTTGCCTATCTCGTCGTCGGCGTCGTGGTGGTCGAGGTGATCTTTGCCTATCCCGGCATGGGGCAATATCTGGTCGACAATGTCACCAAGCGTGACGTGCCGGTGGTGCAGGCGGTCGGTCTGATCTTCGCCGCCATCTACATCGTGTTGAACATGATCGCGGACGTGGTGTCGATCCTCGCCAATCCGCGGCTCAGGCATCCGAAGTGAGGACGAGATGTTGAGACGCATCCCCATAGGCGCCCTTATCGGCCTCATCTTGACCGCGGCATTCCTGCTGATCGCGATCTTCGCGCAGTTCATCGCCCCGCATGGCCTCGGCGAGATCCTCGGCGATGCCTGGCTGCCGATGTCGGCGAAATACCCCCTGGGCACCGACCAGCTCGGGCGCGATCTGCTGTCGCGCATGATCTACGGCGCCCAGACGACGGTCTTCATCGCCGTGCTCGCGACGGCGCTGTCCTTCTCCCTCGGCGCCATCTTTGGCTTTGCCGCGGCGGTGATCGGTGGCTGGTTCGACATGCTCGTCTCGCGCGTGGTCGACATGCTGATGGCAATCCCGACACTGATCTTTGGCCTAGTGGTGCTCTCTGTGCTGCCGTCCAATGTCTTTACGCTCATCATGGTGATGGGCATCCTCGATTCGACCCGTGTTTTCCGGCTGTCCCGCGCCGTGGCTGTCGATCTCAATGTCATGGACTTTGTCGAAGCCGCGAAGCTGCGCGGCGAGGGCAGACTTTGGGTGATCTTCGCCGAAATCCTGCCGAATGCATTGACACCGCTGATCTCCGAACTCGGCCTGCGCTTCATCTATGCGATCCTGTTCCTCTCGGCCCTTTCCTTCCTCGGCCTCGGCGTGCAGCCGCCGGATGCCGATTGGGGCAGCATGGTCAAGGAGAACAAGGATGGCATCGTCTTCGGCGTGCCGGCCGCACTGATCCCGGCGGCGGCCATCGCGCTGCTGGCGATATCGGTCAATCTCGTCGCCGACTGGATCCTCAACCGCACCACCAGCCTCAAGGGAGGGCGCGGCAATGGCTGAGACCTTGCTCGACATCCGCAACCTCCGAATCGAGGCCACCGCTTACCCGCCGGGCGAGCCGCCGAAGAATGTGGTTCTGGTCGACGATGTATCGCTGACACTTGAAAAGGGCAGGGTTCTCGGCCTGATCGGCGAATCCGGCGCGGGAAAATCGACCATCGGCCTGTCCTCCATGGCCTATGGCCGTGGCGGCGTCAGGATTACCGGCGGCGAGATCGTGCTCAATGGCCGCGACATCCTCAAGCAGGGCCGCAATGGCGTCCGCAAACTGCGCGGCCGCGAGGTCTGCTATGTCGCGCAATCGGCGGCGGCCGCATTCAACCCTGCGCAGAAGCTGATGGACCAGGTGGTGGAAAGCTCGCTCAAGCACGGTGTCGCCAACCGCACCGAGGCGGAGCGCCGCGCCGTGGCGCTGTTCCGCAAGCTGAGCCTGCCCAATCCCGAAACCATCGGTAACCGCTATCCGCACCAGGTCTCCGGCGGCCAGCTCCAGCGCGTCATGACTGCGATGGCGCTCTGCCCCGAGCCGGACCTGATCGTTTTCGATGAACCGACGACAGCACTCGACGTCACCACCCAGATCGACGTGCTGGCCGCGATCAAGGAGGCGATCCGCGACACCCATGTCGCCGCTCTCTACATCACCCATGACCTCGCCGTGGTCGCGCAAGTGGCTGACGACATCATGGTGCTGAGATATGGCAAGATGGTCGAGAAGGGCTCGACGCACGAGATCATCAAGGAGCCGAAGGAAGCTTATACCCAGGCGCTGGTCTCCGTGCATCGCGTGCCGCACGAGGAAAAGCAGCCGACGCCCAAACCGATCCTTTCAGTGAAGAATGTCACGGCCGCGTACGGCCGCGGTACGGTCAAGGTGCTGAAGAACGTCTCGGTCGACATCCATCCCGGCCAGACCCTGGCTGTCGTCGGCGAATCCGGCTCCGGAAAATCGACGCTTGCACGCGCCATCACCGGTCTCCTGCCGCCCTCGGAAGGCGAGGTTGTATTCGATGGCCGGACGCTGTCGAAGCGGCTCGCCAATCGAAGCAAAGATGACCTGCGCCAATTGCAGATGATCTACCAGATGGCCGACGTGGCGATGAACCCGCGTCATACCGTCGGCACGATCATCGGCCGCCCCCTGACCTTCTACTTCGGCCTGCGTGGTGCTGCGCGTGAAAAGCGTGTCATCGAACTGCTCGACGAGATCGAGATGGGCAAGGGTTTCCTCAATCGCTACCCGGCCGAGCTGTCCGGTGGTCAGAAGCAGCGCGTCTGCATCGCCCGAGCGCTGGCCGCCAAGCCGAAGCTGATCATCTGCGACGAGGTGACCAGCGCGCTTGATCCCCTGGTGGCCAACGGCATCCTGAAACTGCTGCTCAACCTGCAACAGCACGAGCATGTCGCCTACCTCTTCATCACCCACGACATTGACACGGTGCGGTCCATCGCGGATTCGATTGCGGTCATGTATCGCGGCGAGGTGGTGCGCTATGGCGCCAAGAGCAAGGTGCTGGCGCCGCCCTTCGACGATTACACGGACCTGTTGTTGTCCTCGGTGCCGGAGATGGAAATCGGCTGGCTGGAAAAAGCAATTGCTAGCCGAAAGATGGCGAGCGCGGGGAATTAGGCAAAACGCTCATTTGCTTTTGGGGAGAGAAGCAAGTGACGCCCGGGCGCCCATTGTCGCCCGCCAACAACCATTGTAAGTCTGTCTTACCTTCCAGTCAGACTGCTTCGGTCCCCATGCCCCTCATTCCCGACGCCCTTCGCGGGCCTGTCTTCATGATCCTCTCAACCGCCTTCTACGTCGTCAACGACACGATGATGAAGCTCGCGACGCATGGCCTGCCGCCTTATGAAGTGCTGTTCCTGCGCGGCGTGGCCGCCACGCTCTGGGGCCTGCCGCTGCTTTACCTGCTGGGCTACGGCAAAAAGGCCGGACTGATGTTCGAGCGCCGTGTCCTGCTCCGCAATGTCATGGAATTCGCCGGCGTCTTCGCCTATGTCGTGGCACTGGCCAATATGCCGATCGCGGTTGCCATCGCGCTGGGGCAGGTGACGCCGCTTCTGCTTCTGCTGGGGGCTTCGATCTTCCTGCGCGAACGCATCGGCGGCACCAGGATGATGCTGATTTCTGCCGGATTTGTGGGAGCCTTGCTGGTCGCGCAACCGACGGCCAAAGGCATCTCGGTTTACGCCTTGCTTGGTCTTGCCAACGCCGTCTTTTCGGCGGTGCGCGATCTCGTCGGGCGCCGGGTCGCGCCTGATACGCCGGGAATGGTGGTGGCGATCTCGGCCGTGCTTGTCGTGCTTGTCGGCTCCGGCGTCGCCCATGTGACGGCTGAAACCTGGGTCATACCCGGCCCGCATCACATCGCGCTGCTGGCAGGCGCCGGCCTCTTTCTGATTTTCGGCCATTTCTTCATCTTTATGGCCTATCGCGTCGGACGCCCCAGGATCGTGGCACCCTTCTACTATTGCTTTTCCGTCTGGGCGGTGTTTTCCGGCTTCGTCGTGTTCGGCGAATTGCCGAACCTTCTGGCGATGATCGGCATTTGTCTGATCATGATTGCCGGCCTGACCATCGTCCTGCTCGACGAACGCAGGCGGCGGCTGATGATCGTGGCCTGATACGCGAAGAGGGGCGATCGGCGACGCTGGTCGCCGACGCGTGGTCAAGCTATTCCATCACTGCCGCATGATCCATCTTCGGCGCGGCGGCCTTGGGCTTGCGCAGCAGCAGCACCAGAGGCATCACCGCGATCGACATCAACATCAAAAGCTTGAAATCGTCCATATAGGCGATGATCGTCGCCTGTAGGTTGATGGTTTCGTTCAGTGCCGCACGTCCGGCGGCCGTCAGCGGGCTGAGGCTTTGCGCAGCCGCCTGATTGAAGGCGTGGTTGAACGGCGTGACATAGGCCGCGATTGATTCATGATTGCTCTGCGTGTTCGAGACGATCAATGCCGAGACGATCGAAATGCCGACGCTCGAGCCGATATTGCGCGACAGATTATAGAGGCCGGTGCCTTCGCCGCGCATCTGCGCCGGCAGTGTCGAAAACGCCATCGTAGTCAGCGGCACGAACAGGAAGCCAAGGCCCGCGCCCTGGACGAAGCCGACCCAGATGATCGTCGACTGCGACACATCAGGCGTCCAGCCGGTCATGGCGTACATCGCCCAGGCGGTCAGGCCGAGGCCGAGCAGCAGCAGCCAGCGGCTGTCGACGCGGCCGATCAGCCGGCCGACGATGAACATGCAGAGCATGGTGCCGAGCCCGCGCGGCCCCATGACGATGCCGGCGGTGATCACCGGATAGCCCATCAAAGTCTGCAGGTACGGCGTCATCAGGGCCAGCGACGCGAGATAGGTGATGCCGATGACGAAGATGAAGATCATGCTGACCGTAAAATTCTGGTCGAGGAATAGCCGCGGATTGACGAAGGAGTTCTTCTTTGTGAACGTCTGCACAAGCAGTAGGTAGAAGGCGGCGGCGCAGACGATCGCCTCGATGACGATTTCGCCTGACGAGAACCAGTCGAGCTGTTCGCCACGGTCGAGGAAAAGCTGCAGCGAGGCGATGAACAGGCTCATCATGGCGAAGCCGAACCAGTCCAGTTTCGCCAGCGCATCGATCTTGGTCTCGGTGACAAAGATGACGATGCCGGCGAAGGCCAGTACGCCGATCGGCACATTGATGTAGAACACCCAGCGCCAGCTGATATTGTCGGTCAGCCAGCCGCCGATCACGGGTCCAAGCACCGGACCGACCATGACCGAGACGCCGAACAGCGCCATGGCCGAGCCGCGTTCCTCCACCGTGTAGATATCGAGCAGGATACCCTGCGACAGCGGCACCAGCGAGGCGCCGAAAAAGCCCTGCAGCAGGCGGAAGGCGACGATTTCGTTGAGCGACTGCGCCAGGCCGCAAAGCACGGAAGCGACGACGAAGCCGAGGATGGCTGCCAGCAGCACGCGCTTGCGGCCGAACTTGGCGGCGAGGAAGCCCGACGGCGGCGTCATGATTGCCGCCGCGACGATATAGGAGGTCAGCACCCAGTTGATCTGGTCGGCACTCGCCGACACGCTGCCCTGGATATAGGGCAGCGCCACATTGGCGATCGTGGTGTCCAGCGCCTGCATGATCACCGCAAGGATGACGCAGGCAGTGATCGCGCCGCGATTGGCGATCGGGCTGGCCGAGGATGACGCCGCGTTGCTCATGGCTCGCTACTTATGGTCCGTTATGCGTGGCTCTTGACGATTGCCCGTTCCCAGCTTTCGAGGCCGACGCTTTTCAGGAAATTCGACAGGAATTTCGGCATGCCGTTGATATGGCCGGTATCGAGCTCGACTTGGGTGCTCATGCCGACGCGCAGCGGCGGCTTGCCGGCTACATCGGTAATGCTGACGCGCATCGGAATGCGCTGCACGACCTTCACCCAGTTGCCGGTGGTGTTTTGCGCCGGCAACAGCGAGAAGGCGGAACCCGAAGCCGGGCTGATACTATCGACCTTGCCATGCCATTCGACGCCCGGATAGGAGTCGACGGTGATCGTCGCGGTCTGGCCGGGCTTCACGTAGGTAAGCTCGGTTTCCTTCGGATTGGCGAGAATCCAGAGCTTGGTATCGGAGACCAGCGAGAAGGCCTGCTGCGACGCCGGCAGGTAGGTGCCGACCTGTAGCGCGCTGACATTGGTGGCGATGCCGTCGAACGGCGCCTTGACGACGGTGTGGTTCAGCTCACGCTCGGCATTGTCGACGGCCGACCTGGCCTGCAGGTAGAGCGGATTTTCCTCGACCGGCTGGTCGGCATTGCCGCCGAGCTGGGCTAGGGCGGTGGCCGCCTGCGCCTTGGCGACGTCGACCTTCTGCTGCGCTGCTTCGAGATTGTGCTTGGCCTCATCGTAATCGGCCTTGGTCGCGGCCGAACTCTTGACCAGCTGTTCCTGGCGCTCGAACTGCAGCTGGTAATAGGGGATATCGGCTTGAGCCTGGGTGATCTGCGCCAGCGCCTGCTTATAGCTCGCCTTGAGGTTCAGGATCTGGTTGCGCTCGATGCCGAGCTGCGCTTCGGCGCCGGCAAGCGCGATCTTGAACGAGTCCTGGTCGAGACGGAAGAGTTCCTGGCCAGCCTTGACCTGTTCGTTGTCATGCACGCTGATACTGGCAACGGTGCCGGAGACGTCGGTGTTGACGCCCACCATGTCGGCCTGGATATAGGCGTTGTCGGTGGACATCACCGCCCCGCCATTGACGTAGTAATAGCCGCCGGCAAGAAGCGCGATCGGCAGGAGTGCGAAGAGGATCGGACGCGTCACGCTGCGCCGGCGCTTGACCTTGACGAATGCAGGCGCAGCCGGAGCGGCTGGGGGTGCTGCGGTCTCCGGCTTGACGGCAGGTTCGGTTTTCGCGGCAGGTTCTGTCCGGGCAGCAGGCTCAGTTCTGGCGGCCGGCGCTTCCGCGGCTGTTTCCTTCTGCTGCATCTTTTCCTTGATGTCACCGCTCTCGGAGGAATTTGCCGCGTCCTCATCAGTCACAACGCGGAGGGAACTTTGCTCAGCCATGCTTCGTCTCATTCTCGGCCACCGGCATCCGGCAGGCCTGTATCAGGTTGGTCTTCACAGTGGACAGGATGTTGAACAGTTCGTCGCGCTGTTCATTGCTGACGCCATCGAAGGCTTCGCCGCGCGTCGCCTCGCCGATCTCGCGCATCACGTCGAGCAATGGCGTGGCTTCTTCGCGCATATAGAGCAGCCAGATGCGGCGGTCGGTCGGATGCTGGCGCCGCTCGATCAGGCCGCGCTCGGCGAGCTTGTCGAGAATGCGCACCAGCGTGATCGGCTCGATTTCCAGGATTTCGGCGAGGCCGCCCTGGTGGATGCCTTCGTTCTTGGAGAGATAGGCAAGCGTTTGCCACTGCGACCGGGTCAGCCCCAGGCCACGCGCACGCTGCTCGAAACGCTTGCGCATCAGCCGCGCCACGTCGTGCAGAAGGAATCCCACTGTCGGTTTGTTTGTCATTTGTCGCTTTGTCGGCTGAATATATGCATGCTTATGATTAGCCTACCTATGTTAAGGGAGCCTTGCGTTCAAGCCTGGCATTCAATATTTCATGCCTAAAGTACAAAATGTCGCGGTGCAGCGTCGCCGTTTGGCAACAGCGAAGGGGTCCGGCGCGCCATCTCGGGCCGGATCAGCAGTTTTCAGCGTGGAAAATATCAGTCGATCGGATGCACAGGCTCGGCCGCCGCCAAGCGATGGCTAGGAGCCACGACAGGATGCGTCCATTCCTTCCGCCCGAGCGATTTCACCGCTTCGACAATGCGGGTAAAGCTTTCGCGGGCGCGGGCAACGCTGTGGCGGGCGCGCAGGTAGCCGTGCACCAGGCCGGCCTCTTCATGCCACCACGCCTTGCCGCCGGCAGCGAGCAAGTGGTCGCGATAGGCTTCGCCGTCCGATGACAGCGGATCGCATTCGGCGGTGATTACCACTGTCGGCGGCAGGCCAGAGAAATCGCGATCGGCGAGCGGTGCAAACGTCGTGTCCCGGGAAATGTCGCGTTTGCCGGCGCGGATTTCCCTGTAAAAATCAAGATCGCGCACTGTCAGCATCGGCGCCTCGGCGTGTCTGATATAGGAGCCGTGGTTCGTGTCGCCGCCGAGGCCGGGATAGATCAGCACCTGGCCGATCGGCTTGCGGAGATGGTTGCGCGTATGATGTGCCACTGCGGCGGCGAGATTGCCGCCGGCGCTGTCGCCGGCCAGCAGGATCGGCAGTTCATAAGCATCTACGGCCCATTCGAAAGCGGCAAGGCAATCGTCGTAGGATGCGGGATGCTTGTGCTCCGGCGCCAGCCGGTAATCCACCGACACGACCTCGTAGCCCGTGCGGTGACAGATCTCAGCACAGACGTCGTCATGGCTTTCTAGCCCTCCGACGACAAAGCCGCCGCCGTGGAAATAAAGCAGCATGGCGCGGGAATCGTAGCGCATGGCGCGATAGCGGCGGATGGGGATCTTGCGGTCCGGCAGCGAAATTGCCTTGGTCTCCGCCGACACGCCATCCGGATAGCCGGCGAAGAATTCGTGGCACATGCGGTTATAGACGTCGCGCTGCTGGCCGACCGTGTAGTCGATCGTGTCAGGCGGATAGTAGGAATTGGTGCGGTCGATGAAGGCCCATGTCTCGGCGTCGATCAGCTTGCGGTAATCGGTCATCGGTCGTCCTCCTCGTATTTTTCGCAAGGATTGCAGATTAAGAAGACCGGCACAATTCCAATTGCGCCCTGCAGGCAATGTGCGTTTGACGCCCGGCCTGTGTGGTTCTTCGCCTTGACTTTGAACACGGGCGCGGATTTCCTCACCGCACGCGTTGGAGGACGCCAGCCTGAAGGGGGACTACCGCCATGTCGAACGGCAAATCGATCTATGAAATCCATGATCCGCGTTTCCAGCATTTGAGGGTCGGCAGCGCGGCGCTCGACGAGCTTTATTCCGGCTGCCGCTGGGCCGAGGGTCCGGTGTGGTTCGCCGATCTCAACTGCCTGATCTGGAGCGACATCCCCAATGAGCGCATGATGCGCTATTCGCAGGACGGCGACGTCTCGGTCTTCCGCACCAATTCGCATTTCACCAATGGCAATACCCGCGACCGGCAGGGCAGGCTCATCTCCTGCCAGCATGGCGCCCGCCGTGTCATCCGTACCGAGATCGATGGTTCGATCACGGTGCTTGCCGACAGCTACCAGGGCAAGCGACTGAATTCTCCCAACGACGTGATCGTCAAGTCGGACGACACGATCTGGTTTTCCGATCCGAGCTACGGCATTCTTTCCAATTACGAAGGCTATAAGGCCGAGCAGGAACAGGCGACCCGCAACGTCTACCGCCTCGATCCCGCGACCGGTGAATTGAAAGTGGTTTGCGACGATTTCGGCCAGCCGAACGGCCTGGCCTTCTCGCCGGATGAATCGAAACTCTACATTGCCGATTCCGCCTCCAGCCACGACCCCGAATGGCCACGCCACATCCGCGTGTTCCACGTCAACGATGACGGGACGCTGGGTGTCGGCCGCGTCTTCTGCAGTGTCAACGCCGGCCTACCGGATGGCTTTCGCATCGATATCGAAGGCAATCTCTGGACCAGCGCCGCCGACGGCGTGCATTGTTTCGCTCCGGATGGAACATTGCTAGGCAAGATCCTCGTGCCGCAGACGGTCTCCAACGTCGCCTTCGGCGGTCCGCGCCGCAACCGACTGTTCATCACCGCCACCAAGTCGCTCTACGCTGTTTATACGGCGACGACCGGCGCGCAATATTGCTGAGACGGGACCGCGACGAGGCCGACACCTCTTTAACGTCAGAAACAATTCTGCAATGTTGCCGGCCTGTCAGCAGAGCCGGCAACGATGTCGTTGCCAAAAAGGGGAGGTCCACATGAAGAAGTTGATTCTGGTTTCCATGCTCGCCGCATTTTCGCTGCCCGCCATCGCCCATGCCGACGACCCGCGCGCCGCTGTCCGCGCCGCCTGCCAGTCCGACGTCAAATCCAATTGCGGCATGGTGTTCAACCGCGACAAGGCGCTTGCCTGCCTGGTCAGCAATGCCTCCAAGCTCTCGGCCGGCTGCTCTGCGGCGCTGAAGAAAGCCTCGTGCAACGCCAAGGCGCCGGCCAATGTGAAGGCGACCTTCCCCTGCGCGGGCTAAGCACGTTTCATTGCTGAGACCGGACGGCGAGCGGCGGCAGGCCTGTCTCCGCGCGGAAGCGTGCCACCCAGTTCCGGCTCTCGCCATCGCTTAACCTTGCGGTCTTCGGCTCAATCGCCGAGGCAATGGCGGGGTCGAGGCCGAGTGCGGCCAGAACTGTCGCCAGCGCGGCCGTCGGGTCCTGCGACAGCGCTTCATAGGTCAGGCGCAACGGTTCGATGTCATTGTTGTCGAACCAATTGTTCCAGCTTTCGTCCTGCGCTGTCAGGTCATCGACATATCTGCCGATCTCGTCGCGATCATAGACGATGGCACGCGCCGGACTGGTTCGCTCGCGCTCTGTTCCGTCGGCGGCAATGTGCCAGAGCCCAGTCTGCATCGCCTTGACGCGCGAGACGGCCTGCGAAACTTTGTCGTTGCGCGACAGATGAATGAACAGCGATGGACCGAATACCGTTTCGAAACGGGCGCGGTCATTGGCCAAGCCAGGAAACAGATCGTCGAGCCGCGCCGATAATTCATCGCCGCTTTCCCGCATGATGCGCAAGCCGAATAGATCGGTACCGCCGCGTCCCGCGGCGATCACAGCTTCGATATAGTCTCTGCCGAAAACAGCCGCGCCTTCGCTGCCGGCGATCCCAACCTGCAGCCGGCTGGCCCAGCGCGGTATCGACTCCTTGCGGAAATACGAGGCAGGCCGACCGGCGACGCCAGTGCTTTCGATGAGATCGCATAGCAGCGTACTGCCGCTTCGCGGCGTTGCGCATAGGATATAGGATTGGACTGTCGGCATGCCGCCCTTACTCTCTGGATGTGGCAGGCCCTAACGACGCAGAATGATGGTTTTATGACAATGCTGACAAATCAAGTCACAGCACCGACGTGAAGCCGGCTTTCCCATGCGAGGGGTAAGCGGCAGATGATGAGAAGCGTTCTTTGGAATGGTATCAAGCGGATTTCTTGGCTTGTGCTTCGGCAAATGGCCTGAACAAAGTCCGATTGCGGCCCTGTGCCTTGGCATCATAGAGCGCAGCGTCGGCGGTCGACAGTAGCCGATGCGGTTGGACTCCGAGGCTCCGGCCCTTCGCGCAGCATATGCCGATGCTCGCGGTGACCTGCCCGAACGCGCTCGCGGAGTGGACGATATTCTCCACCTGTAAGAAGTGTGCAAATTGCTCCGCGACAACAGCCGCATTCTTTTCGTTGGTGTCGGGAAGCAAAACCACGAATTCCTCGCCGCCGTAGCGGGCAACGACATCCGTTACCCGTTTTGCTGCGCGCGACAGGCAATTGCTGACCCGCTTCAGACATTCGTCGCCCGACAGATGTCCATATGTGTCGTTATAGACCTTGAACCAATCGATATCGATCATCAGCAGGCTGAGCGGCGCGTTGCTTCTGGCGCTTCGGGCCGACTCGCGGGCAAATGCTTCGTCGAAAGCCCGGCGGTTGACGAGGCCGGTCAAGCCATCGGTCTCGGCGAGGCTTTTCAATTGCGCGGCCGACAGCCTGAGCGCAGCTTCAGCCTGCTTCATCGCGGTGATATCCGAGACCACCACCATCGCGGTGCCATCTTCGGCGAGCCGGGTGCGGATGCTGAGCCAGTTGCCGCTCGAGAGCTGGACTTCTTCGTCCTTGTTGCGGTGCAGGGTGGCTGCCGCCGCCTCGACCCACTCCTCCAATTTTTCCGCCGGCGCATCTGTCCGTTCCTGTTTCTCTGCGATCCGGCGAAGGATATCGCGGATATTGGCGCCGACGACACGAACTTCGGCCGAGTCCGGAAAGGCATTGCGGTATTGTTCGTTGCAGAAGATCAGAAATCCGTTGCGATCGAACATGGCAAAGCCGTCCGACATGCCGGCCATGGCATGCGACAACAAGTTCTTGCTCTCCCGCAACGCTCGTTCGAGTTCTATGCGTTCCGTGATGTCGCGCGTCACACCGGCAAGTCCGATGACATGCCCCTCCTTGTCCCGAAGGGGACTTTTGGAGGCGAGCAAGTGCCTGTCCTTTAGGCGCTCTTGGCTGTCGACCAGGGGCTCGCCTGTGCGCATGAGGCGTTGCTCGTAATAATAGAGCTCTTCGGCCACCGGTGGCGTCTGCAGGTTGAAATCAGTCAGCCCGATCATCTCCTCAGGTGTCGAGAACTGATAGAGGCGCGACATGTTTTCATTGACGATGATGAAGCGGCTGTCCCTATCCTTGACGTAGAGAAAGTCCGGCGACTGCGAAAATGCGGTCAGCAATGTGCTGCGGTCCAGCTCCACCTGACGGGTCTTCAGGATGATGAAGCCGCAGATCACCATCGTCAGACAGTTCATCAGCCCAATCGGCACGCCCATCAGCGCCAGACCTTGCACATTGTGAAGGATCGGCAGCGCTTCCATGAACACGGCAAGCACGACGCCAAAGGCGGCAGCGGTGATGGCGACATCCGAGAGTTTGGGTGGTCTTTTCCTTGTCAGGTGGTTGGCAAGCACACCGATAGCGCCAACCGCCGCCATGACGATCGCCGCGTCGATTGCCCCGGCTCCCCCAATCGCGATGCGAAAGATGATGGCGACCGTGATCGCAATGACAGCAGCCGGCGGGCCGCCGAACAGGCCTGCAAGCACCACAGGCACATAACGCAGATCGAGATAGATGCCGGGACTATACTGAACGGCAAGCACGATCGCGCCGATCGCGGTGCCGCCGGCGATCAGTCCAAGTACGATCCGTTCATAGCCAACCAGCTGCCGCTGGAACCAGATCGACACATGCGCCCAAATCGAGATCGCGAGACCGACAAACGCAAAGTTGCCGATAAGCTGTTCCCACAAGCCGTTCATCGAGGTGCGGCAGCCTTCCCAACATAGTTATTTCACTAATCTTAGACGTGAACTGGTGTGAGCTTCGTTAACTGCGYGCCTATTTGCTGCAGATTGCGAATATTTCTCAAATGTTTATGGAGTGATTCAAGGTTTGGAAGCCGATCTGTGCCGATCCGGGATGAAACATGGCCTGCGATCGCTTGAGGGCATGCCGCCCTCAAGCTGCAAGAATGGTCCGCTCAGGTAATTGCGCCGACCTGCCACGGCACGAATTCATTGTCGCCGTAGTCATAGACCTCGCTGACCGTCTTCTTGCCCGAGGCCACCGCGATGATGTCGTCGAAGATGCGCTGGCCGGCGGCTTCGATCGTGTCCTCGCCGGTGACGATGCCGCCGCAATTGATGTCCATGTCCTCGTCCATATGCTCGTACATCTCGGTATTGGTGGCGATCTTGATGCAGGGCGCCGGCTTCCAGCCCGAGACCGAACCACGGCCGGTGGTGAAGCAGACGACATTGCAGCCGCCGGCAATCTGGCCGGTGACGGCTACCGGGTCATAGCCGGGCGTGTCCATGAACACGAAGCCCTTTTCGGTCACCGGCTCAGCATATTCATAAACGGCTTTCAGCGGCATCGTGCCCCCCTTGGCAACCGCGCCCAGCGACTTTTCCAGGATCGTCGTCAGCCCACCCTGCTTGTTGCCGTAGGACGGATTGTTGTTGAGCTCGTCGCCATTGCGGGCGGTATAGTCGCGCCACCAATCGATACGCGACAGGAGCTTCTGCGCCACTTCCGGGCTGACCGCGCGGCGGGTGAGCAGGTGTTCGGCGCCATAGATTTCCGGTGTTTCGGACAGTACCGAGGTGCCGCCATGCCGTACGATCAGGTCCGACGCTACGCCAAGTGCCGGATTGGCCGAGATGCCGGAATAGCCGTCCGAGCCGCCGCATTCGAGCGCCACTTTGAGCGCCGACAGCGGCTGTTCGGTGCGCTCGATCGCATTCACGATCGGCAGCATTTCCTTGATGATCTCCTGCGCCGCGGCGATCGTCTTGCGCGTGCCGCCGGTCTGCTRGATGGTCATGGTGCGCAACAGTGCACCTTCTGCCAGCTTGTAGTGTTCCATGATCGGCTGGATCTGGTTGGTCTCACAGCCCAGCCCGATCAGCAGGATGCCGCCGAAATTCGGATGCCGGGCAAAGCCGTTGATGGTGCGCGTCAGAATCCGATAGCCTTCGGACTTGGTGTTGAGCGCACAGCCGCCGCCATGGGTGAGTGCGACGACACCATCGATATTGTCGAAACCGTCAAGCCCGCCATTCCGATTGAAATGCTCGGCAATATAGCGGGAGACGGTGGCGGAACAGTTCACCGAGGAGATGATGCCGATATAGTTGCGGGTGCCGATATTGCCGGCGCCACGATCATAGCCGAGGAACGTGCGGCGTTCGCTGACCGGCAGCAAGCGCTCATCACGGTTGTTGGAGCCAAGCTGATAGTCATGCTCGGAGGGCACCATCTGCAGATTATGCAGGTGGATATGCTGGCCCGGCTCGATATCGGCGGTGGCGACGCCGATCACCTGGCCGAACTTGTGCACTTCCTGCCCGGTCTTGATCGCCTTGAGCGCCATCTTGTGGCCGCGGCCGATCAGGTCCTTGGCCACAAGATCGTTGTAACCGGTGGCTTCGCCTTTCGAAATTTTCTGGCGCGCGACGCCGACATCGTCGAGCGGATTGAGAATGATGAGCGGAGCGGCGAGCGCGGACATGGGCGGTTCCTAGAACTGTTTCTTGCGGATAAAATACATTTGCCTGAAATGGCCTGCCGTCAAGGCGATAATATGTCAAACAACGGATTGTATTTATTGTTTTATTTTGAACAGGCCACCGTACTGGCTCGATTCTGTCGAGCGTGCGGCATGCGAAGAGACGGATTGCCATCTCTCTGCATTTCAGTCGCGATGATTTGTAGCGCCGTCGATCACCCCGCCTTCGCGGATCCAGTTCCAAGATAGGGGCGGCGTTCCAGCTCCGAGGATTTTACCGCGCTGCGCAGGCGCAACAGGTCCTTGCGGGCGATGAGGCCGACAAGCTTGCGGGTTTCGGCTTCGACGATCGGAATGCGGCCGACATCCGCCGACAGCATCAAGTCGGCAATGAAGCCGACCGTATCGTCCGGATGGCCAACCGGGATAGAGCTGTCGGAAACTCTGTCGGAAAGACTTTGCGCGAAAAACTCCTGCCTGCCCCGCCAACGCAAGGCATCGGCGCGGGAAACGACGCCGATCAACTTCCCATCCGTATCGACGACCGGATACACACGATGTGACTTTTCCGGGGAGGAGAGGAAGTCGCAGGCGCTGCCGACCGTCATCGCGGCCGGCAGTGTATCCACCTGGCGGATCATGATCTCGGCAGCACGTGTGAGCTCGAACGGATCGATGCCGTATTCGCGCGTGATATGCTGGCCCCGGCGCGCGATCTTTTCGGTCAGGATGGACCGGCGCAGCAGAAGGACGGTGACGGCATAGGCAGCGACGGTGGCTGCCAGCAGCGGTGCCAGCGTGCTGACATCACCGGTGATCTCGACGGCAAAGAATGTGCCGGTGAGCGGCGCGCGCATCGTGCCGCCCATCATCGCTGCCATGCCAAGCAGGGCCCAGAAGCCGGGATCGCCGGGCAGAGCGAGGCCGAAAATCCAGCCCATTGCGCCGCCCAGGATGAGCAATGGCGCAAGCACGCCACCGGACGTGCCGGATGACAGCGCCACCAGCCAGATACCCGCCTTAACCAGCAGGATGGTGACGACGGCGCCCACGGCGATATGATCGTGCAGCAGATCCGAAATGATGTCGTAACCGACGCCAAGCGCGCGCGGTTCGATCAAGCCGCCCAATCCGACGACAAGGCCGCCAAGCGCCGGCCACCAAATCCAATGGATCGGCAGCCGTTCAAAACCGTCTTCGAGCTTGTAGAGCAAGGTCGTCAGCACGCCGGACTGCAAGCCCGAGAGAATGCCGACTGCCACACAGAGCAGGATGCCCCACCAGGGAAGCTGAAGATGGAAAGTGGCTGGGAACAGCGGGCCGCTGCCGAACAGCAACGGCCGCCAGCCGATGGAAACGCAAGCTGCCACCACGACCGGGATGAAGCTGCGCGGCTTCCATTCGAACAACAGCAATTCGACCGCCAGCATCACCGCGGCAATCGGCGAGCCGAAGATCGCCGTCATGCCGGCCGCCGCCCCCGCGACCAGCAGGCTCTTGCGTTCGGCTGCGCTCATCTGGAAGAATTGTGCAAACAGCGACCCGATGGCGCCGCCGGTCATGATGATCGGGCCTTCGGCGCCGAACGGACCACCGCTGCCAATGGAGATCGCCGATGACAAGGGTTTCAGCAAAGCAACTTTCGGCGACATCCGGCTGCCGCCGATCAGGATGGCTTCAATCGCCTCGGGAATGCCATGACCGCGAATTTTCTCCGATCCGAACCGGGCCATCAGACCGATGACCAGGCCGCCGACAGCTGGTGCCGCGACCATCCACAGTGAACGGCCTGCCGTTGCGGGTGCGCTCGTCGCGATGCTGAAATGACCGAACCAGATGATGTTCGTCACCAGGGCAATCAGGTTGACCAGCACCCAGGCGGCGAGCGCGCCGCCGGTGCCGACGATGACCGCCATGCCCGTCAACACCAGAACGCGACTGTCCGTGGTGAAATCGCCCGCTTCGCGACGAGCAAGACCACCGGTAAAATCATGCAGGGGATATTGATGTCTGGCTTCGGGCTCTTCCAACGCGCTATCTCCGGATCACGCGCACGCCTTTAGGCTCCGCGTTCAAAACTGCGGCTGAATTATATCGTAATACGATATAATTCAATATCGAAATGAAGGAGATCGCTGTGACCGGACCGGAACAAAACGACACCCTTTCGCCTGCGGACTACCGGGCGCTTGCCGATCTCCGTTACAGCCTGCGGCGCTTCACGGAATTCAGTGCTTCGGCCGCGCAGGAGGAGGGGTTGCCGAGCCAGCAGCATCAGGCGCTGCTGGCAATCAAGGGCTACTCCGGAGACGAACCCATGACCATCGGCACATTGGCGAACCGGCTGCTCATTGCGCCTCATACTGCGACGGAACTGGTGGGGAGGCTAAGCGCATCTGATCTGGTGACACGAGAGTCCGACCCCGACGACAAGCGTCGCCATACATTGGCGCTGACAGAAAAGGCAGAAGCGATATTGCTGCGGCTGAGTGCAGCACACCTGCGGGAAATCCGCGAAATGGCGCCCGCGCTGATCGGTATCCTGCAGAGCCTGCAGCAAAAGATTTAGCCGAATTCTATTCCGGGATCGCCGGCAGTACCTTGTCCACCTTCTTCAGCGCCCGCTCGCGGAAGAAAATATAGAGGCCGGAAGCGATGATCAGCCCGGCGCCGATGAATTTGGCGGGTGACGGAAAATCGCCGAAGAACAGCCAGCCAAACACGATCGCCCAGAAAAGCTGCGTATATTGCAGCGGCGCCACCGCCGCTGCATCCGCGAGCTTGAAGGCCCAATTGACCATCACATGCGCCAACATGGCCAGCATACCGAGCATGAACAGCGGCACGATATCGCCCGCAGGCGGTGTATGCCAGGAAAACGGCACGACGAACGCGCTGACGATTGTCGCCGTCGCCGTTTGCCAGAAGATCATGGTGATCCCCGGCGTTTCCTTCAGCGAACGCGCCGAAAGCATCACGAAACCGAAGGCCATGCTGCCGAGGATGGAGATGACGGCCGAGGCGGAGAGCATCGCCCGCGACGGCTCCAGCGCCACCAGCACGCCGAGGAAGCCGCAACCGATCGCCGTCCAACGCCGCCAGCCGACATGCTCGCCGAGCAGCAGCGGAGCGAAACTGGCGACATAGATGGGTGCCGCTAGCCAATAGGTCATGACATCGGCGAGCGGCAGGGAGGCGACGGCGAAATAGAAGGCGTAGGAATCGATGATCGTCAATGCCACCCGCACCAGCAGCAGCAAGGGCCGGTCGAGGACGAACAGCTTGCGCCAACCGGCCTTCCACAGAAACGGCGACAGCAGGATCAACCCGGCAATGCCGCGGCAGAACACCAGCATGCTGATCGAATAGGACGACGTCAGCCACTTGCCGATCGCGTCATTGGTCGTGAAACAAAGCATGCTGGCAAGCATGATGATCACGGCCGCACTGGTGGAATGAAGGCCGGCAAACGGCCTGGTCAGGAAAGCGGGCATCGGGGACCTTGATGGGATATGCTCACGGTCATGCTGCGATTTGCTATCAAAGGCAACCGTAATGCGCCCATTTTCGCGCCACCAGAAAGGACAGAGGCGACAGGTCAAAGCATGCTCAAGCATTACAAATTTGCGGAATAGTCACGAAAGCTTTGCATTTCAGCTTTTCCGCCTCGGCGAAATAGGCCATAGCTCGTGCGAAAAAACTCGACTTAAGGCTTGGCAATGACCTCCTACGACGTGCTCACGGTCGGTAACGCGATCGTCGACATCATCGCGCGCTGCGAAGAAGATTTTCTCCTG
This sequence comes from Rhizobium sp. P2_G9, assembly GCF_056403475.1. NCBI lineage: Bacteria > Pseudomonadati > Pseudomonadota > Alphaproteobacteria > Hyphomicrobiales > Rhizobiaceae > Rhizobium > Rhizobium sp. P2_G9. The sequence goes on along the minus strand of NZ_JBFUFK010000005.1, from coordinate 131,001 downwards.
AACAATACGATCCAGAAGGCGGCGATGAATCTCATCGACGCCGAGCGTTCGGCATTGCTCTATTCGCGCATGGGACCGGCGATCGAGACTTCGGGCGGCAGCGCCGGCAATACGGCGGCAGGCGTTGCGAGCTTYGGCGGCAAGGCTGCCTATTTCGGCAAGGTTTCGAACGACCAGCTCGGCGACATTTTCCGCCACGATATGCGTGCCCAGGGTGTGCATTTCGAGACCAAGCCGTTGCAGAGCAAACCGCCGACCGCCACCTCGATGATCTTCGTCACGCCGGACGGCGAGCGCTCGATGAATACCTATCTCGGCGCCTGCGTCGAGCTGGGCCCTGAGGACGTCGAGCCGGAAACGGTCGCCAATGCCCGCGTCACCTATTTCGAGGGCTATCTCTGGGATCCGCCGCGCGCCAAGGAAGCGATCCGCGAATGCGCCCGCATCGCCCATGAGCACGGCCAGGAAACGTCGATGACGCTCTCCGACAGCTTTTGCGTCGGCCGCTATCGCGAGGAATTCATCGACCTGATGCGCTCCGGCACGGTCGACATCGTTTTCGCCAACCGGGCCGAAACGCTGGCGCTGTACGAGACCTCGGATTTCGATACCGCGCTGGAGCAGATGTCCAGGGATTGCAAGCTCGCGGCCGTGACGATGAGTGAGAAGGGCTCGATCATCGTTCAGGGTGATCGGCGCATTCCGGTGCCGGCGCTTAAGATCGACAATCTGGTGGATACGACAGGTGCCGGCGATCTTTACGCCGCAGGCTTCCTGTTCGGCTATACGCACGGTTTCCAGTTGAGCGATTGTGGTCGCCTCGGCAGCCTGGCTGCCGGAATGGTGATCCAGCAGATCGGCCCGCGCATGCAGACGTCGCTGAAACAGGCAGCAATCGAAGCTGGCTTTATTTTGTAAAAGCCTCGCCCGGATAGGCTCCCCAGATCTCGGCCTGGCTGACATAGCCTTTGACGCCATCAGCAACGGCATGACACCAGGCGCCGTTGCATTCGTCGATCTTCATCACCACGCCGGGCTGCATCCGGGCGATGACGCTTGCCGTGTCGCGCTCGTCGTTGTGCATGTTGACGAAGACATTGGTCTTGTCCTTCATCCACGGCGCGGCGATCGCCGTCCGGTCACCCGACAGCATGGAATGAAACACCCAGCCTTCGGTGCCGTCGGCATCGCGGATGCGCCGCCAATTGTCGAATTCCTGGACGATCTCCACCGGCAGGCCGGATTTCACATAGAGCCAGGACACCGCATAGTCCTGGCCTGGGCCGACGCGCAGGTTGATCTTCTTGGCTTTCAGCGTCACGAAGCGCGGCAGCGGCAGGCCGGAGGCAGCCTTGGTTGCCTGCGCCTGGGCTGTCGAAGCAAAGCCGGCAGCCAGGATGACTGCGCCGAAAATCGCGGGAATGAGTTTATTCAGTTGCCTTGTCATGACCAGTCCCGAAGACGTCGGGGAGAGCCACGCACCATGCGCTCCGGAGGCCCGGGCCAGGAAGCGATTGTCTTCACCGCCGCGTCTGATTAAGAATGCGGTTATCGATCGCGAGTGTCGCGCAACTTGGTTAACGGTCGGTCAACGATTTGCCGGAACATGCGGATGACGAACAAGAAAAAACCTCTGGTCTACATTACCCGAAAGCTTCCTGATGCCGTTGAAACCCGCATGCGCGAGCTCTTCGATGCCGAACTCAACATCGACGATCATCCGCGATCGCGCGAAGAGCTGATGGCGGCCGTTGCCCGCGTCGACGTGCTCGTGCCCACCGTCACCGATCGCATCGATGCCGGCTTGATCGAGGCGGCCGGATCGCAACTCAAGCTCATTGCTTCCTTCTCCAACGGCATCGACCATGTCGATGTCGAGGCAGCCGCCAAGCGCGGCATCACCGTCACCAACACACCCGGCGTGCTGACCGAGGATACGGCCGACATGGCGATGGCGCTCATTCTCTCCGTGCCGCGTCGCCTTGCCGAAGGTGCGCGCGTGTTGACCGACAGCAAGGGCGATTGGGAGGGCTGGTCGCCGACCTGGATGCTCGGCCACCGCATCTGGGGCAAGCGGCTTGGCATTATCGGCATGGGCCGTATCGGCACTGCGGTGGCGCGCCGGGCCAAAGCCTTTGGTCTCTCCATCCACTACCACAACCGCCACCGTGTCACCGCCCAGACCGAAAGCGTGCTCGAAGCCACCTATTGGGACAGCCTGGACCAGATGCTCGCTCGCGTCGATATCGTCTCCGTCAACTGTCCCTCGACGCCGGCGACCTACCACCTCGTCTCGGCCCGCCGCCTCGCGCTGATGCGGCCGACGAGCTACATCGTCAACACCGCCCGCGGCGGCGTCATCGATGAGACCGCCCTGATCAAATGCATCCGCGAAGGCAAGATCGCCGGCGCGGGCCTCGACGTGTTCGAGAACGAGCCGCTGGTCAGCCCGAAGCTCCTGAGGCTGGCCAACGAGAACAAGGTCGTGCTGCTGCCGCATATGAGCTCGTCGACGATCGAAAGCCGCATCGATATGGGCGAGAAGGTGATCATCAACATCCGCACCCATTTCGACGGCCATCGTCCGCCGGATCGGGTGCTGCCGGGACGGAACTAACGTCAGCTCTTCCGTTTGTACTTGATCAYGTCGAACCGCGCCGCCAGCGCATCATACATCATCAGCCGCCCGATCAGCGGTTCGCCGATGCCGGTCAACAGCTTGATCGCCTCCATCGCCATCAGCGTACCGATGACCCCAGTCAGTGCGCCGACAACGCCGGTCTCGGCACAGACCGGCAGCATGCCCTCGGGCGGCTCTTCGGGGAAAAGATCGCGGTAGCGCGGATAGGGTTTGCCGTCAGGGTCGAGATCATAGGGCTTCAGCACGGTGACCGAGCCGTCGAAGCGGCCGACTGCCCCGGTGACCAGCGGAATGCCGGTCTTCTCCGCTGCATCGGCGGCGGCATAGCGGGTGGTGAAATTGTCGGAACCGTCGATGAGCAGGTCGTAGCCGAAGATCAGTCCGGCGGCATTGTCCGTATCGAGGCGGATTTCGTGGCGGTCAATTTCGATATGGGGGTTGAGTTCGCGCACGCGGGCAGCAGCGCTGCGCGTCTTGCGCTCGCCGACATGCGACGTGCCGTGGATGGTCTGGCGCTGCAGGTTGGAGAGCGAGACGCGGTCGTCTTCGACAATGCCGATCGTGCCGACGCCGGCGGCGGCGAGATATTCGATCACCGGCGAGCCGAGTCCGCCCGCGCCGATCACCAGCACGGCGGAATTCTTCAGCCGTTGCTGTCCCGCGCCGCCGATTTCCGGCAGCAGGATATGGCGCTGGTAGCGTTCGATTTCGGATGCGCTGAGGGGATCGTTCGTCATTCTTGGCCTGATGGGAAGATTTAGCAATATAAGCTATCAGGCTTCCGTGCCGCACTCCAGATGGGTGCAGCGCAAAGATGCCGCGGCGCACGGCACGCGGCGTTCTGTCGTGATCACGCCTTCGGGTCGCCCCGCCGCTCCAGCGCCGTCTTGCGGATGATGTCGGCGATATCCGGGCTGCTCGAGGAGAGCATCTGGAAATCCTCGGCATGGAGCGACAGCAACGACACCTCGGTTGTCGCGGTGACGGTCGCCGAGCGCGGCTCGCCGGTCACCAACGCCATCTCGCCGAAGAAACTGCCCGGGCCAAGCTCTACCGGGCTCGGCGTGGCAACGGTTACGCTGCCATCGACGATGAAGAACATCTGGTCGCCCTTGTCGCCCTTGCGGCAGATTATGGTGCCGGTCGGCACTATCCGTGGCCTGAGCGCGCGCACGATCTCCATCACCGAGGAGGCGCCCAGCCGCTGGAACAACGGCACTGCCGCTACCAGTTGCCATTTCTGCACGAAATCCTGGCGGCGGACTTCTTCCTGGAAGCCGGTGGCCAACATGCCGGCCCAGAGGCCGAATATGCCGATACCGCTCATCATCACCAGCCCGCCGAGCACCCGGCCGGCAAAACTGCGCGGAATTTCGTCGCCATAGCCGGTCGTGGAGAGCGTCACCACCGCCCACCACATCGCCTGCGGGATGCTGCCGAAGGTGTCGGGCTGCTCGTTGCGCTCGATGAGATAAGCGGCGAGCGAGGCGGCAAACAGCACGATGCAGAAAATCGAGGTCACGCCGATCAGGCTGCGCGCTTCATTGAAGAGCACCCGGCCGAGCAGTCGGAAGAAGGTGGAATCGCGCAACGGCTTCAGCAGCCAGATGGCGCAGAACAGGCTGTGATCCTGCGTGCGGATCGTCAGGAAGGCGGCCAGCGGCACGGTCACAGAAAGCAGATCAGCCGTCAGTGTCGGCAGATGATTGGGGATGTCGGCCTTTCGCCATGCCGACCAGTCGCCGACGAATTGCATGAGATAGATCGCCCAGATGCCGGCGAGCAGGATTTCCAGCGCCAGCCCAATCCTGGGATTGATGTCCGGCACGGTCAGCGCCGCCACGGCGAGCAGGCCGATCACCGCGAGCAATGTGTTGAGACGCCCGGAAACCCGCGCGAAAGGCCATGCTGACATGTCGATCCCCTGAAGCCCTGGCCTCACGTTCTGCCCTCTGGCCGCCGCGACGTCAACAGCGGCCATAGTCCTTCGGATCGCGATGGCGTTTCGCCATCGGCAGTGCTATCAGTTCAACAATCCGATCCGCTTTCCGAAGTTTCCATTATGGCTGCATCGCTTCGCCTCAATCACATGTCCGTCCTTGTCAGCAACCTCGAACGTAGCGCCGCGTTCTATCAGCGCGTCCTTGAACTGCCCGAGATCGAATGCCTCGCTGCCCGGCCAAATATCCGCTGGTTCGGCATCGGCCCGGAACAGTCCGTCCATCTGATCGAGGGCGACTTCGCCGACACGCATGTGAAGATGCATACGCATTTCTGCATCACCGCCCCGGATTTCGAGGCCAAGATCGCCCATATCGCCGGCGCTGGCGTCACTTATGTCAACGTGGCCAGGGAGCCGGGCAAGGTGCATGTGCGGGCCGATGGCGTCCGATCTGTTTATTTCCAGGATCCGGATGGCTACTGGATCGAGGTCAGCGAAGAATTCTGATCCGGAGGAGGTTGGCGCCGGTTTCTCCGCAATAGCAGCGAGCATTGCGGCGCGTCCTTCTGGGAGGAGGGCCCTATGCCAAACATGCATGCCTTGCTGCCGGCATTCTGGCTCACATTCGCGGTGCCCGCAACGGTCTTTGCCCACATCGACAGGCTGACGGGGCAGGATTACAACGGCTTCGAGCGCAATGACGGCAAGGGGTCATGCTGCGACTGGCACGACTGCCGGCCGGCGCTCACGCCTTTCATGGACAAGGATGGCGAGAAGATCACCGATCTCGCGGGCAACAAATATCTGCTCGATCCGGGAAAAATCGTCCGGCGGCCATCCGACGACGGCAACTGGCATGTCTGCGGCGATGCTCACCGGTTGAACTGCATTATCGCACCACAAGAGGCCAAACGCAGTCCAACGCCGCTCGATCGTCTGTTCGGGAAAACGTCGGTCGCGGCCTGGGGGGGAACTGCCGGGCCGCTCGATAGTGGCGAGATTGCCCGGCAATTGGCCGCCGCGCCAATTTGCCGGGCCGGAGTCCCCTGAGGGATGTCAGGCGTGCAGGCCGCCGACCAGCCAGAAGACGATCAGGATGATCAGCAGCAAGCCGAGCACGCCGCCGAGGCCGGAGCCGCCATAGCTGCGGTAGCCATAGTAGCCACCGCCGCCGCCAACAATGAGAATGATGAGTACAATCAGCAGGATCGTTAACATAGCCGGTCCTCTTCCACGTCCATTTGCGGGTTCTTGTTCGCACACAGAACGCATGAAAGGACGGGCAGGTTCCGTTTCGGGCAACAGCGGTGGCGGTATGCCTTCGCCGAATCCGTCCGGCTCGTTTGAGGATCGCCAATGCAGATTGCCGTATCGCCGGCTGTGGCTAGCGCATGCCGCCCACGCGCCGCGCGTAGTCCATCGCTTCTACGTCTCCGGGGAAACCGACGAAGAACATCCTGAGCTTCTGTTCCTGCGCCGCGCCGCGGCGGCGGTAGATCAGCTCGAGGAACATGGTCGGCCAGCGGTACTCCTCGGAGAATTTCTTGACCATGTCGAAATTGCCGGCATCCGGGGCGTGGCCATCCCAGGCCAGGAACTGGCCGTTACCGGCAAAACTATCGAATGCGGCAAAAAACGCGTCCCTGTCGCTCGGATGGTTGCCGCGATAGGCCGGATCGCCGATCGAGTATTTTTCGGTCGTGTCCTTGGGGCTATGCATCACGGCGCCGCCGATGGGCAGGCGATTGAGAGAAATGCCGCAGCGGAAGCCAAATTTGACGAAGCTGGAATTGCCGCCGCGATAGTCCTGCACCAGGCTGGCGATTTCCGTGACCAGATCCTTTTGCATCTCCTGCGTCATGGCTGCTCCTTGCATTCGTTCGGCGTGGACATAGCACAAACTCGTGACCGGACAATACCTGCCGGATGACAAGTTTTGAGCGTGCCGGAAGTCAGGCCGGTTCGTCGCAATCGTAGCCGCCCGTCCTTTTGTGGTGCACCGCATGCGCTTTCTCCATCCGCTCGGCAAATCTGGTGCGAAGGGCTTCGGGCCTATAAGGGCGGAGAAACATGTCCAGAGTGCCGATCGTGGCGCAGGCCTGGTAAAGGAAGGAGCCCTTGGCCGGCGCCCGCTCCTTGTTGTATTTAGAACGCCTGTAAAGTTCATGCCAGAGATGGAGGAAGGTTGATCGGGTGGCGAGGTGCGCCACCTCGTCGCGGTATTCCGGAAGCAGCACTTTCCAGAATTCGCGTGGCCGCAGTGGATAAAAGGCGTGACGCGGCTCCGCCAAAGTGTCGATGCCATGTTTCGAGGCAAGCTCGGTGATCAGCATCGGCCCCAGCACGCCCCAGTGGGTATCGATATCGATGCCGGAGCGGGCGCGCGCTTCGAGTTCCGCCAGCATCCGATGCCGGCGCGGCAGCCTGAGCACGGCGCCATTGCAGCGGTTGGTGTCGTCCTCTTCCGCCTGCGTGCCGAAGAGGATCGGCTTGCCGGCGAAGTCCGGCTTGCGCAGCACGAGCACATCGCTATCGACCCAGCATGCGCCGGTCTTCTGGATCAGCCGGTAGCGGAAATAGTTAGAAAACTTGGACAGCGACGGCTTGCCGCGCACCAGGTAGCGCTGCAGCATTCCCTCGTCGGCGATGATTTCGCGTGCATCGATCAGCGTCACACCTGCCGGGGCCCTCTCCGGCGGCTCGTAGCAATAAAGTCTGAGTGGCGCACCGTGGAACGGAAACGAGGCGAGGCAAGTATAAGTGATAGGATCGAGCGGACCGTGCCAGAACGTCGCGAAATCTTCTGTGGCGCGGACGCGGTCGAGCAATCGCCGCATCGTGTGCGTCTTCAGAAGTCGCGCAATGCGCAATGAAGGAATGTCTGCAATAGTCATGATTTCATTGGTTCCGGCTTCCCCCTGCCGAAATCTTTATGGTTTCAACTGAAATCGGTAGCTCCTATCCGTCGGTTTGTCTGTTACCCGCGAAACAGACCGATGTTCTGAACTTTTCAACCATGGGTCAACATCATTTCGCCGGCCATGGTCAATCTGCTTAAAAAGGTCGCTTCCGGCCGGCGGATGACCGGTACCGAAAGTGGCAGTGTATTTCGACAGCGGGGGTATTGCGCCTTCCCGATTTCCGGAGGCCATGCTAACAAGTCGGCCATGCAAAAAGGTGATCATCTCTTCCTCGTCGACGGTTCCGGCTTCATCTTCCGCGCTTTCCACGCGCTGCCGGCGCTTACCCGCAAATCCGACAAGCTGCCGGTCGGCGCGGTCAGCGGCTTCTGCAACATGTTGTGGAAACTGCTGGTCGATGCCCGCAACACCGAAGTCGGCGTCACGCCGACCCATTTCGCCGTGATTTTCGACTATTCGGCGGCGACCTTCCGCAAGCAGATCTATCCGGAATACAAGGCCAACCGTTCCGCGCCACCCGAGGATTTGATTCCGCAATTCGGCCTGATCCGCGAGGCGACGCGCGCCTTCAACCTGCCCTGTATCGAGATCGAGGGCTTCGAGGCCGATGACATCATTGCCACCTATGCCCGGCAAGCGGAAGCGGCTGGCGCCGAAGCGACGATCATCTCCTCCGACAAGGATCTGATGCAACTCGTCTCCGACCGCATCCATATGTATGACGGCATGAAGGACAAGCAGATCTCGATTCCCGAAGTGATCGAGAAATGGGGTGTGCCGCCGGAAAAGATGATCGACCTGCAGGCGCTGACCGGCGATTCCACCGATAACGTGCCCGGCGTTCCCGGCATCGGCCCGAAGACCGCCGCTGCCCTGCTGCTCGAATATGGCGATCTCGACACGCTGCTCGCCCGCGTCGGTGAGATCAAGCAGGAGAAACGTCGCGAAAGCATCATTGCCGCCAAGGACCTGATCCGCGTCTCCAAGGAACTGGTGACGCTGAGGACCGATACGCCGGTGACTTTGCCGCTTTCCGATCTCGTGCTGGAGAAGCAGGACGGCCCGAAGCTGGTCGGCTTCCTCAAGGCGATGGAATTCACCACGCTGACCCGCCGCGTCGCCGAGGCTTGCGATTGCGATGCGGCTGCGATCGAACCATCCGTCGTCAAGATCGAATGGGATGGCGCGGCGCATGGCCCGGATCTCGAAGTCGCCGAAAAGCCGGCCGCCGAAGCGGGCCAGCCCCAGGCGGCCAAGCCGAAGGGCGCCCTGAATGTCGGCTCCGATGGCCGCGAACCGGTTTTCGCGCCGCAAAAACTCGCCGACGACCGGGCCGCGCAATTTGCCACGCAACCCTTCGATCATTCGACCTATGAGACGGTCCTCGACATTGACGGCCTGAAGCGCTGGGTGGCGACGGCCAAGCAGATCGGTCTCGTCGCCTTCGACACCGAGACCACCTCGCTTGACCCGATGCAGGCAGAGCTCTGCGGCTTCTCGCTCGCAGTCGCCGACGACAGCGCCACGCCCTCGGGCCAGATCACCCGCGCCTGCTATGTCCCGGTCGCGCATAAGAGCGGCCGCGGCGACCTGCTCGGCGGCGGATTGGTGGAAGGCCAGATTCCCGTGCGGCAGGCGCTTGAGGTCCTGAAGAGCCTGCTGGAGGATGACAGCGTCCTCATCATTGGCCAGAACATAAAATATGACTGGCTGGTGATGAAGCGCCACGGCATCGTCATCGCGCGCTTCGACGACACGATGCTGATGAGCTATGTGCTCGACGGCGGCAGCAACACCACGCATGGCATGGATTCGCTCTCTGATCGCTGGCTGGGGCATAAGCCGGTCGCATATAAAGAGGTCACCGGTTCCGGCAAGTCGTCGATCACCTTCGACATGGTCGATCTGCAAAGCGCCACCCGCTATGCCGCCGAAGATGCCGACATCACACTGCGGTTGTGGATGGTGCTGAAGCCGCGGCTTGCCGCCAAGAGCCTCACACGCGTCTATGAACGGTTGGAGCGGCCATTGGTGCCGGTGCTGACCCGGATGGAAGAGCGCGGCATCTCGATCGACCGGCAGATCCTGTCGCGCCTCTCGGGAGAACTGGCGCAATCGGCTGCCCGCATCGAGGATGAAATCTATCACATCGCCGGCGAACGCTTCAACATTGGCTCGCCCAAGCAACTCGGCGACATCTTGTTCGGCAAGCTGGGGCTCGATGCCGGCGGTGGCAAGACCAAGACCGGTCAATGGTCAACGTCGGTGCAGGTGCTGGAGGACCTTGCGGCGGCGGGGCATGAATTGCCGCGCAAGATCGTCGACTGGCGGCAGATGACCAAGCTCAAAAGCACCTACACGGATTCGCTGCCGGGCTATGTCCATCCCGAGACCAAGCGGGTGCACACATCCTATGCGATGGCGTCGACCACCACCGGCCGGCTTGCATCCTCGGAGCCCAACCTGCAGAACATCCCGGTCCGCACCTCCGAAGGCCGCAAGATCCGCACGGCCTTCATCGCCGAGCCTGGCAATGTGCTGATCTCGGCCGACTATTCGCAGATCGAGCTGCGTGTGCTGGCTCACACCGCCGATATTCCGCAACTGAAGCAGGCCTTTGCCGATGGCATCGACATTCATGCGATGACTGCGTCCGAAATGTTCGGCGTGCCGGTGGCCGGCATGCCGTCCGATGTACGCCGCCGCGCCAAGGCGATCAATTTCGGCATCATCTACGGCATTTCCGCCTTCGGTCTTGCCAACCAGCTCTCCATCGAGCGCTCGGAGGCAGGGGACTATATCCGCAAATATTTCGAACGCTTCCCGGGTATCAAGGACTATATGGAGGCTTCGAAGTCCAAGGCACGCGATCTCGGCTATGTCGAGACCATCTTCGGCCGCCGCATCCATTTCGCTGATATCAAGTCGTCCAACCCATCCGTCCGCGCTTTCAACGAACGCGCCTCGATCAATGCCCCGATCCAGGGCTCCGCCGCTGACATCATCCGTCGGGCGATGATCAAGATGGAGGACGAGTTGGAGGCCGGCAAGGTCAATGCCCGCATGCTCTTGCAGGTGCACGACGAACTCATCTTCGAGACCGCCGAGTCCGAGGCGGAAAACTGCATCCCGATCATCAAGACGGTGATGGAAAACGCTGCGCTGCCATCCGTTTCGATGAGCGTGCCGCTGGCGGTCGATGCGCGCTATGCCAGGAACTGGGAGGAGGCGCATTGAGAGCGTGTTGGAGGCTGGCAACGGCATTCGCGTTCATGACGCTGATACTGGCCGCGCCGATCGCGTGGGCGGGAGAGACAAAGCTGGATCCGAATACCGAGGATGTCCTGACCGGGAAGGTTCGCCCGAGGCAGATACCTGACAATTGGATTGGCTCTCCGACGAAAAGCGCTCCCGGCTGGCGCTATGACGATCCAGACAATGCCGGAAACAGCGTCCGTATTTATAGGGGTGACCCAGAAGATTCTGACCCTTCTACGCGCGCGCCATACGTTGTCATCATCAAGAACGGTGTTCTACTCGACAGGCACGGAAAACCTTTGCCGGGCTACGTTCCATCGGAATAGAGCATGTTCTTGCCCTGAAGGTCGGTAGCGATGGCAAGTCCTGAAGACCATCCAGGCGCCAACTGTCAGGTCATGGCCAAGCTCGTCGCCCGCCACGGCCGCTGCCCCTGTGGGATATGACCTACACACCCTTGGAGAAATTGTCGGTCAAGGCCGCTGCGACGATCGAGAGCCGCGTACTCGCCATAACCGGTGGCATGCTGACACCCGAGGGCATCCTTGCCGCTGAGCCGGAAGCTCTGCGCGCCTGCGGCCTTTCCAACGCCAAGGTCAGATATGTCCGCGCGCTGGCTGAACGCGTCTATGCCGGCACGATGGATTTCGATGCCATAGTAGCGGAACTCGACAATGAGGTGGTGATCAAGGCGCTTGTCGAACTGCCCGGCATCGGCCGCTGGACGGCGGAAATGTTCCAGATCTTCGGGCTGCGGTGTCTCGACGTGCTGTCGCTTGGTGATGTCGGCCTGCAACGGGCAATCAGGCAGCATTTCGGCGAGGCAGGGACGCTGGTGGCACTCGGTCCGCGCTGGCGGCCTTACCGCTCCATCGCCTCCTGGTATCTGTGGCAAAGCCTCAACGCCGTACCCGCCGCCAGTAACCCAACAGAATCAATGTAGTTAAAGTGCATATTAGTTTTTATTCAAATTGAAATAACGAACCGAGAGCCGGCTCCAGGCAGACGTTTTTCGGCTACAAGCTTCAACAGGCCGTATTCTGCAACTATATTATTCAGCAAAAATAAACATGCTCACGTATACGATGCCGCAGCGGTGATGTGGGGATCGGCGGCTTTCCTCGGAGAACGATGAAAAGAATAGACAAATCGCAGCTTCAAGTCGGGATGTTCGTGGAGGATCTCGAATGCGCCTGGGAGGATAATCCCATCGGCGAACGGCGCTTCCTGCTGGAACGCGCCGAACAGGTCGATCTTTTGAAGCGCAGCAATATCAAGGCCGCGATCATCAATCCGGTGCTCGGAGGCGACATTGTCGAAACAGTCAACGTCCCCGTACGGAAACGCCAGAAGACCCCGCCGCTCGACCAGCGGCGGCGGGCGGCGAACACGATCCTGGCAAGCGTCCAGTCGACGACAGCCGACCTTTTCAATGGTGCACGGACCGGCAACAGCGTTGGCATGGCACAGACGGAGCCGGTCGTGCGGGAAATATCGCGCGCCATGGAGAGGGACCCGATCGTCTTCTTCAGCATCTCGCGGCTGAAGTCCAAGGACGAGACGACCTTCCGCCATTCGATCGCTGTCAGCGCGCTCCTGGTGCAGTTCGCCCGCTATATGAAATTCGATGCCGAGTTGGTGCAGGTCCTCGGCACGGCAGGCCTGGTGCATGATATCGGCAAGATGCGGATGCCCGACGAGATATTGCAGAAGGAAGGCAGCTTGACGGCATCCGAATTCGAGAAGATCCGCACCCATCCGGCACTTGGCCATGCCATTCTGTCGGCCGAAGGCGACATGCCGCAATTCGTGCTGGATATCTGCCTTCACCATCACGAGCGCCCGGATGGAAAAGGCTATCCGGCGGGGCTCTCAGGAAGCGAGATCGGCCAGCATGTCTCTATGGCGACGATCTGCGATGTCTATGAGGCGATAACCTCGGCCCGCCCCTATAAGAAACCCTGGCCGCGCGCCGAAGCGGTTGCCTGGATGCTGGAACGCCGGGGTCATTTCGACCGCGCCCTGTTGCGCGAGTTCGTCGCCTGCCTCGACCTGATGGGAAAACAGGTGCCGACCTCGTTGGCCGGTTGAAGTCCCACTCAGATATGTTTGTGGACGATGAAGTCGTCCGGGGTGAACAGGTCCATCGTGCCGAAGCCGCGGATTTCGTGTACGCCGAGTGCCCTGAGCATGCGGGCGCTCTCCTTGTTTGCCGCGGGTCCGACGCAGATCGTCGTGCCGAGGAACTTGTTGGCATCCTGTAGCCGGGCGGCGAGGTTGATGGCATTGCCGTGCGCCGTATAGTCGAGCTTGCCGCCGATACCGACCTCGCCCAGCACCGCCATGCCGGTCTCGATGCCGATGCGCGTCCGGCCGAAGGCATGTTCCTTGAAATTCCGCCGGTTGCGCATTTCCTCGGTGAGACGCGTGATATCGAGCGCGCAGTCGATCGCCTTGTTGACATGGTCGTCGAGGTCGTCAGGCGCGTTGAAGAAGGCATGCACGGCGTCACCGACGATCTTGTCGACCATGCCGCCATGGTCGGCGACCATTTTCGTCACCTCGGCGAAATAGATGTTGAGCAGACTGACAAGGACCTGCGGATGCACGCGGCCCGCAAGCGTGGAAAAGCTTTCGATGTCGGTGAACAGTGCGGTGACTTGCCGTTCCTCGCCGGCGACGGGCCGCGCATTCGGATTGTCGATATAGCGATTGACCACCGATTGCGGCAGGTATTGCGAGAAGCGCTGGCGGGCAACGCGTTCGGCTCGCCGGGTCTCGGCGAATTGCGAAAACGCGGCGACAAGAATGACCGCCAGAACTGCGAGGCTGACGGTAAAGCCGTCCGTCAGCCAGCCTTTAAGGTCATAGAGTCCGGCGGAGACAGCCAGCGTGACCATGATCATCCCGATGCCGCCCAGCGCGATCACCGAAGGGCGGAAACGCACTGTCAGCAGCGCAATCATCAGTCCGGCGACGAGCACGAAGCCCGCCTCGAAATCGACGAATGTGTCGTCGCGCAGCGGGACGAAATTCTCGATCAGCGAATTGGCAAGGTCGGCATGGATCTGGACGGAGGCGACCAGGGGCTCGGCGGCGCTGGCCCGCAACCCCCCGAGATTGGGCATGGATGAACCGATGAAAACGATCTTGCCGGTGAAGAAACCCTTGGGCGGATTGTCAGCCAATACGTCCGCTGCCGAAACCGTGCGCTTGACGATCTCCGCCAGATCGCTGGCGACGAAGCGCAAACTGCCGTCCTCAGCAAGACTGAATGTCTCGCGGCCGAGCTTGATCCAGGGCGGGGTGCCGCCGAGAATTGGCGTCTTGACTTTCAGGTAGCGGCGCGCCGCTTCGAGCCCGATGGCAGGGAACGGGACCTCGTCCAGGATCGAAAAAGCCTGCACGCGGCGAACACGCGAATCGTCATCGCCGATCAGGAAGGAGGCGCCGGTGCTTGACGCCGATTGTTGGAAGATCGGGCAGGCGATCTCGGCGCCGGGGAGGAACCAGATTTCCGGAACGGTGAGCGGACGGGCCAATGCCAGCGGCGGCAACGGGCGCGGTGCGGGACCGGGCGCGTCGGACAACAGGAAGCCGAGCAATGTCGGCGCTTCGGTGAGCGCTTTCGCCAGCGTTTGGTTGGTCGGACTCTTAGGGTCGCAATCCGTTGAGAAGATCAGGTCGAAGGCGATGACCGCCGGCTTCTCGGCGGCGATCTTATCGACAAGCCTGGCCGTGTCGACCCGTTGCCATTTCTGGTCCGTTACGGCGGCGATGGCCTTGCGGTCGATGTCGACCACGGCGATGTCTTGCGAATGCGGTGGCGGAAAAAGCTGGGTCAGCCGGTCGAAATAGAGTTCGCGCCCGCCATCGAGCCATTCATCCGGCATGAAAAATACCAGGAGAGCAGCTGCCAGGCTTGCCAGGATACCGATATGAAACGGCTTGAGGCGAAACGTCATCGCTGAGATTTACACTTTCGGCCGGGGGAACGGGGAGTCTTTTTTGTTGCGGCTGGGTGCCCCGCTTTCGCCCCAGCTAAATGCGCTGTGTCCCACTATTCGTCATCCGGTTCGGCAAGTTTCATCAGCCGCCCGACATCGCAATCGATCACGCCGCCCTGGCGTTTGATCGCGCCGTGCTCTTCGAGCGACAGGATCGAGCGGTTGATCTTCGGGCGGCTGGCGCCGAGAATGCCGGCGATCTCCGTCTGGCTGAGTGCGATCTGCAGGTTGGCATGGTCCGGCAAGTCCTCCTCGCCATGGATTTGCTTGAGCGTGGCAAGAAAGAAGCGGGCGACGCGGGAATCGAGATCGTAGAGCGCGATCGTCTCGAGCTGGTCGGTCGTCTCGCGCAGGCGCCGGCAGAGATAACCCATCACCGCTTCCGCGGCGTCGGGATTGCGGGTGATCAGCGCCATGAATTCGCTCTTGCCGATGACATAGCCTTCGGTCGCTACTGTCGCGGTGGCATCGGCCGAGCGCGGAGCGCCGTCGAGCACCGCCATCTCTCCCATCAGCGTGCCCGGTTCGAGATGGCGCAACGACAATTCCTTGCCCTGCGAGGTGATCAGCGACAATTTGATCCGGCCGTCCGTGACGAGGATCATATAGTTGCCCTCATCGCCGCGCTGGAAGATGACCGTGCCCGCCGGCCAGCGCCGCCATTGCGCCAGGCCGGCCACCTCGGCGATCAATTCCTTGGAAAATTCCTCGAAGATCGGAAAAGATCGCCAGAAGGCGACGCTCTTGTTGATCTCTGCCATGCCCGTGTCCCCGTTATGCAGCCCGTTGTCTGCCGCCGCTGGCTGCGCACGTTATAGCAAGTGTTCGAAAAGTTAAGAGCGATAATCCTGCTGTCGCTCGGATGAATGATCGCAGGGTCAAATTTGCCGGCGGCGCAAGCAGGCCATGCTCGCATTTGTCGCCGAGTCGAATGCCGCGGCCAGGTTCGCAGTCGAGAGTCGAGATTGAATCTATCCGCTAAAGTGACACCCAAGACCAAGCAAAGTTTCCAATGGAAGCATGGCCGCAGCAGGTTCGACTTTGTATATTAGGAGATCGTGCCAGATCGTCACGGGTATTATCCCTTTGTTCACCAATGATTGTTCTTTCCGGCCCGCTGCATTCCCGAAGCGCTGAATTTAGCATTTACGCAAGGTTCTCCAACCTAGGATCGCCCGTCTCAAACTGGGACTTCGCCGTCATGAGGACGGCGGAGCCAACGGGGTGTACATGGTGCGATTTCTGACTTCAGTCCTGGCGCTGCTGATGGGTCTGGCCGGTTTGGCGCTGATCTTGCTGCCGATCAGCCTGCAGGCGCAGCTCGTGCTGAGCTTCGGCGTGCTGGGCTTCATGTTCATCACCATGAGCCGTCCGGAAAACAAGGTTTTCCGGATGATGACCTATTTCTTCGTCGGTATCCTCGCCCTTCGCTATGCCTATTGGCGCACCGCCGACACGCTGCCGAGCATCTACGAGCCGTGGAACTTCATCCCGGGCTTCATCCTCTACCTCGCCGAAATGTACTGCCTGGCGATGCTTGCCGTGTCGCTGTTCATGCTCGCCGATCCGCTGAAGCGCTCGACGCCGCCATTCCCACCGATCGACGAACTGCCGACCGTCGACGTTTTCATTCCGAGCTATAACGAAGACCCTGAACTGCTGGCCACCACGCTCGCCGCCGCCAAGGCCATGGTCTACCCGAAGAGCAAGCTGCATGTCTTCCTGCTCGACGACGGCGGCACGGACGCCAAGCGCAATCACCGCGACCCGCGCATCGCCATGGCCGCCATCCGCCGCCATGAGCAGTTGAAAGCACTTTGCGAGAGCATGGATGTGATCTACCACGCCCGCAGGGAAAACAGTCATGCCAAGGCCGGCAACCTCAACGAAGGCCTGAAGATTTCCTCCGGCGAACTCGTCGTGGTGTTCGACGCCGACCATGCGCCGGTGCGCGACTTCCTGCGCGAGACCGTCGGCTTCTTCAAGGAACACAAGAAGCTTTTCCTGGTCCAGACGCCGCACTACTTCCTCAATCCCGATCCCCTGGAAAAGAACCTCCAGACATTCGCACGCATGCCGTCCGAGAACGAAATGTTCTATTCGATCATGCAGCGCGGCCTGGACAAGTGGAATGCCTCCTTCTTCTGCGGCTCGGCCGCGGTGCTGTCGCGCAAGGCGCTGGAGACGACGAACGGTTTTTCCGGCCAGTCGATCACCGAGGACTGCGAAACGGCGCTGGCGCTGCATAGCCAGGGCTGGCATTCGATCTATGTCGACAAGCCGCTGATTGCCGGCCTGCAGCCGGAAACCTTCGTCTCCTTCATCGGCCAGCGCGCCCGCTGGTGCCAGGGCATGCTGCAGATCCTGATCCTCAATCGGCCGTTCCTGGCCAAGGGTCTGACGCTGCCGCAGCGCATCTGCTACGCCGGCATCAACCTCTTCTGGCTGTTTCCGCTGTCGCGGCTGGCCTTCATGTTTTCGCCGCTGCTCTACATCTTCTTTTCGCTGGAAGTGTTCCGCTCCAACATCATTGAGTTCGCTTCCTATGCGGTGACCTATCTCGTCGCCTCCTTCGCCATGCAGAACTACCTTTATGGCAAGGTGCGCTGGCCCTGGGTCTCCGAGCTCTATGAATATGTGCAGTCGGTGATGCTATTCGGCTCGATCATCTCGGTGGTGCGCAATCCGCGCAAGCCGACCTTCAATGTCACCGCCAAGGGCCAGACGCTCGACAAGTCGGGCATGAGCCCGATCGCCAAGCCCTATTTCGCCATCTTCTTCATCCTGCTCGTCGCTGCCGTCTATTCCGTCTGGCGCTACTTCACCGAGCCGCTCTCCGGCGAACTGCTGCTGATCGTCGCCAGCTGGAACCTGATCAATCTGGCGCTTGCCGGCGCCGCGCTCGGCGTGCTTGCCGAACGCCGCGAACTGCGCCGCAACCAGCGCCTGCCGATCAAGCGCAACGGACTGATGCGCATCGAGGGCAAGCTGCATTCGGTCATCGTCCAGGATGCGTCGAGTGGTGGCGTGTCGATCGAGTTCCTTGATGGCGAACCGGAGGCCACGGCCGGCCAACCGCTCAACGCCACGCTGGAGTTGCGCCGCGGCGGCAATATCCTGCAGGCCGACATGGTGCTGCGCGGCGTCCGCCGCACGGCATCGAGTGCCGCTTTCGGCTTCGCCTATCGCGAACGCACGCCGTCGACCTTCGCCGTCATCGCCGATCTTATGTATTCGGATCAGGCCGTGCTGCAGGATCGCCTCAACCGCCGCCAGGTACGGCTCGGTTATTTCGCCGGCACGCTGCGATTTGCCCTCTGGACGTTTACGGAGACTTTCCGCGCGCTCACCTATGCGCTCGGCTGGATCCGCGAGGAGGAATTTGCCTCCGAGCCGGATGCGCCGATCCAGGTCAAGGCCAATGGCGCGACCATTCCGGGCGTCAATCCCGACCTGCCTGCCATGCTGACCGGAGGTGCCGGCCATGTCTAAATCCTCTCTCCGCGGCCTGCTGCTCGCCGCCTCCTTTCTCGTTACGCCCGCTGCCATGGCCGAAAGTCTGCTCGTGCCGAGCGACGATGGTGCCAAGGCGACGGCCACGATCACCGATCCGGTTCCGTCCATGCAGCCGGCCGACTTAAAAACACCGGCCTCCAGCCATGACAGGTTGATTCCGTTTGCAGAGCCGACGTCCAGCTTCACCTTGAGCGGCGAAAGCGACGCCCAGGAATTCACCTTCCGGCTCGATGCGACGCAGGCCGGCCGCGGCGGCAAGCTGGTGCTCGCTTATCAGAACGCGGTCTCCGTATTGCCGGACAATGGGGTGATGAGCGTCGAGGTCAACGGCAAGCCGGCCGGCGATTTTCCGATCGTCTCGCCGTTCGACTTCATCAAACAGGCGGTGCCGGTCTCCACCAAGCTTTTGCGCGAAGGCACCAATCGGGTGCGCATCTCCGTCGCCCAGCATCACCGCGTCGATTGCTCGCTGGACGCCACCTATGAACTGTGGACGAAGTTGAATCCGGCAATGTCCGGCTTCCAGGCGCCGTCGGCCGTGCAGTCCTTCGCCGCTTTCGATGACCTCAATTCCATCGRCCGGATGGATGACGGCGCCACGGAGCTCAGGCTGGTGCTGCCGGCACATGCCGATGCCGATATGCTCAATGCCGCCTCCGGCATCGTCCAGGCGCTGTCGCTTTATCTCGGTCGCGATGACATCCGCATCACGGTGGCCGACCAGCCGGGCGAGGGGCCTGGCATCGATCTTTATGCCGGCGTGTACGGCGTCGATCCGGCCAATGCCGGTGGTCAAAAGGCCTATGCCGATGCGCCCTATGGCGTGACCGTCAAGCCATCCGCCGATCCGCAACGCGCCGCTGTCATTTTCCGCGCCGCCGACGTCGAGCAATTGCGGCAGCTTTTGCTCAGTACCGTGCGTGGCCCGATGGCCCCAGGCCTGAAGGCCGGGCGCGAGGAACAGCGTGCCGGTACCATCAAGGTGGCGGCGGGCCAGGATTTCAGCCTGCGCGATGCGGGCGTCCGTTCGATCAGTTTTGCCGGACGGCTGTTGCGGACGCATTTTAATATCGTCATGCCGGCGGACTTTTATGCCGCCGAATATGGAACGTTCAATCTGAAGCTGGATGCCGCCACCGCACCGGGTCTCAATCAGAGCTCGCAGATGCTGGTGCGGGTGAACGACAAGATCGTCAATTCCTTCCCTTTCAGGAACACGGACGGTCAGAGCTTCAACGGCAAGCTGATCGAACTGCCGCTCCGCGCCTTCCGGCCCGGCGTCAACAAGATCGAGATGCTCGCCGAAGTGCCAGATGCCGCCGACAAGGCTTGTTCGCCGACCGGCCGCGACGATGCCAAAGCGCGTTACGTCCTGCTCGACACCACGACATTCTCGGTGCCGCCGCTCGCCCGCGTCACGCGCCTGCCGGATCTCGCCGCACTGTCCGGCAATGCCTATCCTTACGGGGCCGGCAAGCCGTTCAATATCTATCTGCGTGGCGCCGATAGCCATTCGGCAAGTGCGGCCATGACGGTGCTCGCCAAGCTGGCAATGGCCTCGGGAGCGCCGGTGAACGGCAATTTCCGCCCCGACACCACCGGCGTTATGACCGAAGGCGACGCCCTGGTGATTTCGTCCAATCCGACCGAAGCGCAGGACTATTCCCGCAAGACCAACAGATTGGCGGCGAGCGCATTCCCCGTCGATAGCGATGCCGCCGCGCTGATGACCGCGGACATGGGCAGGACGGCAGCCATTGCAGTCGACCCGCATCGCGACGACGGCAGCAACGACCTGATCCAGGCCTTCGAGAACGCCAATGCCCATAGTGACGTGCAGCGCTCATGGACGGCGCAGCTCAAGTCGATCGTTGCATCGGCATCCGCGCAGTTCCGCAGCTGGCTGCAATATGACGATAGCCGGCCGGAGCAGACCTCCCAGGCCAACGCGCTGCTGATGATCCGCCAGTCCGAGCGCGACGACGGCAGTCTGCTCACCGAAATCCGCGCCGGCTCCGGCGATGATCTCTCCAAGGGCATTCGTCAGCTCACCGACAATGCGGTGTGGAGCCAGCTGGATGGCGGCACTGCCTTCATCGACGCGAGCTCGATGGCGCTGGTCGACCTGCCGGGGCAGAAGCAGCACTTCGTCGAAGTGACCGAGCAAAGCTTGGGCAACTATCGCCGCATCGCCGCAGCCTGGCTCTCCGACAATTTCCAGATTTATGTCGTGCTGGTGATCGCGCTGGTCGGCTTCTTTGCCGCCTGGCTGGGCAAGGTCGTGCAGCGCAAGGGTGTGAGGACCGCGCCATGAGACGGATCGTTCCCATCGCCGCATCGCTGCTGGCCCTCACTTGCGCTTCCGCGCATGCTGAAGATCCGGTGATGCTGCTGACCCAGCACGACCAGGTCGCCCAGATCATCCGCCAGGCCGATCCGGCCCGAACCGATCCGGCATTGGATGGCAAGAAGGACGCGACCGAACCGTTGATCCGGCCCGCCCGGGTCATCGTCGAAACCACCGACAAAGCCAAGCCGGCGGCGACGGCGGTCAAGGGACCGGACAAGGTCGAGCTTGCCGCGATCTATTACTACGCCCAACAGAAGCAGGATCAGCGCGTCAAGGCTGAATATGAGCGGCTGAAGGTCAAATATCCCGACTTCCAGATGCCCGCCGACCTCTACAAGCCGAAGGTCGAGCGGGAAGACGAGCACCTGCTCTGGGCGCTCTACAACAAGAATGATGTCGCCGGCGTCGAGCAGGAAATCGCCCGTCGCAAAGCCGCCGATCCCAATTGGCAGGCGACGGACGATTTTGTCGCAAAATTCGCGCGCAAGAAATTGCGCAGTGCGGTCACCTCCTTCCACAATTCGAAGAACTGGGCCTCGGTGATCGCCGCCGGCGCCGCACTCAATCCCGAAGCCGAGAAGGAAGTCGACCTCCTCTGGGATATGATCGACGCCTATTCGGCGACCAACAACAAGGAGGCGCTCGGCCGCTTCTATCGCGGCATCCTGTTCCGCGATCAGGCCAATGCGCTGCCCAAGTCGGTGATCGTCGCGACGATCCAGAAGGCGACGCGTGATTTTGCGCCGGACGATATCCGCGCGGTCATGGCGCAGTTCGCCGCCGATCCGGAAATCATGGCCGGGCTCTCCAACGTCTCCGTCGACCTGATCCGTAAGGAAGTGGCCGACTTCAACACCGATGACAGCCGCACGGCGCCTTTGGCCGGCGACGACATCAACGCGCTGCGCACCGCGGCCGGCGGCAAGGAAGCAACGGTCTCGGATTTTTCGCTGCTCGGCTGGTACTATCTCAAGGTCAAGCAGCCGGCTGAGGCAGGCGCCTGGTTCCGCCGTGCTTTGGAGAAAGAACAGGATATCGATCACGCCAAGGGTCTTTACCTGGCGCTGGTACAGCAGAACCGCCAGGGCGAGGCCTATGACCTGGCGCTGAAATATCATGGTGCCCTGGCCGCCGATCCCGTGTTCCTGATGAACGCGCTCGCCGAGCGCTTCGCCAAGCCCAATACCGGTACGATCGACGCCAACGCAGTCCAGGCCTATGCCGGCACGATCCTGTCGACCAAGAGCGCCCCGCATGCCGAGATCCTCGCCTGGTATGCCTATAATTCCGGCCAGTACGAGGCAGCGCGGGCCTGGTTCAGCAAATCCTTCGACTGGAAGCCGGAAGCGGCGAGCCTAAAGGGTCTGGCACTGTCGGAAGGCCAGCTCGGCGATCGGGACGCGCTTGTCGCCCTCTATCAGAGCTATGGCGCGAAATATCCCGAGATCTGGGCCGACATCCATCTCAGCAAGGGCGGCCGCAGGAAACCCTCGGCGGCACGGGTCAACCCGATCGACAAGATGCAGGTCGGCGCCGTCGATCAGCAGAGTACTGCGGCAAAACCTGATTTTCTCCGAGACGATCAGCAGCCGGTGCGCAAGCCCGTGCGCCACAAGCGCCCGGCGAATGACGATTCATCATCCTCGTCCGTGCCATCCAGCAACGCCTCCGGCTATCTGTCCCCCAAGCGCGATGGCGCCTGTATCGGTGCACTTTCCGGCCGGCTTTCGCCCGACGCGTCACTGGCCAAGGGCTGGTGCCTGCTCGGCCTGAAGCGCACGACCGAGGCCAAAAACGCCTTCTCCGCGGCACTTGCCGGCGGCGGCAAGACCAGGGCCGACGCCGCCTATGGCCTGGCACTGACATTGCTGCGCGCCAAGATGACGGGCGACGCGGAATCGGTGGTTGCGCTCTATCCGCTGACGCCGGCGCGCGACAAGGAGATCAAGCTGGAAATCTACTGGCAGAAGGCGCGTTCCGCTTTCGACCAGAAGCAATACCAGCAGACGCTCAATGCGCTCAATGCTCGTCTGGCGCTGATGCCGGAGCCTGCCGACATGACGCAGCTGCGCGCCTGGTCACACTACAATCTCGGCCATATCGACGAGGCACATCAGATCTTCGAACGGCTGGCAGCCTATACCGACGATCCCGGCGTGCGCCGCGGGCTTGCGGCGACGAGCGGCCAGACCCCAACGGTTCCGGATTGATCGAATGAATGATAGGACAAAACCTGTGCGGAGCAGAGCGTTGAAAACCGTGAGCAGCCTCAGCCTTCTCCTCGCTTTGGCCTCCTGCACGGCTGCGACGACCGATCCCTACCTGACCACCCAGGCAGTGTCGCCCGATGTGGCGCCTTCGGTGACGGATGTGTCGGCGGATTTCGCCGCCGCCTATCTGCCGGGCTTTGCCGGCGCCATCCAGTCGGTGCGGCAGACGGTGTCCAACAATTCGCTGCACCAGGAAATCGTCTATGCCAACCAGACGTCGCTGTCCGGCGAGAACGTGCTGACCATCGACATCGGCGCGCCGGAAGACGCCACCTTCCTGCGTCCGCCCAGTGCGTGGCGCATCAAGAACGACATGCGCCAGGCGCTGCCGGGCATCCCCATGACGATCAGCCCGATCATTGCCGACAATGCCAGTGGTACCTACGGCTATGCGACCGCCGCGGTCGGCCAGGGCGCCTGCCTCTATGCCTGGCAATATGTCAAGCAGGTGACCCCTGCCGATTCGACCGGCTTCGCCAAATTGACCCGCCGCCATCTCGCCGCGACGATTCGCCTGCGCTACTGCCACCCCGCCATCGCGGCCGATCGCATTCACGTGCTGATGGATGGGCTCAAGCTGAAGGACATGAACAGCCAGACGATCGACATGCTGCGCTTTGCCGCCGGCACCGCCCATGTCGACCAGCCGCCGGCCGTGGTCACCGCCGAACCGGTGGTGCGCCGGCCGAAAGTCGTGCGTCACACTGCGTCGAACGACGAGGATTGGCGGCAGCCACAGAAGGCCAGTGCCAAAACGGCAACCAACCCGTCCTTTATCGACAATGCGGCATCCGTGCCGTTGCCGGAAAGCGATACGACACAACCGGTGACAGAACCGGCCAATGACGCTATGTCACAAGACCAGACAAAGATTGACCATGCAACGACGGTGCCAATCCCGCAATAGTGTATACTGACTCAGTTTCGACATCGTTTTGCCGAATATTCGCGGAACTGTACCGTTACCTTTCCGTTGAGGAAAACGAGAGGATTGTCGTTTTGAAACAGTCGGGCTGGTTCAGCAGAATCGTTCGTGAAGTGATGCGCATTGTCGGAGGCCACGAGCAATCGAGGCATCTGGCCTGGGAAAACGTGCATTCGGGACGGCCTTATCCGGACCGCGCCGATGCCTACCGCGTGCCGCGCGTACCGGCACAGACGCAGCGTGTCGAGGATGCCTTGGCAAACGAGGAAAACGTGCAGCTTGCCTGCGCCTGCTACCAGGCCTTTATCGACAAGGACCGGGCGGCGATCGAATCCTTGCTGGACGAGGATTTCCATTTCACCAGCCCCTACGACAACCGAATCGATCGCAAGACCTATTTCGACCGTTGCTGGCCGCAGAGCGAACGGATTTCCGGCTTCGATTTCGTCCATCTTGCCGCCGACGGCGATAGCGTCTTCATCACCTATGAGGCAGAGGAAATCAACGGCACGCGCTTCCGCAACACGGAGGTGATGACCATCCGCAACGGCCGGATTCGTGAAGTCGAAGTCTATTTCGGCTGGAGCGTGCCGCATCAGGCACGGCGCGGCGGGTTCTTGGGACGATAAACGCCGCGGTCGATCGCGGCTTCAGCTCTTCAAGCCTTCGACATATTTCACATTGAACCTGATATAGCCGTCCTCGATCTCCTTGAGATGCGCTTCGATCACGTCATGGAACTCCGGCAGCCGATAGAACGGCACGCCCGGATAGGAATGATGCTCGGCGTGATAGGGCATGTTCCAGGCGAGCTTGCGCACCAGCCAGGTCGTCTTGGTCGTGCGCGTATTCTCCAGCATATTGGCAACGAGGGGGCAGCGCCCATGCTCGGCGAGCAGATAAAGCCGAAGGAAAGGCTGGCCGACCACTGCCGGCAACAGCCACACCCAGACAAGCACGGCGGTGTGAAACCAGACGGACAGAACCAGCAGAGCCGCATAGAGCGCGATTATCACCCGCGTCTCGTCCCGCACCTTGGGATAGCCCTTGGGCGGGATATAGGTAGCCCGATTGCGGTCGCGGGCGTTGAGCAGCAGGCCGGAGAAAGCACCCCACCAGATCGGCAGACCCGAGACATGCTTGACATATTGCCATACCGTCTCCGGCTTGGCCGACGCCAGTTCCGGATCGTTGTCGGGATCCTGCGTGTAACGGTGATGGGCAAAATGGAAATAACGGAACCAGGCGGGCGGCAGAAACAGCAGGAAGCCTGAGACCCAGGCAGCAAGCTCGTTGATCCAAGGCGTCCGGAACGGCGTCTGATGCACTGCCTCGTGCAGCAGTGTGAACAGGAAAACGATGAGCACGCCCTGCGGCAGCATCAGCACCCACCAGAAGGGCACGTGCGCGGCGATCAGGACACCGAGCAGCACGATCAGTCCCCAATGAACGGCAAGATGCGCCAACCCGGCATAGTCCGATTTTTCGGTCAGCCGTTGGCGCAGTTCGGGGGTAAGTGAGGCGATGATGTCGCGGTGATCCATGATGCGCTCGATTGTTTTCCGATATTGACGACGGTAATCAAAACCAAAACTTTTTAATAGCGAGATTTTCTGATATGCGAGAAAGGAAAACTTTCGGATTATTGTCCATGGATATGACGCCATCGCTACGCGGTCTTCAGGCATTCGATGCTGCTGCGCGAACGGGCAGCTTCGCCACGGCGGCTCTCGAATTGAGCGTATCGCCAGCCGCCATCAGCCAGTTGGTGCGTATGCTGGAGGAGCAGCTTGGTCGCAAGCTGTTTCATCGGCAGAACCGTCGCATCACGTTGACGGAGGCCGGCCGAGAGGCGCTTCCACGCCTGACGGCAGCGTTTGAAGAAATTCGCAGTGTCTCCAGCGTCTTGCGCGGCGGCGTCGCCCGCCCGTCGCTGACCGTGTCGGTGCCGCCATCGATGCTTGCCGGATGGCTGCCGGCGCAGTTTGCCGATTTTGCCGCGACGCATGGCGTCGTCGACGTGTCGATGCGAGGCGAGGACGATCCCGTCTCCTTCGAGCGCGACAGGATAGATATCAGGCTTTCCTATGGCCGATTCCATTATCCAGGCCACGTTACGCAGGAGCTTGCGACGGATGCGGTCTATCCGGTCTGCTCCAGGCGTCTGCTCGCCGAACTCGGTTCGCTTGCGAGTGCTTGCGAGTGCTTGCGCTTTGCTTGATGCGCCGTTGATTCACACTGACTGGGGGCCGGTTGCCGCAGCCTATCCCTCGTGGTCGACCTGGTTCGAGGTGCAGGGGCTGCCGCCCAATCCGCGCATACGCCATGGCCTGACGGTCAACAGCTCACGCGCGGCACTCGATCTGGCGGAGCATGGTCTGGGCATTGCGCTGGGGCAGGGCATCTATGTCGCACCGCTTTTGGACGAGGGCAGGCTGGCTGTGGCGATGAACATATCGCATCGACTGAGCCAACCCTATTGCCTGACGGTCCTGGAGCAGAGCGCCCGCAAACCGGTCGTCGGCCTGTTTCGCGACTGGCTGTCGCGGCGCTGTATCGCTGCGATCGAGCATCCTGGGTTTGGCCCGTAGATCGCATCGTCCCGGCTGCGAAGGAGACGATGATCCGCGGCACTAACCGACGATGGTTTCATAGTCACGTCTGGTCTTGCTTGCGAGCCAAATCTTCGGTGAACTTTTGTTGCAGCTCGATGCTCTGCGCCAGCACGCGCTGCAAAAGCTGAAGCTCGGTCTCGGTGAAACTGGCCAGCATCGAGGCGCCGGCTTCGGCGACGGGTCCGTAGACTTCGGCCGTCAATTGCTCGGTTTTCTCGGCGGTTTCGATCAATACCTTGCGCCTGTCTCCTTCGTCGCGCCGGCGGCGGACGAAACCGCGGCGCTCCAGCCTGTCAATCAGTGCGGTGACCGCCGGCGGCGTCAGATTGATCTCCTGGGCGATACGACTGGCGGTCTGGGGGCCGTGAAACAGAAAGCTCAGGCAGAGACGCTCCGAAATGTTCAGGTCGTAGATTTTCCCGACCATTTCGTCGAATTTCTGCGTCGCGTCCTGCCATCGCATGATCATGCGCCCGATGGCGTCGATCAGCTGGTTTCGATCCGTCATTGACATATTAATTCCATGATCTAATAGTTAGATGACTTTAAGTAATTTTATGAGTCCCCAATCATGGAGATAAATTTGATCATGGCAAGCATGGAGCTTCGGAATCGGCGGGTAGCCATTGTCGGTGCGGGAATAGCAGGACTTGCGCTGGCTGTTGCGCTCAGCCGCAAAGGCTGTCGCCCTCTCGTCATGGAGCAGCGCGAGAGGGAGAGCCTCGGCATGGACGGGCTGTTTCTGACCCTGGCGCCGAATGGCATGAACGCGCTCAAAGCCCTGGGCCTCGATCAAGCCATCATCGACGTCGGCGTGACGATGAGCGGGCTGACGCTGTTCAACGAAGCGGGCAAGCAACTTGGCATCATCGACTATTCCCGAAATCAAAGCGATTTCGGTGCCTCTTCCGTCACCGTCCGGCGCGGCGCAATCGTCCAGGTCCTGCTCGATGCAGCGCTTGGGCTTGGCGTCGAGATCAGATTCGGATCCAGGATCGCTCTGACACGCAAGACGTCTGCCGGCTTCACGCTCAAGATCGACCAGGAAGAGCAGGCCTTCGATGCGATCATTGCTTGCGACGGCCTGCGCTCGACGGTCCGGCGGATGGCATTTCCAGATGCTCCCGAGCCGGCCTATACCGGTCTGATCGGCACAGGCGGTGTCGTGGACGGCGAGGCGATAGCGCCGACGCATGGACAGATGAACATGGTCTTCGGTCGCCAGGCATTCTTCGGCTATATCCGGGACGAGGGCGGGCCGACTTTCTGGTTCAATACCTATGCGGCTGACGACCTCAGGGGCGGCAGCAACTGGGACAGCCGCGCGGAAGCCGCCAGGATCGCAGCGATGCACCGGGGCGACCCGCTCGACATCCCGGAAATCGTCAAGGACCTGACCGCCATCGATCGCAACTACCCGATCTACGACATGCCCGCACTGCCTCGCTGGTGGAGCGACAATGTGTTGTTGATCGGCGATGCTGCGCACGCGGTGGCGCCGCATTCCGGCCAAGGCGCCTCGATGGCGCTTGAGGATGCGATCGTCCTGTCGGAATGTCTTGCAAACGATCCAATACCGCACGCTTTCCAGCGCTTCGAAAGCCTGCGGCGTGACCGGACAGCGCAGGCGATCAAGCTCGGGCGCCGCAGCGGTTCGACCAAGAAGGCCGAAAGCTGGCTGTCGCGACGCATCCGCGACTGGCTTCTTCCCCTGTTCCTGCCGATGAGCGGGCGGATGCAGGCGCAACTCTTCCGCCACCGTGTCGATCTCAATCCACTCGCTATGCCGGAACGCTGAAGCTGGACTGCCGCCCGGACCTTCAGATGACCAGGAAGTCCGTCTCCGACACGTTCAGATTGGCAGCGATGGTTGCGAACTGGACAGCTTTGCCGCTGGCCGAGCCGTCTTCGTCGTAGAACAACGCACCCGTCGTTGCGTCATAAACGATGTGGACATGCGTATCGGAGGCTGCACTTCCCGTCTCGAACGCATCATCAGCGAGTTTGCCTTTGGCGAGCGTGGTGAAAATGGCGTGGTCGAGCACGATCTTGTCCTCGCCCACGACAAAATCCTTGATCGTATCGATATTGCCGGCGCCCAGTTTCGTGTCGAAAACGAACTGGTCGCTGCCCTTGCCGCCCGTCAGCGTGTCATTGCCCAGGCCGCCATTGAGCTTGTCGTCGCCATCTCGGCCATTGACCGTGTCATTCCCGGCAAGTGCTGCGATCGTGTCGGCAACGTTCGAGCCGTGCAGCTTGTCACTCCCGGGGGTCGGCCGGATATAGGTCGGGCTGCCGTCGAAGGGGCTGCCAAGCGAGTCGAGATCGCGGCTCGGCGCGGCATAGGGAATGAAGCCGTCCTTGAGCGCCAGCTTCTCGAACTCGGCCACTTTCTTCGGATCGTTGAGATAATCGACGACATAGACCGGCTTGCCGTTGTCGAGGAAGTCGTGCTTGAGAATGTTGATCGTCTGCTTATCGGGGTGCAAACGATTGTTTTCGTCCTTGTTGCCGCGGAAATAGAGATCTTCGACGCCGATGCCGCCGATCGCGTTCAGATAGGCTTCCTTGCGTGCCTTGTCACTGCCGAGGTCTTCGAGAATCCATTCGCCGTTCTGCGGGATGACGAAGAAATCCGGATTGGTCTCGCGTGCATGCGCCGTCATGTCGACGACGAAATCGACCATGCGCTCGGCCGCCTGCTTGTCATTCTTCGGATCACCCGGCTCCTGATCCTTGGCTGAGACTTCGCTGCCCCAGAAATAATAAGCGTCGATAATGTCGAGATAGGCGGCGTCGAAACCGGCCTTGACGATGCCGTCGAGCTCGCCCGTGCCCTTGTCGTTGTAGATGATGTTCTGCCAGTCGGACTCCCAGTAGCGTACCTTGCGCGATTCCGGCCAGTCGGGATTGGTCGGGCCGAGAAAGTCCGGCGCGTCGTCGGTCAGCTTGCCGCTTGCCTTGCCGTTGGTGGTCCAGTCCTTGTCCCAGAAGTCGCGAAAATCGTCGGCTTCGCCGATCGACAGATAGGAGGCAGCGAGCGTGCGTCCGCCCATCCCGTCCTTGATCTGGCTAAGCTCGTCGGACGTGAAGCGGGTCGCGTCGCTGCCGTTATGGGTGGCGTCGATGACCATGAGGTCATAGGTCGCGGAGGCTAGGTCGCCCGTGTTGAGCGGTCGGCCGTTCAGCCCCTGCAACTCATAGCCCCAATTGCTGACGGAGACAGGGCCGGTCGAGGTTTTGTATTTGATCATCATTATTCCATTTTGAAGATCGATATCGTTCAGTCCACCCTACTGTTTCACCGCGATGATGAACAGTCGCGGGAAACGGAACAGCGTCTTGCCATCGGCAAGTTTGGGATAGGCCTTATCGAGTCGCGCCTGATAAGCCGTGAGGAAATCGCCTTGTTGCTCCGGAGCGACGCGGGCGAGATAGGGCATGAGACCCGTGCTCTTGACCCATTCGACAATCCCCGCAGCACCGTCCATCGGGTGATTGTAGATCGTGTGCCAGATGTCGAGCCGGGCCGATTTTCCGATCAGCCGGCTGTAATAATCTGATGTCGTGGGCATGTCGGCGCGGCGGGCCGAGCTTGCGGCGAAAGCAGAACTCCACGGTCCGTCATGGGCGGTTTCCTCCATCAGGAGGTGGCTGGGTTCGTTGCGATTGTCGGGCATTTGCACCGCCAGCACGCCGCCTGGCGCCAGTGCGTCCATCAGCCGGTCGAAGATGTCGACATGATGAGGCAGCCATTGGAAGACGGCGTTGGCGAACAGCAGGTCCTGCGGCTCAGAGGGATGCCAGATCGCAAGATCGGCCTGCTCGAAGTGTGTGCCGGGCAGGCGCTTGCGAGCTGCGTCGAGCATGTTGTCGTCGCTGTCGAGGCCGGAAATGCCAGCCGCCCCCCAGCGCTCGATAAGAAGTTCGGTGGAATTGCCCGGCCCGCAGCCGAGGTCGATGCCGCGTGTCACCTCGTCGAGCGGCACCTGTGCAAGCAGGTCACGCGCCGGGCGCGTGCGCTGATCCTCGAACTTGACATATTGAGTGGGAGACCAGGCCATCGCGCGACTCCTTTGCAAGTTGTTGGCTTCGTCTCCCATGCTCTGTAACGGCGGTCAAGCGCGCCGTCGGACACCATGACGTCTTGGTAAAAGTTGCCTATACCGCAAATGCCCCCAGCAACGACTTCGGCTCCAGATAGGCCTCCAGCCCGAAACTGCCGAATTCACGGCCGATGCCGGACTGCTTGAAGCCACCGAACGGTGCCTGCGGCTCCAGATAGCTGCCGTTGATCTGCACGCGGCCCGCCTGCAATTGCGAGGCGACCTCGACGGCATGCCGGTGATCGGCGCCGATGACCATGGCCTGCAGGCCATAGTCGGTCTCATTGGCGATGGCGATCGCCTCGGCCTCGTCGCGATAGCTGATGATCGACAGCACCGGTCCGAAGATCTCTTCGCGGGCGATCGCCATGTCGTTGGTGACATGGGTGAACACCGTCGGTTTGACGAAATAGCCATCCAATCCCTCCGGCTTGCCTTCTCCGCCGGCGAGCAGGGTGGCGCCGCATTCGGTGCCGATGCGGATATAGCGCTGCACCCGCTCCCATTGTTTCTGGCTGACCATCGGCCCGACCCTGACTTCGGGATCGCTGGGGTCGCCGACCTTCACGGCTTCGACGGCAGCCTTGGCCAGATGATTGAACTCTTCGAGCCTGCCCTCGTGGACCAGGATACGCGTACCGGCAATGCAGGCCTGGCCCGAATTGTTGAAACCAGCCTGAACCGCGAGCGGGATCGCCTTTTCGAGATCGGCGTCGGGCAGGATCACGGTCGGCGACTTGCCGCCGAGTTCCAGTGTCACCCGCTTCAACGTATCAGCCGCGTTGCGCATGATCGTCTTGCCGACCACGGTTGAGCCGGTGAAGGAGATTTTGGCGATATCGCGGCTGCGCGTCAGTTCGTCGCCCACCACATCGCCGCGGCCGTTGACGAGATTGAACAGGCCCTTCGGCAAGCCGGCGGCATGAATGGCCTCAAGCACGACCTGGGTCTGGATGGCGCTCATTTCGGAGGGCTTGACCACGACCGAGCAGCCTGCGGCGAGCGCGGTGGCGAATTTCGAGCAGATGAAGCCGGCATTGGAATTCCACGGCGTGATCAGCGCCGCCACGCCCACCGGCTCCATCACCACTTCGGCCTGGCCGACGCGGCGGGTGAGCGGATAGTCTTCGAGYACCTGTGCTGCGTTGGCAAAGGCCGAAGCCGCGTAAGGTGCACTGAAGGAGCGGAAATAGTCGGGCGCGCCATATTCCTCGCGCATGGCTTCGGCAATGTCCTTTTCCCGCGCCGACACGGCAGCATGCAATCGCTTCAACAGGTCGATCCGTTCGGCCACCGTGGTTTTCGAAGACACCGCGAAGGCCCGCCTGGCTGCCGCGATTGCCCGGCGTGCATCCTCGACATCACCGAGCCGAACCGTGCCGATCACCTTGGCTGTCGTCGGGTTGTAGAGCTCGAACAGGCCCTCGCCATGTGGCGTGACGAATTCCCCGTCGATATAGATCTTGTCGATGCTTCTCATGGGTATTGCTCCTGGTGGTGATGTCGATGCCCAGGAGATAGAGCGCTGGTATTGATCCGATAAGCAGCATAAATACGTATGCGGTGATGCAGGAATCGAAACAATGCGCGACAATGTCAGCGAATATGAAATGATTGTCCGGCTCGCCCAGACCAGCAATTTTCGCGCCGCTGCCGCCGAACTCGGCATGTCGCCCTCGGCTCTCAGCCATGCCGTCGCCGCCGTCGAAGCAAGGCTCGGCATCCGGCTGTTCAACCGGACGACCCGCAGTGTGTCGCTGACCGAAGCCGGCGAACAGTTCGTCACCCGTGTCGCGCCGGCGCTTGTCGATATCCGCAGGGCGGTGGAGGACATCAATGTCCATCGCGAACGGCCGGTCGGCACATTGCGGCTCAACATGGCAGTCGGCGCAGCACGGCAGTTCATGCCGACCATCCTCGACTATCTGCGCCGCTATCCGGAGATGAAGGTCGACCTCGTCACCGACAACAAGCTCATCGATATCGTTGCAGGCGGCTTCGATGCCGGCATAAGGCTCGCAGAATATCTGCCGCAGGACATGATCTCGGTGCCGCTCGGCGATAAGCAGTGCATGGTCGTGGTTGGTTCGCCCGGCTATTTCGCCCTCAATCCGCCCCCGGTGACGCCGGCCGATCTCCAACATCATCAATGCATCCGCATGCGCATGCCCAATGGTACAATCTGGTCATGGGAATTCGAACGGCGCGGCGAAATCCTCACCGTCGACGTCTCCGGAGTGCTCACCCTTGATGAGCCGAACCTGATGCTGGAGGCGGTGCTGGCCGATCTCGGCCTCTGCTACATGAACGAATGGCAGATCGCCGGTGCTATCGCCGATGGCAGGCTGGTGCGCGTGCTCGAGGAATGGACGCCACCATTCCCCGGCCTCTGCCTCTATTATCCCGGCCGCCGGCATGTGCCGGCAGGCCTGCGCGCATTGATCGAGCTGATCAAGGAAACGCGCGCTCAAACCTTTCAGTCGGCCAGTGCCTTGTCGATGTCCTGAGCGATGACCGGATCGGTCACCGGCATATTCGGCGAATAGCGGCCGATCACCTGGCCTTCACGCGAAACGAGGAATTTCTCGAAATTCCACAGCACGTCTTCAGGCTTTTCCGGCCCAAGCCCCGAATCGACCATGCGTTTGCGGAAGGCTCCGGCTCCGGCCGGCTCCGGCTGCGCCTCAGTCAGCGCCTTGTAGAGCGGATGCTGGTCGCCGCCCTTGACCGAGACCTTAGAGAACATCGGGAAAGTCACATCATAAGTGAGCGAGCAGAAGGCGGCGATCTCTTCTTCGGTGCCTGGCTCCTGGCCTTTGAAATTGTTGGCCGGAAAGCCGAGGATTTCCAGGCCTTCGCCGTTCTTGGCGCGATAGAGTGCTTCCAGCCCCTCATATTGCGGCGTCAGCCCGCATTTCGAGGCAACGTTGACGATCAGCAGCACCTTGCCGTCGTAATCGGCGAGCTGGGCGGGCGTGCCGTCTATGCGGGTTAGGGGGATGGACTGGATATCGGTCATAGGAGGCTCCGAGCGGTGGCAATAGCGTTCAGGTGATGAAGAAAAGTGCGCGAAGGCAATGCCACCAAATGCCGCGCCCGTCCAGCCTCGCCAAAGGACAGTCTCATCCCGATTGCGTGACCCGCCGAACAC
Source organism: Rhizobium sp. P2_G9 (assembly GCF_056403475.1). NCBI lineage: Bacteria > Pseudomonadati > Pseudomonadota > Alphaproteobacteria > Hyphomicrobiales > Rhizobiaceae > Rhizobium > Rhizobium sp. P2_G9. The sequence goes on along the minus strand of NZ_JBFUFK010000005.1, from coordinate 97,299 downwards.
TGGCGCTCGCCGGCTGTTGTGGATTGGCGTGGCGTCGGAAAAGAAAATTGCAGCCGATTACCAGTGCCGCGCCGATCAGCGTGGCGATCAATCGATCGGTCAGCAAACCGGTCTCCGGCGGCTGGCCGTGATCGAGGATGAAAACGATGATCATCGTCTGGACCACGGAATAGATGAGATAATTGCCGGCCCGCGCCAGCGGTCGGATGGCGGCTAGAATGACGAAGAGGCTGAGCAGCAGCGCCTGCGGCGGCCAGTGAAACAGGAAAAGCCCGCTCAACCCCACGCCGAGCGCAGTGCCCACCACGCGCTGCGTCGTCTTGAGCGGCACGATTTCGATCTGCCGCTCGGTCAGCAGGGCAACGGCGAGCGTGATCCAGAGGAAATGATGCCCCGGCCAGGCGTAGCGGATGACGGTGGCGATCGTCAGCCCAATCACCAGCCGAAGCGTATATTGCCAGCCGGCGACCTGCCACAGCAGGCGGCGCCAGCGTGCCCATTTCTGCGCCGCTGTCGCGGTGGAGGCGGCCGGCTCGTCAAAAGGTGGCGGTTGATATCCCATCGATCGCCTTACAGAGGCGATCAGCAGGCCGATCGCGATCGTCAGCCCCATGCCACCGATGGCAAGCAGGACAAAGAAAACCTTGTCCGAGACCTTTTCCGCTGCCGAAAAGGTCAGCACCAGATAGGGAACGAAGTATGCGGCCGCGACGGCAGCGGGGCGGCTGTAGCCGCCGAACAATGCCGCGAGACCCGCCAGCAGAATCATCAGCCCTTCGGCGGGCCAGCCATGCCCGGCCAGCAGCGCAGCCAGCACGGTCGCCGCGATGGCTGGTGCGGCGCTGATAGCAGAGGTCGTCAGTTCCGCGTCTCGGCTGAGGCCCTGGGCGATGCCGCCGATCATCAAACCACCGAGGCCGGCGGCAAATCCCGAGGGCAGGTGGCCCGTCGTCGACGCGAAGACAGCGGGTCCGGCGATGCCGAGTGCAGAGCTGCCGATTTCGACCCAGCCGGGCCTCTTTTCGACCGACCAAGCCAGCGATCGGGCAAAATGGGAACGCCATGCGGACGACGACATGTTATATCCTTCCCGTGATACGTTTCAAATTAATACGCTATGCGTATTAATTTTTCAAGGCAGGGATTTGCATGGACAAAGAAGATGCGGCGCTGATCGTCAGGGGAATGCTATCGCTGAACCGGCGGATGCGTGCGGAGCGTCCTCCGGGATCGGTGAGCCTTTCGGCGCTCGGTATTCTCGGTACGCTCCGCCGCAAAGGACCGATGCCCGCCGCGAGGTTGGCGGATGAGGAGAATTTGCAGCCGCAATCACTGACCCGCTTGCTCGCCAGCCTTGAGGAGGATGGCTTGATCGAGCGTACCGCAGGCGTGACCGATCGTCGGGAAAAGCTGGTGGCGCTGACGGCGCAAGGATTGTCTGTTTTGACAACCGATATCCAGACACGCAGTCGCTGGCTTAGCACGGCAATAGCGGATCTCGAACCGCACGAACGTGACACTTTGCTGCATGCTGCGATGCTGATGGCCAGGCTGGCTGAAAAGTGACGCTTGATCACGCCCCCTCGTCATCTCAGTCTCGTCGGCTGCGATCACTTATATTTCGCCAAGAGCCGGGACACTCTCTCCTTGATCTTGCGCGGGAGCAACATTGGATTCGACTTCAGCAGCTCTGAGCGAATTCTCGCTAATTCCGTATCCTCTACGATCCGTAAGTTTTCCCAGCTCAGCAACCATGTGGCTTGCAGGTCTTCGATCGGCATTTCCTCGTGCGCTTCACCTAAGCGGCCATCGAGCTTTTCGAGATATTCCCAGGCATCGTCATCGAAACCATAACCCTCGGTGAACCGTCCGAGAAAGTCGCTTTCCCTTAACCACGTGACCATGTCGCCAAGAGGTCGGGCAAGCGTATCGGCACCCATTGCGGCGAAACCCTGCAGTGCAAAGGCGATGACGGCTTCGAAATCATCCTCAATGGTGTTCTCGATGAACTGCGAGTGCCCGCCATTCATGACTTGCCCGAAATAATAGTCGACATAATAGAGCTGCATCACGTTCTTCGGAAGCTCATTGGGCAGGAAAAAGCCTTTGTAGAGCAAGTCGTTGGTGAACACCGCGACCGAGTAGACGATGTCAAAACTATCTGGCCTCTCTCCCGCTACGAGCGATTTCGGCAGATAGACGAGTGAAGGCGAAGAGGATGCCGAAGATGAATTCTGCAAATGGATCTCCCAATGCAATTTCGCGCGATGAATGGCCTAAAATTATGCTGCGCTCAGATAAATTCGCCCTTCTCCTCCCGCACCGCCTCATGCAGGAAATCGGCGACGATGCGCACGCGTGCCAGATCGCGGGCGCTCTCGTGGAAAATCGTCCAATAGGTACGACGGATTTCCGTCTCCGGCATGACCCGGACGAGGTCCGGATATTGCCGGGCGATGTAATTGTGCAGGATGCCGATGCCTGCGCCGGAGCGCACAGCCTCGGTCTGTCCGATCGCCGAGGAGATCTCGAAACCGGCACTCCAGTTGCGCATCACCTCACCGGTGAAATTCAGCGATTGTGAGAAGATCAGGTCCTCGACATAACCGATGCGGCGATGCGCCTTCAGCCCCTCGGCGTCCTCTGGTATGCCGTTGAGGTTGGCATAGCCGCGCGACGCGTAGAGGCCGAGCGTGTAGTCGGTGAGTTTTGATGAGATGAGGCGCCCCTGTTCGGGCCGCTCGAGCGTGATTGCGATATCCGCCTCGCGGCTCGACAGCGAAAAGGCGCGCGGCACCGGCACGAGCTGGATCTTCAATTCCGGATGCCGCTCGATCAGCCGTCCCATGCGCGGCGCCAGGAAACAGACGCCGAAACCATCCGGCGCGCCGATCCGCACCGTGCCGGCGATAGCCGTGTCGGTACGGCCAAGATTGGCCTGCGCGGCCAACATCTCGGTTTCCATCCGCTCCGCAGACGCCAGGAAAATCTCGCCTTCGGCCGTGAGTTCGCAGCCATTGGTGCGGCGGACGAAAAGCCGGGTCTTGAGTGCCTCTTCAAGGGCGGTCAACCGGCGTGAAAGCGTGGCGTGGTTAACCCCGAGCCGTTTCGATGCCGCGAGAATCTGGCCGGTGCGGGCCACCGCGAGAAAGATGCGGACATCGTCCCAGTTCATGGCAGTCCTGATACAAACCCAACGTCGTTGACTGAGTTTGTATCAGGCTCGAATTGCATGCGACAGCGCTATTTCAGTGCCGCCACCAATCCCGCCGTCGAGCTGTCCAGCCCCTCGGTTCCCTTCGTGCCCTGCACGACCGGGAGCAGGCCCGTCGCCAGTTCCTTGCCGAGTTCCACGCCCCACTGGTCGAAGGAATTGATGCCGAACAGCGCGCCTTCGACGAACACCCGATGTTCGTAGAGCGCGATCAGCCTGCCGAGTGCGTAAGGTGTGAGCTTGTCATAGACGAAGGTGATCGACGGGCGATTGCCGGTGAACACCCGGTGGGGCGCAATATGGTCCGCTTTCCTCTCATCCCAGCCCATGCCCATCAGCTGCGCCTTGGCCTCGGTGAGCGAGCGGCCCTTGAGCAGCGCCTGCGACTGCGCCAGGCAGTTGGACATCAGCAGTTCGTGCTGGTAGCGCAGTTCGGGCTCGAATCCCTGCTTGGCGATCATGAACTCGACCGGGATATGGTCGGTGCCCTGGTGCAGCAGTTGGAAGAAGGCATGCTGGCCGTTGGTGCCAGGCTCGCCCCAGACGACGGGGCCGGACGAGCCATCGACCGGTGAGCCGTCCATCTGCACGCCCTTGCCGTTCGATTCCATATCGAGCTGTTGCAGATAGGCCGGGAAGCGGCTCAGCCGCTGGTCATAGGGGATGACGGCGCGCGAGGTCAGGCCGAGAATGTTGCGCTGATAGTAGCCGATCAGGCCAAGCAGCATCGGCAGGTTCTGGTCTGCCGGAGCCGTGCGGAAATGCTTGTCCATCGCATGCGCGCCATCGAGGAATTTACCGAAATTCTCCGGGCCGATGGCGACCATCAGCGGCAGGCCGATGGCCGACCAGATCGAATAGCGACCGCCGACCCAATCCCAGAAGCCGAAGACGCGATAAGGATTGATACCAAAGGCCGCAACCTTATCGAGCGCCGTCGAGACGGCGGCGAAATGGTGCTGCACGGCGTCTTCGCCAAGCGCCTTGACGATAAACGCGCGCGCCGTCTTGGCATTGGTGATCGTCTCGACCGTCGTGAACGTCTTGGAGGCGACGATGAACAGCGACGTCTCGGGATCGAGCAGCTTGATCGTGTCAGCGATATGGGCGCCGTCGATATTGGAGACATAATGCGCGCGCGGGCCGTCATGGAACGGAGCGAGCGCCAGCGTCGTCATGACAGGACCAAGATCGGAGCCGCCGATGCCGATATTGACGATATCGGTGATCTTCTTGCCGGTCGCGCCCGTGATCTTGCCGGAGCGGATGCCGTCGGCGAATTCGCCCATTGCCTCCAGCACGTCGTTGACCTCGGGCATCACGTCCTTGCCGTCGACCATGACAGGCGTGTTGGAACGATTGCGCAATGCCGTATGCAGCACCGCGCGGTTTTCGGTGATGTTGATGATCTCGCCCTTGAACATCGCTTCGCGCTTCGCAGCCACACCGCCGGCATCGGCCAGTTCGGCGAGCAGAGCGAGGACCTGATCGTTGATCGGGGTCTTCGAATAATCCATCAGCAGGTCTTCGAACCGGGTATGGTATTTGTCGAAACGGCCGGGATCGCTGGCAAAGGCCTCGCGGATCTGGGTAGCATGGGTGGAGAGGGCGATTTCCTTGAGTTTCGCGACGATGACCTGCATGGCGAGTCCTCCTGATGGCTGTGCGAACCTAGCGATTTAAATCGATTGTAGCAAGGGCGGCGGAACCGCTACATGGCCGAGCCACCTTCGATCACCGGCCGGATTCTCAACCTTGTAATGCGGTTCTTTACCCGCTTCATGACAAGGAAGCGCTTGCCGTGAAATGTGAAAGCCTGCCTCTCGTCGGGGATCGAGCGGGACTCGTAGATGACCAGTCCGGCGACCGTCGTCGCCTCGCTGTCGGGCAGTGCCCAGCCCATGGCCCGATTGAGGTCGCGGATGCTCACCGAGCCGTCGACCACGATCGAGCCGTCGGCCTCCTTGCGCACGCCGGGCAGATTGACTTCGCCTTCCTCTGAGGTGTCGCCAACCACGTCTTCGAGGATGTCCTGCATGGTCACCATGCCCTGGACGTCGCCATATTCGTCGAAGACGATGGCGAAATGGGTGTTGCGGTTCAGGAAGGCTGCCAATTGCTCGCGCAGGCTGGTCGTTTCGGGCACGAACCACGGCCGCTCGGCGATCTTGACGATGTCGAGCTTGTCAGTYGTCATCCCAGGCTCGCTAAGCGCGCGCAACAGGTCCTTGGCATGCACGACACCGATAATATTGTCGATCGAGTTGCGCCAGAGCGGCATGCGCGTATAGCGGCTGTCGAGGATCGCTCGGATGATCGCGTCGGGAGAATCGTCGGCATTGACGCCGCGCATCTGCGTGCGGTGGATCAGGAGGTCGGCGATCTCGCGTTTGTCGAGTTCGGCCATGCTGTCGGGTTTTTCCCGCGGCGCCGCGCCATTGCTGCGCGATGCCGTCTCCGCCGGTTCATTCGCCGCAATGGCAACAGGCACCGGGCGGCCCGACACCAGCCAGATCAGCCTCTGCCAGAAGGTCGTCCCGCCGTTCATGGCTAGCCGCGCTTCTCCTTGAGGAAGGAAAGGACCTCGGAGGCCGGCACATCGTCGGCGACGAAGGATTGGCCCAGCCCGCGTGTCAGGATGAAGGTCWGTTTGCCGCCCTTGACCTTCTTGTCCTGGGTAATGGCTTCGAGCAGCGTCTCGGCCGGCGGCAGTTCGCCGGGGATATCCTGCATCACCGTCGGCAGGCCGACATCGCGAAGATGCGTTTGCACCCGGCTTGCCAGATCATAGCTCGAAAGGTTCATCCGCGCCGAGAACTGATGCGCCAGCACCATGCCGATCGACACGCCTTCACCGTGGACCAAACGAGACGAGTCATAGTTCGTCGCCGCCTCCAGCGCATGGCCGAAGGTGTGGCCGAGATTGAGCAGGGCCCTGAGGCCATTCTCACGCTCGTCCTGGGCGACGACATCGGCCTTGGCCTGGCACGAGACGGCAATCGCCTCGATCCGCGACGGGCCGCCGGAAAAGACGTCCTGCCAGTTCTTCTCCAGCCATTCGAAGAAATCCGGCTTGTCGATCAGCCCGTATTTGGCGACCTCGGCATAGCCGGCGCGAAATTCGCGCTCGGAAAGCGTGTTGAGCGTGTCGGTATCCGCCAGAACCAGGTCCGGCTGGTGGAAGACGCCGATCAGGTTCTTGCCGTGGCGGGAATTGATGCCGGTCTTGCCGCCGACGGAGCTATCGACTTGCGCCAGCAACGAGGTCGGGATCTGGATGAAACGCGTGCCACGCCGGGCGATGCCGGCAGCAAAGCCGGTCAAGTCGCCGATCACGCCGCCGCCCAGCGCAATGACCGCGTCGTTGCGCTCGATCTTCGAGGCGAGGATATGATCGACCGCCTGCATCAGCGGCTCGAAGCTCTTGGTCTTCTCGCCGGCCGGCAGCGTCAGCGGATAGGTGCTGATGCCTTCGGCCTCGAGGCTGGACGTCAGCGCCGGCAGATAGGAGGCGACATGCTCGTCAGTGATAACAGCCATCCGCTTGCCCTTGAGGCGCGCGGCGATCTCGCGGCCGGCGCGGGTGATCAGACCGGAGCCGATCAGGATGTCATAGGCACGGTCGCCGAGTTCGACCCGCACCGTCTTGGTTTCATGCGTCATGAGTTCACATTTTCCAGCGTCGAGGCCACCGCGGCAATCACCTCGGCGGCCACCATGTCCTTCTTGATGTCGCGCGACTTGACCCTCAGATGCGCCGTGGCATAGGTCGGATAGCGCGCATTCATCAGGTTTTCCAGCGTCTGCTTCGGGTTTTCGGTCTTGAGCAGCGGCCGGTTGTCGCGCTTGATCACCCGTTCCCAGAGTGTCTCCAGATCGGCGTCGAGCCACAGCGACAGACCGTTCTCGCGGATCGCGTCGCGCGTCTCCTCGTTCATGAAGGCGCCGCCGCCGGTCGACAATACCCTGGGTCCGGTCTTCAACAGCCGCTTGATGACGCGCTGTTCGAGCTTGCGGAATTCCGGCTCGCCATAATGTTCGAAAAGTTCGGGAATGGTCATGCGCGAGACGCGCTCGATCTCGTGATCGGAATCGACGAAGGGAATGGCCAGCGTATGCGCCACCAGCTTGCCGACCGCCGACTTGCCGGCGCCCATCAAGCCGACCAGCACGAGATTGCGCTTGCCGAGCGCCTTGAGCGCCCGTTCGGTATCGCCACCGTCCGCCTCCCGAGCCTTCATGGTCCCCTTTCCCGGATATTGCCCGGTTTCTGTTCTCTTGCGCTTCCTATGAGAAAAGAAAGGGTAACGTCAAGCTTGGCGATGAAGACGGGCTGTGACTGGCCAACTCAGCTGTCGAATTCATTGTTGAATTCAGCCGCTTCAGGTGGTGTCTCGGCCTTCTCGATGGATGTCAGCTTCTGTGAAATCTTCCAGCCGCATCATGCGCCGAGTGCTGGTCGTGCGGATCACAAAGCGATGCCCGCCATCCGTTTGCTCCTGCGAGACCAACACGTGACCATTCTCATTGCAGAAATGCGGAATATCGATCGATGCCAGCGGATCGGTCGTCTCGACTGAAACTGTGGCATCAACTGGCAGTACTGCTATCGCTTTGCGCGTCCGGAGTACGGGCAGGGGACATTTCAGCCCGCGCAGGTCGAGCGCGAGCGCAATCTCGCCCGCCTCTTCCATTACCAGATCTTCCAGAAAGGCTTCTGTGCCGGCTGCGCGTCTTCGGTCTCGGGCTTCTGCTCGGCGACAACGGGTTGCGCGTCGGCTTTCTTCGTCTCGGTCTTCGCCTGCTTGGTCTCGACCTTGGTCTGCGCCGGCGTGGCAGACGTCTGCATTGCCTGGTCCGCCTGCTCGGTGGTCGCCGTCATCTCGGACTTTTCCGCCTGCTTCTTGGTCCAGAAGCGCAGTAGTGCCAGGCCATTGCCGCCGTCGAGCGCCACCTGCGGCTGCTCGACCGGCTTGATCGGATTGGCTTGGGGAACCGGGATCGCGGCCTTGGCGAGGCGCTTTTCGATCTTTTCCTGTTCCTTCTGCTCGGCTTCGGCAGCTTTCTTCTTGGCCTCGACCTCGGCGACCGACAGCCAGATCACTTCCTTTTCGGTGCCGTTCTTGCGGGCTTCGACCTTGGCATAGGCGGCCTCATACGAGGGGACCGCATCGGAGGTCGGCGTCAGCTTCGCCGTCGGGTCGACGAGGACGTAATCGGCATCATTTTCGATCCGCGGCTTCCTGCCCATGCGCTTGGCCTGACGCGCCAGCGCCTTGCGATCGAATTCCGGTGTGTCTTTCCAGGCGTTCTGATCGTATTTCGCCGAAGCAACAGTGAAGGCGGCGTCATAGGTCCTGGAATAGCTGGCATAGGCCGCCGTCAGGTCGGCCGGCGTGCCGGAGTTGCAGCCACCCACCTGGTTGAAGACATATTTCCGGCTGCAGACGTCGACGTTGGGCGGACGATGGGTAATCTCGAAATAGTCGTATCCGGTCTTGATGTTCTTCCAGAAATCGTAGTCTTGCGAGAACCGATGCTTGGCCATGTTCTCGGCCGTCATCCGGAAAGGAAAGGCCTCGACCTGGAAACTCTTCTGGCCGCCGACAAAGGCTTCGCGTGCAAAGGTGTAGATCTGCAGGATCGCCGCATCCGACATCGAATAACAGCCCGCCGAAGCGCAGGCGCCGTGCACCATGATGTTGCGGCCGCCGCGGCCATAGGCGCGGTCATATTTGTTGGGGTAGCCGATGTCGAAGGACAGATAATATTGCGAATGCGGGTTCATCTGGCCAGGGGTGATGTTGTAGAACCCTTCCGGCGCCTGCCGGTCGCCTTCCTTCTTCTTCGGTCCCAGCATGCCGGACCAGGCGCAGATCGGATAGGTGGCGACGAGTTGGTAGCGATCGGAAGCATTCGCCTTCCAGACCTCCATCACCTCTTCTTCCTTGAAGACGCGGATCATGATCGGCGAAGACATGGAGAGGCCCATCTGGGCGATCTTCAGCTGCATCTTCGGCGGCAATGGATGCTGGGTGCGATCGGTCACTTCTTCGATCTGCAGCGTGTCCTTGGGCGTGCAGCCTGCAAGCAGGCCGAGGCCAACAGCGATTGCAAATCCCGTCCATACGCGCATTTCAGCAATCCCGCCTTTCGTCCGCCCGGCCGCCGCCGGGAATCATGCCATGAGGCTTATAAGATAGAAAATGTTACCGGAATATTCACATCCGGTTAACGCTATCCATATCCGACCGAAACTACAAAAATCAAACCCTGCGGTCCAGAGACAAACCGCGTGAATATGGCCGAGTTTAGGCAGTCGGTGGAAGGGTTTAATAATGGCTCAGCGCAGTCGCGACCGGCTCAGAGATGACGACCCATTTCCAGGAATTTCTGCCGACGCTCGCCCTTCAGGTCCTCGCGGCCCGTCAGCTCCGACAGCGCGCCTGCGATCACGTCGCCGGTGGCGCCGATCACCTTCTCCGGATCGCGATGAGCACCGCCGATGGGCTCGGGAATGATGCCGTCGACAATGCCGAACTGCTTCAGGTCCTCGGCGGTGATTTTCATGTTCTGCGCCGCTTCCTTGGCGCGGGTTGAATCGCGCCAGAGGATCGAGGCCGCACCTTCCGGCGAGATGACCGAATAGATCGAATGTTCGAGCATGTAGACACGGTTGCCGGTGGCGATCGCAATCGCGCCGCCCGAGCCGCCTTCGCCGATAATCACGGAAACCACCGGCACCTTGACGTTCAGGCACATTTCCGTCGACCGGGCAATGGCTTCCGCCTGGCCGCGCTCTTCGGCGCCGACACCGGGATAGGCGCCGGCCGTATCCACCAGCGTCACGATCGGCATGGAAAAGCGGTCGGCGAGTTCCATGATGCGGATCGCCTTGCGATAGCCTTCCGGCCGTGCCGAGCCGAAATTGTGGCGGATGCGGGTCTTGGTGTCGTTGCCCTTTTCCTGGCCAATCAGCGCCACCGCCTGGCCGCGAAAACGGGCAAAGCCAGCCTGGATGGCGTCGTCATTGGCAAATTTGCGATCGCCGGCGAGCGGGGTGAATTCCGTGAACAGCTTTTCCTGATAATCGATGAAATGCGGGCGCGATGGATGGCGGGCCACCTGAGTCTTCTGCCATGGCGTCAGCTTGGCATAGATTTCAGCCGTGGCGTCGCGCGCCCGGGCCTCGAGGCGAGCAATTTCCTCGGAGGTATCGATGCTTTCATTCTCCGCGGCAAGGTTCTTGAGTTCGAGGATCTTGCCTTCGAGATCGGATATCGGCTTTTCGAAATCGAGATAGTTATACATGGTGATCCGTCTGATCCGTTCCGGGAAGTCGCTTGCCGCTCCTATGCCCTGTTTTTCGCGGCTTTTGCAAGAGGGTGGTGCGTTTCGACCAGTTGCCTGAGCTTTGCGTCGAGCACATGCGTGTAGATTTGTGTCGTGGCAATGTCGCTGTGACCGAGAAGTTCCTGGACGACACGCAGGTCGGCGCCATTGGCCAGGAGGTGGCTGGCAAAGGCGTGGCGGATCACATGTGGGGAGAGTTTGTCGGCACGCAAGCCTGCCCGCGCGCCAAGGCTTTTCAGGTCGCGGGCGAAGACTTGCCGCGGCAGGTAGCCCGTGGCGCTGTCGGCCGGAAAGAGGTGACGGAACTGCTTGTCGCCATGACTAGCCTGCAATTCCCGGCCATAGGCCGCCACCGCAGCGATCGCGGCCTTGGTCAGCGGCACCAGCCTCTCCTTGGCGCCCTTGCCGCGGATCACCAGGAAGCGGCCTTCCTCACCGAGCACGGTTGCCGGCAGCGACACGACTTCGCTGACGCGCATGCCGGTCGCATAGCAGAGTTCGATCAGGGCCAGCATTCTCAGCCGCACAAGCCTGTCATCGCCTTCCGTGCCGGCTTCTTCGGCAGCGCGGGCGAGCAGGCGATCGGTTTCCTCCTCCGACAAGGTCTTGGGCAGCGCACGTCCCTTTTTCGGCGCATCGAGAATGCCGGATGGATCGTCACCGCGGATATTTTCGGCATAGAGGAACTTGTAGAACTGGCGGATCGCCGACAGCCGCCGCGCTTGCGACGAGGCCTTGTAGCCCTCCTTGGCCATGTGGCCGAGAAAGGCCTGCAGGTCCGCTGAGGCGGCGGAGGTCATCGAAACGCCGCGTCCTGTCAGAAACGAGCGCAGTTCCTCCAGATCCTTCTCATAGGAAATGAGCGTATTCTTGGCCGCGCCGCGCTCGGCGCTCATCATTTCGAGGAAGGCTTCGGCATGCGCGGCGGACATATCCATGGCGGGCGACCTCATTTCGGCGCTGGCGGATTGGTGCGTTCCGATGGGATTTCGATGGTTGCCGGACGCGGTTTCGGATCGACCAGATAGGCGAGCGAAAACAGCACGGCATAGATGAGCCCCGCAATGATGGCGCACCAATAGAGAAACCTGAAAAGCGTAGGCATTCAGTCTTGTACCTGCGGGACCGAGTCATGGGCCGGAGTCTATGCGGCAATGTTTATATAGTTCTTTACCGGCGAGTAAATCTGTTGCGGTTGCGAAGGGATCGACGGAAAGCGCGCCATTTGGCCGCTAGAGTCCCCACACCACAGAATTCTCGTGCCGCTTGATCAAAAGCTTCAAATCCTCGAACCCCGCGCCAATAAACTTGGCGAACTGATCTATCGCCGGCGCTCGCAATGCATCCGCCCGCCTGAGCAGCCCCAGCGCCCGCTCTGGATGCGGGATCGTCACCGGCAGCGCCGTGATGGATCTCTCGTTGCGCAGCGCGAAGACGACGCTGTGCGGCATGATCGTCAGCGCCTCTGAATTCTTGAGGTAGTTGATGACACTCATCAACGAGCCACCGGAATATCGGATCTTGATCTCGGTGGCGCCGAACGAGAGCAGCATGCTGCGAAGGTCGGCCAGCAGCGGGCTGCCGGGTGGCGGCGCGATCCACGGATAGTCGAGCAGATGCGATGGTTGCGGCCGCCGTTTCATCAGGAGTGGATGAGTGGCGCTGCAGGCGACGACATTGCGGCCGGGCAGGATCTGCTGGAAGACCAGCCCCGATCCTTCATCGAGGATATCGATCGGGCAGATCGCGAGGTCGATCTGGTCGGCGTTCAGCGCCGCACGCAGGTCCGGGAAATAGCCGTAGGTCAGGTCGACCCGCACATCCGGATGCTTGCCTTGGAAGTCGGCGATCATCGCGGCAATCAGGGCATCCATGAAGAAAGGCGTACCGCCGACACGCACGACGCCGCTTTTGCCGACCCGGAAACTTTCCACCGTCTCCGACGCCTTGCGGCCGGCGGCCATCATCGAAAGTCCATGCTCGGCCAGCGCCTTGCCCAGCGGTGTCGGCTGTAGCGGCCGCCTGCCTTTGATGAACAGCGGCTCGCCAAGGCGCTTTTCCAGCATGGCAATGGTGCGGGAGATGGCCGGCTGGGCGAGGCCGAGAAAGGCCGCACCTTCCGTCACGCCGCCGGTTTGCACCACCGCTGCCAGTTGCACCAGATGTCGTTCATCGATCTTCATAACGATATGTTATATAAACTGGGAATAAAATGATCAACCGGCAGGCTGAGCTTTGCTACTCTCTTCAATGACAGGATTGGAGGAGAGCATGTCGCCTGGGATCAACGCGCTGAATTTCACGGAAGCCAATTCCGCTGACATGTTCGCGCAACGTCTTTCCAGCACGAAGAAGAGCGAATTGCCGCAAATCCTCGCGGCGGCGGTGCAGCATCTGCACGCCCTGATCCGGGAATTCCGCCCGACGCCGGAGGAGTGGCGCAATGTCATTGCCTTCCTCACCGAAGTCGGCCATGCCTGCGACGAGCGTCGCCAGGAATGGGTGCTGCTGTCAGATCTTCTCGGCGCGTCCGCGCTTGTCGACGAGATCAATACGCGCCGGCCGAAAGGCGCCACCCCCAACACCGTGCGCGGCCCTTTTTATCGACCAGACGCGCCGCACTATTCACCGGGCGCCTCGATCTCGCTGGACGGCATCGGCGAACCGCTCCACGTCGGCGGCCGCATCACCGACCTTGATGGCCGCCCGGTTGCCGGTGCCGTCATCGAAACCTGGCAGGCCAATGCCGAGGGTTTTTACGAAAACCAGCAGCCCGACCGGCAGCCGGAATTCAATCTGCGCGGGGCGTTCCAAGCCGATGCCGACGGCCACTTTCGCTATCGCACGATCAAGCCCGCCGGCTACGGCGTGCCGGACGACGGCCCGGTTGGCCAATTGCTGAAGCAGGCAGGCTATCCGCTTCGCCGTCCGGCGCATCTGCATTTCCTGGTCAAAGCGCCGGGCTTCGATACCATCACCACGCATCTCTACGACAGCTGCGATCCGCATCTCGGTGAAGATGCTATTTTCGGGGTCAAACCGGAATTGGTGACCGATTTCGGCGACGGCCGGATCGAGTTCACATTCGTCATGGCCCGGGCCAGGAACGGAGCACGCCTATGAGCCGCATTTTCACCTATCAGGGCAGTGCTGCCCACATCGTTTTCGGCGAAGGCAAGGCGGAGACCGCCGACGAGTGGATCCAGAAGCTGGGCTGCAAAAAGGCGCTCGTGCTATCAACCCCGCATCAAAAGGCCGATGCCGAAAGACTGGCCGGAAAGCTCGGAGCACTGGCGGCCGGCACCTTTCCCGGTGCGGTGATGCACACGCCCGTCGACGTCACCGAAGAGGCAATGAAAGTTGTCGCGGCAACGGGCGCCGATTGCGTCGTTTCGCTTGGCGGCGGCTCGACCACCGGGTTGGGCAAGGCCATTGCCTATCGCACCGACCTGCCGCAGATCGTCATCCCCACCACTTATGCGGGCTCGGAAGTCACGCCCATTCTTGGCCAGACTGAGGGCGGCCGCAAGACGACGGTGCGAGACGCGAAAATCCTGCCCGAGGTGGTGATCTACGACGCGACGCTGACCACCGGCCTGCCGGTGGCACTGTCAGTCACGTCCGGCCTCAACGCCATGGCGCACGCGGTCGAGGCGCTCTATGCGCAGGATCGCAACCCGATTTCCAGCCTGATGGCGGCGGAAGGCCTGCGCGCTTTCAAAACGGCCTTGCCGGCGATCATCAAAACCCCCGGCGATCTTCCGGTGCGCGCCGATGGCCTCTACGGTGCCTGGCTCTGCGGTACAGTGCTCGGCACGGTCGGCATGGCCCTGCATCACAAGATTTGCCACACGCTGGGCGGCACGTTCGATACGCCGCATGCCGACACCCATGCAATCATGCTGCCGCACACGGCAGGCTTCAATGCCGCCGCCGTGCCGGACCTGCTCGAGCCGGTGGCCGACACATTCGGCGGCTCGGTCGGCGGCGGGCTTTGGGATTTTGCCAAGTCGATCAATGCACCGATGGCGCTGCGCGATCTCGGCCTGACCGAAGCCGATCTCGACAAGGCGGCGAACATCGCCACCGAAAACCCCTATTGGAACCCGCGCCCGATCGACAAGCCGTCGATCCGCGCGCTGCTGCAGCAGGCCTGGGAGGGCCTACGACCGACCGCATGACGCCAACGAAAACTGGGAGGAGAGGACAATGACAACAAGACGCGAATTTCTGAAGCAGACCGCTGCCACCGGCGTGCTCGCCGCCACATCCGGTCTGGCTCTGCCGGCAATCGCCGCCGACAAGACAATCAAGCTCGGCTATGTCAGCCCACAGACCGGCCCGCTTGCCGCTTTCGGCGAGGCAGATAAATTCGTGATCAGCAATTTCCTGGCGACCACGAAGAAAATGGGCCTGAATTACGAGGTCGTGGTCAAGGACAGCCAGTCCAACCCCAACCGCGCCGCCGAAGTCGCCAAGGAACTGATCGTCAAGGATCAGGTCAACCTTATGCTCGTCTCGTCGACGCCGGAAACCACCAATCCGGTTTCGACCACCTGCGAGGCTGAGGAAATGCCCTGCATTTCCACGGTGGCGCCCTGGCAGCCCTGGTTCATCGGCCAGCAAGCCAATCCGGGCGACCCGAAGTCGTGGAAGCCGTTCAACTTCGCCTACCATTTTTTCTGGGGCCTGGAAGACATCATCGCCGTCTTCACCGGCATGTGGGGCCAGATCGAGACCAACAAGCAGATCGGCGGCCTGTTCCCCAATGATGGCGACGGCAATGCCTGGGGCGACAAGGTCGTAGGCTTTCCGCCGGTGCTGGAAAAACTCGGCTACAAGCTGACCGATCCCGGCCGCTTCCAGGACCTGACCGACGATTTCTCCGCACAGATCAACGCTTTCAAGCAGGCCAACGCCGAGATCATTACCGGCGTGGTGATCCCGCCGGACCTGACCACCTTCTGGAACCAGGCCAAGCAGCAGGGCCTCAAGCCGAAAATCGCCTCGATCGGCAAGGCGCTGCTCTTCCCGCAGACGGTGGAATCGCTCGGCGATGCCGGCCACAACCTCTCGACCGAGGTCTGGTGGACGCCCAGCCATCCGTTCAAGTCGTCGCTGACCGGTGAGACCGCCAAACAGGTTGCCGACGCCTTCACCGCCGCCACCAACCGGCCATGGACACAGCCGATCGGCTTTGCCCATGCGCTGTTCGAACTGGCTGTCGACGTGATGAAGCGCGCCGAGGACCCGACGGACGGTGAGGGCGTGGCCAAGGCGATCGGCGAAACCAGGCTCGATACGCTGGTCGGCCCGATTGCCTGGGGCAATGACAAGCTACCGCCCTTTGCCCAGAAGAACGTCGCCAAGACCCCGCTCGTCGGCGGCCAGTGGCGCCTGAAGCAGGGCGGCAAGGGTTATGATCTGGTGGTGGTGGAGAATTCGCTGGCGACGAATGTGCCATTGGGTGGAAAGCTGGAGGCGCTGAGCTAAGTGCCCGCTCACCCTTAGTGCGCGTGTCTGCCCCTCACCCTAGCCCTCTCCCCGCAGGCGGGGAGAGGGAATCCGCTCCGAAACCGCCTCGCCGTCAGCATTCGGCAGACGTTTGAGAGAGGCTCGAGCGGGTGCCCCAGGTCCCTTCTCCCCGTCACTACGGGGAGAAGATGCCGGCAGGCAGATGAGGGGCATGGCACTTAGGGCGCGGATCAAGACAACCCGATCATGCTCACAAAAACGAATGAACTTGGACAACTGACCCCATGCCCATCCTCGAACTCACCGGAATCTCGAAAAAATTCGGCGCGCTGACCGTCGCCGAACAGATTTCGTTTTCCGTCGAGGCAGGCGAGGCGCTCGGCATCATCGGTCCCAACGGTGCCGGCAAATCTACCCTCTTCAACCTGATCACCGGCAACATCCCAGCAGATAGCGGCACGATCCGCTTCTGCGATCAGGATGTCACCCGCGTCCCGCCGATGCACCGCTGCTTTTCCGGCATGGGCCGCACCTTCCAGATTCCGCAGCCCTTTGAACAGCTCACCGTCTTCGAAAACCTGCTGGTCGCCGGCGCCTTCGGGGCGCAGAAATCCGAAGGCGGGGTGGCCGACCGCTGTGCCGAAATCCTGATCGACACCGGCTTGATCGACAAGGCCAATGCCACAGCCGGCAGCCTCAGCCTGCTGCAGCGCAAGCGGCTGGAACTGGCTCGCGCCATGGCCACGGACCCGAAACTTCTGCTGCTCGATGAGATCGCCGGCGGCCTGACCGAAGGCGAATGTCGTGCGCTGGTCGCCACCATCCGCGGCGTGCATGAAAAGGGCATTGCCGTGATCTGGATCGAGCACGTGCTGCACGCACTGAATTCCGTCGTCGAGCGGCTGCTCGTGCTGCATTTCGGCAAGGTGCTCGGCATCGGCAAGCCGGATGCGATCATGGCCTCGAAAGAGGTGCGCGAAATCTATCTGGGGATCGAGATATGACGTTGATCGAGACTCGCGACCTCAAAGCCTTCTACGCGGATTTCCAGGCGCTGTTCGGCGTCGACATCACCCTGAACGAGAGCGAAACCATCGCCATCATCGGCGCCAATGGCGCCGGCAAGACGACCCTGATGCGTTCCCTATCGGGCGTGCTTCGGAATGAGCCCGGCTCCATCCGTTATCGTGGCACGGAAATCGGCGCATTGCCCGCGCCCGACGTCATGGCGCGCGGCATCGCCATGGTGCCGGAAGGCCGAAAACTTTTCCCATCGCTGACGGTCGAGGAAAATCTTCTCGTCGGCGCCTATGGCCGCAAAGTCGCCGGTCCCTGGAACCTCGACAGCATCTTCTCGCTCTTTCCGATCCTGAAAGAGCGTCGCAATAGTCCGGCGACCGCGCTCTCGGGCGGTCAGCAGCAGATGGTGGCGATCGGCCGGGCGCTGATGTCGAACCCCGATGTGCTGCTTTGCGACGAGATCAGCCTCGGCCTCGCGCCCGTCGTCATCCGCGATATCTATGCCGCCTTTCCGAAAATACGCGAGACGGGTGCGGCGATCGTCATCGTCGAACAAGACATTGCACAAGCGCTGAAAGTCGCCGATCGCATCTATTGCATGATGGAGGGGCGCATCACCCTGACAGGCAAATCCGGCGAACTCGACCGCGCCGCCATTCACAAAGCCTATTTCGGAGCGGATGGCCATGAACTGGTTTGACACCATTCTCCAAGGCGTCCTGCTTGGCGGGCTCTATGCGCTGTTCGCGGCGGGTCTAAGCCTCGTCTTCGGCATCATGCGGCTGGTCAACCTCGCCCATGGCGACCTGATCATCCTCGCCGCCTTCCTGATTCTGCTGCTTGTCTCGGCGCTCGGCCTCAATCCCTTCCTGGCGGCGCTGATTGCCGCTCCGCTGATGTTCGCCATCGGCTGGGCGCTGCAATATTACCTACTCAACCGCACGCTCGGCAAAGACATCCTGCCGCCGCTCCTCGTCACCTTCGGCCTCTCCATCGTCATCCAGAACGGCTTGCTTGAAGGCTTCACCGCCGACAGTCGCCGCATCTCGGCCGGCAGCCTGGAGACCGCATCGGTCTCACTCGGCATCGCCAATGCCGGCATCATGCCGCTGATGACCTTTGCCTCGGCCATCATCGTCATCGTCGTGCTCAACCAGTTGATCTATCGCACGGCCATCGGCCGAGCCTTCCGCGCTACCTCCGATGACGCAGTCACCGCCGGCCTGATGGGTATCCGGCCACAGCGTATCTTCGCCATGGCCACCGGCGTTGCCATGGTGGTCGTCACCATCGCAGCACTCTATCTCGGCACCCGCGCCAATTTCGACCCGACCTCCGGCCCGGCCCGGCTGATTTATGCCTTCGAGGCGGTGATCATCGGCGGGCTCGGCTCGCTCTGGGGCACGCTCGCCGGTGGCATCATTCTCGGCGTGGCGCAGACCGTCGGCGCCGCGGTCAGCCCGGAATGGCAGATCCTGACCGGCCATCTCGCCTTCCTTGTTGTTCTCCTGTTCAAGCCTCGCGGTCTCTTCCCGCGGGCGGTGGATTGAGGCGTGGCCATGGACAAGTCCGTCATCCAATCCTTCAAGGTCGAGACCCGCACCCGAGCGTCGTCGTTCTTCATGCTCATTGCCGTGCTGATCGTCATCCTCGGCATCCTCGCCCCGTTCATCGTTTCGCGCGGCGTGATCCAGGATCTGTTCTTCATCCTCACCATGCTGGTCCTGGCCCAATGCTGGAACCTGCTCGCCGGCTATGCCGGGCTGATCTCCGTCGGCCAGCAATTGTTCGTCGGCTGCGGCGGCTATGCGATGTTCGCGGTGGTGAGCCTGTTGGGCTTCGACCCGATCGTGGCGATTGTTGCCGCCGGCCTCTTCTCTGCCCTGGTCGCCGTGCCGACTGCCTTCTTCACCTTCCGCCTCTATGGGCCTTATTTTGCCATCGGCACCTGGGTGATCGCCGAAGTCGGACGGCTGCTGCTGGCGCAGTGGAAAGCGCTTGGTGGTGGCACCGGCACATCGCTGCCACGCGATGCCACCCGCGACATGTTCGGCATCAAGCTGCTGAAGGAGCTTTTCCGGATGAAAGCCGGGGAGGCGACCGACGCCATCACCTATTGGCTGGCGCTGATCCTCGTCGTCGTCACCATCGGCTTCATTTATCGCCTGCTGCGCTCAAAACAGGGGCTCGGTCTTGCCGCGGTACGCGACAACGAACAGGCGGCACGCGCTGTCGGCGTCGATGCACGGCGGATGAAGACGCTGGTCTATCTGGTCACCGCTTTCCTGACAGGTGCCTGCGGTGCCCTCATCTATATCCAGAAGCAGCGCATCTCGCCCGACGCTGCCTTTTCGGTGATCGACTGGACGGCCTATGTCATCTTCATCGTCGTCATCGGCGGCATCGGCACCGTCGAAGGACCGATCCTCGGTGTCATCGTTTTCTTTCTGCTGCAGAACCTGCTGGCCGATTACGGCTCCTGGTACCTGCTGTTGCTCGGCATGATCGCCATCGTCACCATGCTGTTTGCGCCGCGCGGGCTTTGGGGCCTGTTTTCGGCTCGCACCGGCATCCAGCTTTTTCCGGTCCGCCGCATCCTGAAAGGCGGGCTGTTGGAACACACGATCAAGGGAATCAAGGGAGGAAAGAATGGCTGATATCACCACCGACGTGCTCGTCATCGGCACCGGCCCGGCAGGCTCGGCGACCGCGGCACTGCTTGCGACCTACGGCATCGAAAACATGGTGATCAACCGCTATCGCTGGCTCGCCAGTACGCCGCGCGCCCACATCACCAACCAGCGTACCATGGAAGTGCTGCGCGACCTCGGACGGAATGTCGAAGACGAGGCCTATATGTTCGCCGCCGAACAAGATCTGATGGGCGAAAATGTCTTCTGCACCTCGCTGACCGGCGAAGAGATCGGCCGGATGAAGAGCTGGGGCAAGCATCCGCTTTCGCGCGCCGAGCATCATCTCTCGTCGCCGAGCCATATGAACGACCTGCCGCAGACTTTTATGGAGCCGCTGCTGTTCAAGACCGCTTGTTCGCGCGGCACGCAGGCGCGGATGTCGACAGAATATGTCAGCCACGAACAGGATGCGGATGGCGTCACCACCACCTGCCTCGACCGGCTGACCGGTAAGCAATTCACTGTGCGCTCGAAATTTTTGGTTGGCGCCGATGGCGGCAATTCCAAGGTGGCCGAACATGCCGGCCTGACCTTCGAGGGCAAGATGGGTGTCGGCGGCTCGATGAACATCCTGTTCGAAGCCGATCTCTCCCAACATGTCGCCCATCGCCCATCGGTGCTTTACTGGGTGCTGCAGCCGGGCGCGGATGTCGGCGGCATCGGCATGGGCCTGGTGCGCATGGTTCGGCCGTGGCATGAATGGCTGATCGTCTGGGGTTATGACATCAACCAGCCGGCGCCCGAGGTCACCGACGAGTTTGCCGTCAAGGTCGTACGCGATCTCGTCGGCGACCAGGATCTGCAGCCGAAGATCAAATCGGTCTCGACCTGGACGGTCAACAACATGTATGCGACCAGAATGTCGAACGGCCGCGTTTTCTGCATGGGCGACGCCACCCATCGCCATCCGCCGTCCAACGGGCTCGGCTCCAACACCTCGATCCAGGATGCCTTCAATCTTGCCTGGAAGCTGGCCGCGGTGATCAAGGGACAGGCGGGCGCAGGCCTGCTCGACAGCTACAATACCGAGCGCGCGCCGATCGCCAAGCAGATCGTCACCCGCGCCAACAAGTCGATCGAGGAATTCGGTCCGATCTTCAAGGCGCTCGGCCTGCTTGATTCCGTCGATCCGGTGAAGATGCAGGAGAATATGGACGCCCGCTGCGACGACACGGCCGAAGCCGAACTGCAGCGCGCCGCGATCCGCGAAGCCATCGCCTATAAGGTCTATGAGTTCGACGCCCACGGCGTCGAGATGAATCACCGCTACGCGTCGAATGCCGTGATCCCGGATGGCCAGGCCGAACCGGCTTTCGAGAAGGACGCCGAACTGCATTACCAGCCGACCACGTGGCCCGGCGCGCGCCTGCCGCATGCCTGGCTGTTCGGCAAGCAAGGCCAAAAAGTCTCGACGCTCGATCTCACCGGGCATGGCCTATTCACCATCCTCACCGGCATCGGAGGCGATGGCTGGGTGGAGGCGGCAAAGAGCGTCAGCAAGGAATTCGGCCTGCCGATCACCGTCCACAAGATCGGCCCGCGCCAGGAATGGCAGGATCTGGTCGGCGACTGGGCCAATGCACGCGAAATCCGCGATGCCGGCGCGCTGCTCGTCCGCCCCGATCACCATGTCGCCTGGCGTTCCGAAGGCATGGTCGCCGATCCGGAGGCCGAACTCCGTCGCGTGCTGAAATCGATCCTGAACAAGTGAGGCCATTATGGAAGCGCACGAAAAAGGCTTTTTCACCGAAGAGGATTCCGTCGCCGTCGTTACCGGCCGCAATCAGAGCGCCAGGGACGAACGGCTGAAACAGGTGATGGAAGTCATCACCCGCAAGCTGCACGAAGCGGTYAAGGAAATCGAGCCGTCGATGGACGAATGGATGGAGGCCATCCTCTTCCTCACCCGTACCGGCCAGATCTGCAACGAATGGCGGCAGGAATTCATCCTGTTGTCGGATGTGCTCGGCGTCTCCATGCTGGTCGACGCGATCAACAACAGAAAACCGTCCGGCGCTTCGGAAAGCACGGTGCTTGGCCCCTTCCATGTCGCCGATGCGCCGGAACTGCCGATGGGCGCCAATATCTGTCTCGACCAGAAGGGCGAGGACATGTTCATCCAGGGCCGCATCCTGGATACATCGGGCGAGCCGATCGCCAACGCCGTGCTGGATGTCTGGCAGGCCAATGACGAAGGCTTTTATGACGTGCAGCAGAGGGGTATCCAGCCTGACTTCAATCTGCGCGGCGTCTTCCGCACAGGCCCGGACGGACGCTACTGGTTCCGGGCGGTGAAACCGAAATATTATCCGATCCCCGATGACGGCCCGGTCGGGCACTTGCTGAAGGCTCTTGGCCGTCACCCCTATCGGCCGGCTCATCTTCACTACATCATCAAGGCCGATGGCTACGAGACTTTGACGACGCATATCTTCGATCCGGATGACGAATACATCAATTCGGATGCGGTGTTCGGCGTCAAGGAAAGCCTGCTTGCCGAGTTCAAGAATACGCACGATCCGGCACGGTCCAGCGACTATGGCTTTGCCGGCGATTTCTGGGATGTCGAGCACGATTTCATCCTGGCACGAAAAGGCGAAGCGCGACACTGACGTCGGCGCTTGACAAAATCTCAAATACGAGACATTTTCCCAGATATGGAAAATGTCTCGTCCGACAATGCTATTGATAGGCAAATCGCCCAGCGCCTCAAGGCCCTTCGCAATGAGCGAAACTGGTCCCTGGACGATCTGGCAAAGCGTAGCGGCGTCAGCCGTGCCTCGCTGTCGCGGCTGGAGAATGCCGAGGTCAGCGCTACTGCCGCCGTGCTTGGCCGCCTGTGTGCGGCCTATGGCATGACGCTGTCGCGGTTGATCCGGCTGGTGGAAAGCGAGTTCCAGCCCGTTATCGCCCGCGATGCGCAGCCGGTCTGGACCGATCCGAATACCGGTTACGTCCGCCGCTCCGTCTCACCGCCGGCCCAGATGCTGGCGGCCGAGGCACTGGAATGCCGGCTCGAGCCGAGCACCACGATTGCTTATGAAGCGCCGCCGCGGCCCGGCCTCGAACACCACATCATCCTGACCGAAGGGGCGCTGAGCGTCACCGTCGAAGGCCGAGAGCATAGGCTCGGGCCGGGTGACTGCCTGCGCTACCAGCTTTTCGGTGTCAGCGAATTCCGTACCGGCGAGCAGCCGGCTCAATATTTCCTGTTCATGGTGTAGACAATGACCGACATCACTATTTCCCGCCTGACCGCCGCCGAAATCCAGGACCGCCTCGATGAACTGGCAGGCCTTCTGCATGCCTGTGTCGAGGAGGGCGCCAGCATCAATTTCATCCATCCCTATTCGCATGAAGATGCAAAACGCTTTTGGGTGAGGAAAGTGCTGCCGCGCGTCGGCGACCAGGAATTGACGGTGCTGGTGGCCGAGTGCGATGGCCGGATCGTCGGCTCGGTGCAACTCGATTGCGACACGCCGCCCAATCAGGTGCACCGCGCCGATATCAAGAAACTGCTCGTGCATCCCGGTTTCCAACGCCGCGGCATCGGCCGGCAGTTGATGGCCGGGATCGAAGGGATCGCGCGTGGCTTCGGCCGGTCACTGCTGACGCTCGACACCCGCAGCGGCGACAAGGGCGAACCGCTCTACCTCTCGGTCGGCTTCATTGCGGCCGGCACCATCCCCGACTATAGCCGCGACGCCAGGTCGGAACGGTTCGATGCCGCCACCTTCATGTACAAGCCCCTCTGATCCTCAGATTGTTAGCATAGTTTTAACCATAAGAACGCGCCAATTCAGGGCGAGTTGCGGTTGTGCGGAACATTTCGGTACAGATTCCAGTTACCCGACAACAAAGGCGCTCAGCGAAACGACTGGCGCGATCAACGGCGAAACTGCTGTGAGGGACGAATGCAAACCGATCCGATCTCCGTGCTCGTCGTCGAGGACGAGCCGCTCATACGGATGGCCGTCATTGACGACCTCGAACATGCTGGCTTCAATGTGCTTGAAGCCGAGAGCACGGACATTGCAATGTCCTTGCTCCGCGGCCATCCGGAAATCCAGGCGCTGTTCACCGATGTCGAAATGCCCGGCAGCATGGATGGCCTCGAACTGGCCGAAAAGGTCCATGACCGCTGGCCGCCGATCAAGATTCTCGTCACCTCAGGCGCCGTGCGGGTGCGCAAGCGCGACCTGCCGGAGGACGCGCTGTTCATGCCGAAGCCGTATAACAGCGATGCCGTGATCTCCACCCTGCGTGATCTGGTCCTGGCAGCCTGAGCAATCAGGCCGCATGTGCCCTGAAGGCGCTCAACTGGCCTTCGAGCGCGCTCTGGAAGGCCGGCCTTGCCTGGCAGCGCTCCATATAGGCGGCAAGATTGGGATAGTCCGCGATCAGGTCGGTATGGCGGAGATTGCGCAGCACCGCGGCCATCATCAGGTCACCCGCCGTGAATTTTCCGTCGAGATAGAGCTTGTCGCCGAGTGCGGCTGACAAGTCGGCGAGACGGCTGCGAAGAAACGCCTCCGCCGCTGGCCGCCGCTCTTTCGCCCAGGCCTCGTTGGCGTAGAAAAGATCGATCTGCGCGAGCGGCACGACGGCGATCTCTATGGAGTTCAGGGCCGCTATCACCCAGGTGATGGCACGCCTGCGCGCCACTTCATCCTTCGGCAGCAGGGTTTCGCTCTTCTCGCCGATATGCAGCACGATCGAACCGGATTCGAAGATCGTCAGGTTATCCTCGATCAGCACCGGCACCTGGCCGAAGGGCTGCATGGCAAGATAGTCCTCGCTTCGTTGGATCGACGGATCGATCAGCCGGACATTGTAGGGAATGCCGGCTTCCTCCAGCGCCCAGCGGACGCGCAGGTCGCGGACAAGACCCTGGGCCAGCGGCGGCACCCATTTGAAAGCGGTGATGGTGATCATATCATTGCCTCCCGGGCAAAAGCCTCTGCATAGGTCTGTTCGCGGTCAAAACACTGGTTCCAGCCGCCGATATGGCTGTCGCGCGCTTCGACGCTGATGAACGGCGCCTGGTGGAAATTCTGCACCGTCCTGCCGTTCTCCTCGTGGAAGGTCACGGTTACCAGCGTGTCCATGCCGGGCTGGTCATGGCCGTCCTCCCAGGCGAAGCTGTAGACGATGCGGCTGTTCTTCTCGATCTCGCGATATTCGCCGCCCATCCAGCTCTCGCCATACTCCTTGGAAACGATGCAGGCGCGCCATTTGCCGCCGGGGCGGAAATCGCTGTCGAGATGGGTGCAGGTGAAATTCTTCGGTCCCAGCCAGCGGGCCATGTGGTCGCGATCCTCCCAGATGCGGAAGACCAGCGCCACCGGCGCGTCGAAGGTGCGGACAATCAGCAGTTCGTCGTCTGCGATCTCTCGCGGTTCAGTTTTCGCGTCCATTGTCGTCTCCTTTCTGAATTTCCCTGAGGTAAACGTCCATCCTGTCGAAACTGCCTTCCCAAAGCGCGCGATAGCGCTCCAGCCAGTGATCGACGGTCTTGAGGGGCGCTGTGTCGAGCTTGCATGGCCGCCACTGCGCCTCGCGACCGCGGGTGATCAGCCCCGCCGTCTCCAGCACTTTCAGATGTCGGGAAATGGCCTGCAGGGTGAAGTCGAAGGGCGCCGCGATCTCATTGACCGTCGCCTCTCCCTCGGCGAGCCGGGCAAGGATCGCCCGGCGGGTTGGATCGGCCAGGGCAGAGAAGGTGAGGGAGAGTGTGTCTTGCATATTCAACAATCTCGTTTATCAACACAATTGTTGAATAAGAGGCGTCTGATAAAATGTCAAGGGCGCGGCAACGGAAAATAGGGGTAGGCCGCCAGACAGAATCCGCGGAAAGAAGTGTTTGCCCGTCGCGAAGACGCTACTGTTTGCTGGAGCGCCCGGCTATTCCATCATCAGGATATGATTGCGCACCACCGGATAGATCTCGTTTTCCCAGCGCTTGCCGTTGAAAACACCGTAGTGGCCGACATTGGCCTGCAGGTGATGGCGCTTGAGATGCGGCCGGAGCGAATTGCAGAGATCGTGCGCTGCCGCCGTCTGGCCGAGCGCGCAGATATCGTCGCGACCGCCCTCGACGGTGAGCAGCGCCGTGCGCCGGATCAGGCCCGGATCGACCTTTTTGCCCTTGTAAGTGAAATTGCCGGTCGCAAGTTCCGACTTCTGGAAGATGCGATCGATGGTTTCGAGATAGAATTCCTCGGTGAGGTCGAGCACGGCGAAATATTCGTCGTAGAAGGTCTTGATCTTCTCCGCCGCAGCCGTCTCGCCCGCTGCCAGATGATCAAAGAGTTTTTGATGTGCGGATTTGTGCCGGTCCATGTTCATCGCCATGAAGGCGACGAGCTGCAGGAAGCCGGGATAGACCCGCCGTCCACCGCCCCTGTGCCGCGGCGGCACGGTGGAAATCACCGAATTCTTGAACCAGGACAGCGACTTGGAGACAGCGAATTCGTTGACCTCCGTGGGGCTTTCGCGCGGGTCGATCGGCCCGGCCATCAGCGTCATCGAGCGCGGCGTGCAGGGATGGTTCTCGGCCGACATGACCGCGACCGTCACCAGGCCCTGCACACAGGGCTGGCAGACGGCAAGGATATGCGCCCCAGGTCCGATCTCCTCCAGGAAACGGATGACATATTCGACATAATCCTCGACGCCGAATTTCCCGGCCGAAACCGGCACATCCCGCGCATTGGCCCAGTCGGTGATGTAGACGTCGTGGTCGGCAAGCAGTGTCTCGACCGTGCCGCGCAGAAGTGTCGGGAAATGGCCGGAGAGCGGCGCGATCACCAGCACTTTCGGCTGGCGGACATCGCTGTCCTTGACGAAGTGCAGGAGATTGCCGAAGGGCAGATGAAGCGCGATCTCGGGCCGCACGGGCACCTCGCCATGGCTGCTCCGCACCCGCTCGATAGCGAAGTCCGGTCGCACATGGGTGAGTTCGAAGCGCGAGATCATTTCGAGCGCGGCGAGCCAGTGACGCACCATCGAACCCTTGACGTCGCAAAACCCGCTGTTGAACAGCGACAGCCAGCTTCGAGCCAGCGTGCGGTAAGGGGTGACCATGTCGTCCTGGAACTGGTAAGCTTGATAGAGCATTCGCAGCACGCCCCGCTTTTTCCGTTGTGCGATGCAAAAAACTAGTGCACTTTTTGCCATCTGACCAGAAGATTATGTGACGGTTTCTTGAAGAGAGGCGGGACGCCATGACGGAAACGACACTTACCATTTCGTCGAAGAACTATTCGTCCTGGTCGCTGCGCGGCTGGCTGCTCTGCAGGATGGCGGGACTGGAGTTTCGCGAAGTCCCCGTCGCGATCGATGATCCCAATGCGCGCAAGGAATTGCTGCTGCTGTCGCCCTCCGTGCTCGTGCCGCGGCTCAGCCATGGCAAGGTGACGGTGTGGGACACGCTGGCGATCGCCGAATATCTGGCCGAGATCACCCCCAAGGCCGGGCTGCTGCCGAAGGACATCGTCGCCCGCGCGCATTGCCGCGCGGTCTCGGGCGAGATGCATTCGGGCTTCCACAATCTGCGCTCGGCGCTGCCGATGAACATCAAGGCTCATCACGACAAGTTCAAGATCTTCGCTGGCGCCCGGCCCGACATCGACCGTATCCGCACGATCTGGAGCGAATGCCTTGAAACCTATGGCGGCCCCTATCTGTTCGGCAATCAGCCGACCATTGCCGACGCCATGTATGCACCGGTCTGCTCGCGCTTCAAGACCTATGCGGTCGAACTTTCACCGCAACTTGCCGCCTATCGCGACCTGATCCTTGGCTGGCCCCTGATGCAGGAATGGGCTGAAGGGGCCACGGCTGAGGCGGACGAGATCATCGAGCTCGAAGTCGAATTTTAGCTGTCCGATATTTTCGGCTGCTGGTATCCTCATAAGATGCGTCTCCATCGACGATCTTGAAAATGGGGGGATTGGCAATGCCGCATATTGCAGTCGACTATGACAAGAGCACCGAGGCGCCGGTGGGCAAATGGGTCTGCGCGCCCGGTTCTGACCTCGGCCCTCTCGATGAGGCGCCGACGGAAAACCTGTTGCAGCCCAACTATTGCGGGCAATGTGTCTCCTATGTCAAACGGGTCTGCCCCAGCCTGCGCAACACGGCGACATTGAACTGGAAGAAGGGCGACCTTGCCAAGGGCAACGAAAACATCAAGCAAGGCACGGTGATCGCCACCTTTGACAAGAATGACAAATATTTCGGTCACGCTGCCGTCTATGTCAGTCAGGATAAAACGGCACTCTATGTCTATGACCAATATATCTATGGGTCGAAACCCAAGGGTGTTGGTCCCAGGCCGCTGAGATTCAAGGCGGTTGGCGCGGTCAATGACGGCGATCTTTTCTACATCGTCGATTGACCGGTCCGGCGCGGTTCTGAGATCGCGCCGGCCAAAATGCAGAGCTTCGCCGCTGTGGCCACCCTATTTCTTCGAAAGCACTTCCTTCGCATAATCCTCGATCGCCTTGCGCCGCTCCGGTGTACCCGGATGTGTTGAGAACATGCTGGTATTGGCATGGTCGCCGAGCTTGTCCTCCAAGAGCGCGAAGAACCGGCCGATTGCCGTCGGATCATGCCCCGCCTTGGCCATCAGTTCGACGGAGACGCGATCGGCTTCCGCCTCCGCGTCTCGCGAATAGGAGAGCGACAATAGCGCCGCGCCATCGGTCAGCACTTCATGGCCACCCGAGCCGATATCGCCGGCGATCAGCATGATCAGCCCGGCGGTGCCGGCGGCACGATACATCTGACGCAGCGCATGATGCTTCTCGACATGGCCGATCTCGTGCGCCAGCACACCGAGGATCATGTCGGTGTCGCTGCCGGCCATGCCGATCAACTGATCGGTGATGACAAGCGAGCCGTCCGGTAGAGCAAATGCATTCGGACCGATATAACCACCGTCGCGGAAATAGAGGTGGTAGCCCTCGCGACCCCGACTGGAAAAGCTGGCGAGCTTGCCGAAAGCGTCGCTGATTTTCTGCTGCTGTTCAGCCGGCAGCTTCGATGGTCCCAGCACCGTCTTGTCGAGCGAGGCAAGTGTGCCGGCGGACATCATGTCGCCAACGACCGGCGGCGTTGCCCAGACAGCAACTTCCACCAAAGCCGGGATGGCATAGCGATAGATCAGTGCAGAAAACAGAAAGACCGCCAGCACGAGAACGATCAGTCGTGGATGGAACCGCTCCAGTTCATGAATCCAGACGGCGCGGTTGCGTCGGTGTTTCCGCAATAGTGTGTCGACGGCATCGTTGTCGGTGGTTTCGAACAGGCCGCCATCGGCAAAACTGATCCGGCGCGGGATACTGCCGATATGGTCGGAAACCACCATCGTGCCGATCGTTTCCTCGCCGACCAGGCTACGGTCGGGCAGCCGCACCGCCAGCCGCTCGCCGTCAGCAAGAAGTGCCGCCTCCAGTGCCTTGCTGGAACCTGGGGGATGCCAGATGCCGCGCGCGACCATCACTTCAGAAGCCAAAATCGAACCCTTCCAGATCCATGTATTCCGAGCCGATCGCCGAGCCGCTGGCCTGGATGGCACCCACCACGTCGCCGATCTCGCCCTGCGGTATGATGCCGGTATGGGTCAGCATGTAACGCTGCTCGCGCACCGCCGCCCAGGGCCGCATCAACCCCAATGTAAGGAGTGTGACCACCGTGTTGGAGAGCCAGATCCAGACATAAGTGAGGCGCTTGAGATCGCTCCTCATCTGGTGCCGGCCGTCGAACAGCATGGCATTGACCACGATATTCCTGACCGCGACACGGTAGATCATGCCGGCGAAGGCGTAAATGACAACGAGCGGCAAGACCACGCCGTAGACCGCCAGGATGATGAACATCGCCGCTTGCCTGCCGGAGGGGTCGTCGGTACGCTGGAGGAAACTGTCGAGCATCGGATAGGCGACCAGCAAGGCGACGAAGCCCATGACAACCAGGCCGACGATGACCATCACCGCGGGCGGGATGAGCGCTCTGTAGATCGCCCCGAGCTTCGGATCGGTGGAGAAGGGCCGGTCGCCGTAGCGCAGATGGTTGAAGATGTAGCGGCTCGCCCAGCGGCTGGCGAGCGGCGCGAGGATACCGAGCGTCAGCACCGAGACAACGCCGCCGAGGATGATCGACGTGAACGCACCCCATTTATTGCCGGTGAAATCGAAGCGCACATTGCGATAGCTCGTCACCCGGGCATTGAACCTGAAACTGCGGACGATGAAAAATGGCAGGAGCGCCGCGAACACGAAAGGCGTGATGGCGCCGGCGAGCGGTACGGCCYGCGTGACCACGTTGACCATCGCAAAAATGATGAAGACGATGGCGCGGCCGAGGAAAATCTGCAGGCCTCTTGCATGGTAGTCGAAGGAATAGCCGTCGAGAAAGGTATTGCCGCGGAAATAGCGCATGCGGCGTACCTTCGCCCAGGCAGAATAGATACCGAAAGTTACGATCGTCAGCAGGATGTTGACGATCCAGATGCCGAAATATTCCCCGGCATTGCCGCGGAATTCGGCGCGTTTGAGTGTATTTTCCGCCATGACTTCAAAGTTTCCCACTGCAAGAGATGTCTATGGATGACGGGGTCATTCGCCCGAATATTCGTCAGAAGCCAAAGTCGAAGCCATCGGAGTCAAGGAATTCAGAGCTGAATACATCACCCTCCTGATGACTGATCGCCGTGACATCGGGAAGTTCACCGAAAATCCAGATGCCGGTGTGCTGAATGATGAGTTTTCTCTCCCGGATCGCTGCCCAGGGTCTCAGCAAGCCGAGGCTCGCGAGGGTAAGCATGGCGTTCGAAAGAACGACCCAGGAATATTTCAGTCGAGGCACGTTGCTGAGCAGCAAGTGGGTATCATCATAGCGTGTCGAACTGATCATCACGTTGCGGACACCGATGCGGTAAACCAGCGTCGTGAAGTAGTAGGCAAACAGGATCGGAAGAATAGTAGCGTAGTGAAACAGGATTTTCACGATCCAGGTAAACCATCGTCCATGGGAATAGATGTCCGATAAGCCCATATACTCGCGTTCTCGAATGAAGCCTACAACGAGAAACGCCGGCACCATTCCGCCAATCATGATCAACACCGGCAGCACCATCGACTTGTAGAGAGACCAGATTCTGCCCTCGGTCTTGAATTCGCGATCTCCAAAGCGGAGATTGTTGATCATGTAACGCTGGAACCACCAGCTTCCGATCGGCGCCAGCAGTCCAAGGCTAGCGAAGCTGAGAACGCCTCCAAGAAGGACGCTGAGGAAGGCAGGCCCCAGTCGGCCGGTAAACTGAAAGCGCACATTCCGGTAACTTGTGACGCGCGCCTTGAACCGCAGCCCGCGCTGGACGACCCAGGGCAAGATGAGCAGAACAAGCGCAAACACAGCCAGCGCCGCCATCGGATAGAATTGCGCGAGCGTTTTGTAGGCAATCAGATATGCGCCGACCATGAGCCAGCCCTTCAACAACTGGCCGCCGGTCGCGTTATAATCGAACGAATGCCCGTTTAAGAAAGTATTGGCGTAGAAATATCGATTTCGCCGGACTTTTGCCCACGGAGCATAAATACCGAGCGTAACGATCGTCAGCAGGGTATTGACGATCCAGATACCGAAATACTCTTTCGCGGTGCCGTTGAACTCGGCCTTTTTCCAAATCCCATCGGACCGTGTGGCGAGCATCGCCTCGACATGTCCGTTCGTCGGTGCCTGTCGCGAAACATTGACAATCGACGCAGACGTAAACTGCAAAACCAAAATCGGGCCCCTCGAACGTGTTTTGCAGCCGCCCCCAGCCGCAAAGCATCTCCGATGGAATTCACCATGAAGTTGCGCCAACCGCAAGATGAAAAAAGGCGGGCCGCCTTCGCAACCCGCCCGTAATGTCCTGTCTACTTCATCGTCTATCCCGAAACTGCTCAGGATTTTCGGAGGACATGTATCAGCTGTCGGTGTCCTTGTTGCGGAATGCCGCTTCTCCGGCATCCGACACTTCGACCCACTTCTTGTCGGGCGCTGCGTTTTCGGCGTAGTTGTCGTGCCAGTTCCACCATTTGTAAGTCGGGGTCTGAGGATAGCCCTCGGGGGAGTCCTCCCAGAGTTCCTGCCGGCCCAGCGGCGTGATGTCGAGATAGTTCCATGTGCCGCCCATCTGCTCGTCGCCGCGATTGTTGACGAAATAGGTGCGGAACACGCGATTGCCATCACGGTAGAACACGTTCGTGCCGTGCCATTCGCCGACGCCAAGATCGGCGTCGAAGCTGTCGGTAATGGTGTACCATGGCATCTCCCAGCCCATCCGCGCCTTCAGCCGCGCGATATCCGCCTGCGGCGCACGCGAGATGAAAACCAGCGTCGTGTCGCGGGCATTGAGATGCGCGACATTGGCCACCTGGTCGGCCACCATCGAGCAGCCGCGGCAGGCGTGCTCTGGCCAGCCGAAGACGCCCGGCTCGAAGAAGGCACTATAGACGATCAACTGATGCCGGCCCTCGAACAGGTCGAGCAGGCCGACCTTGCCGTCAGGACCTTCGAACACATAGTCTGCTCTTACGGCCATCCACGGCATGCGGCGGCGCTCGGCGGCGAGCGCGTCACGGGCACGGCTCTGTGCCTTTTCCTTGATGAGCAATTGCGCGTGGGCCGCCTCCCATGCTGCCGGCTCCACGACCGGCGGCGTGTGCATGGCGGGCTGAGTGGCTTTCTGTTGGTTCATGTTTGTCGTGGTCATGATGTCTGAAACCTCCTTGTTTGCGCGAAGTCCAAGTCCCGTGATGAGACCTGGCTGCATCGCAGTTCAACGCTCGGCGTCGCAGGATAGTCTGACAGTGGATGTCGAAAGGCGGGAGTAACAAGTGTGGCGGCATTCCGATCGGGTGGATGGCCACAGCGGACGGCGACCCGCTTGCGCTCACGCTTGCACCGAAACTTGCAAGGCTAAAAAATCGGCATGCCCGTCAGGTACAGGGCTTGTGTGGTTCGAGCTCGACGCGACGCCCAAGTCCGGCGATGAATTTGTCGAGCCCATCATTCTCGACATCGACAAAGCGGCCTTCTTCCAGGTCTAAGAAGCCGACCTGCGCGGCCTCCCGCAACGCTTGTAATTCAAAAACCTCACGCGCTTGGCGCATTTCGATCAGCCGTAGGCCTTCGCGCAGCACCTCGCTCGCATTCTGATAGCGCCCCGACCTCACAAGACGGTCGATGATGTCCTCGTGATGCTGGGTCAGCACGACATTGCGCTTCGGCATGGGCGGAACCTCTAAAACAAACCGGCTCAGATATAGACGAATTGGCATAAATGCTAACGTCTGGATATTTTGTCGCCAGACTTAGGCTCCCGCAACGCATTTTACCGGGGACCAAGCTCAATTCATTGCATCGTCGGAATGGCTAATTCTGCGCCGTTTCACGACCCTTGAGTCCATCGATCGGTGATCCGTCATGATCTTGATTTGTGTCCGATCAAGGCCGTTCCGACAGAAATCTAGTTGCACGCAAACGTTTGTGACGATTTATTCCAGTCGTAGAATTCTACATCGAAGGAATATGCGTGTGAGTGATTCCCCAGGCCTTTCGAGTGACGATTTCGACTCTCAGCGCCGCTACTACCAGACCCATCCGCCTGCTTGCCTTTTTGCATTTGACGTCAAGCCTATCGAGGGGAAGGGCGGGGAAACGTTGGAAAGTGGCTGGATGATGAGGTGCAAATGCGGATTGTCCGATTTTCGTGGTCGGATGTATTCGACGATAAATCCAAGTTGGTCAAAGACCGAACCCGTGCTTGTGAGCCCGATAACCTTGACTTGCACATCATGCAGCGACGAAGGGGTAGTTTTCGATTCCAACAAGGACGGCTATGATCCCGCAACGAGCGGAATCGGCCACTCGATTTATGGGCCAAAACAAGACGGCGCCAACCAAATTACATTTGCCTGCCGAAAATGCGGCAATCAAAGTCTAAAGTATTTCTCAATATTTCGGTATACGGATGATCTATATATGGATGATTTTTCGAAATTTCGGGGCATTGAGCAGAATTTATTCGAGAATTTTTCTCTTATATATAGATGCGATGGATGCAAAACAGCTGAGATGGCCTGCGATTTCGAATGCGCTTAAAGACTTCCTGCGTCGCCTTCGCTAGATTCAGAAGCTCCTCAAATTGAACTCGTGATTTTCAAAGAGAAGAAGCGGGCCCTGGCAGAGCCCGCCTCGCTAAGCGAGCGACTGATTACTTCATCGTCGGCATGACGAATTCCGCGCCGTCCTTGATGCCCGACGGCCAGCGGCTGGTGATCGTCTTGGTCCGGGTCCAGAACTTGAACGAGTCCGTGCCATGCTGGTTGAGGTCGCCGAAGGACGAGGACTTCCAGCCGCCGAAGGAGTGGTAGGCGAGCGGCACCGGGATCGGCACATTGACGCCGACCATGCCGATATTGATGCGGCTGGCGAAGTCGCGGGCAGCGTCGCCGTCGCGGGTGTAGATCGCGACGCCATTGCCATATTCGTGCTTCATCGGCAGCGACAGCGCGTCTTCATAGTTCTTGGCGCGAACGACAGACAGGACCGGTCCGAAGATTTCGGTCTTGTAGATGTCCATGTCCGGCGTAACGTTGTCGAACAGGCAGCCGCCGACGAAATAGCCGTCCTCATAGCCCTGGAGCTTGAAGTTGCGGCCGTCGACGACGAGCTTGGCGCCTTCTTCGATGCCGCGGTCGATCAGGCCCTTGACGCGGGTCTGGGCTTCCTTGGTGATGAGCGGGCCCATATCGGCCTTTTCATCGGTATAGGGACCGATGCGCAGGCTTTCGACCATCGGGGTCAGCTTGTCGATCAGGCGGTTGGCGGTTTCTTCGCCCACCGGTACGGCTACCGAAATCGCCATGCAGCGCTCGCCGGCCGAGCCGTAGCCCGCGCCCATCAGCGCATTGGCTGCCTGGTCGAGGTCGGCGTCCGGCATGATGATCATGTGGTTCTTGGCGCCGCCGAAGCACTGGGCGCGCTTGCCGTTCATTGCCGCGGTGCCATAGACATAACGGGCGATCGGCGTCGAGCCGACGAAGGAGACGGCAGCAATATCGGGATCGGTGAGGATCGCGTCGACCGCGCTCTTGTCGCCGTTGACGACGTTCAGGATGCCCGCCGGCAGGCCGGCTTCGATCATCAGTTCGGCGAGGCGGATCGGCACGGACGGATCGCGCTCGGAGGGCTTCAGGATGAAGGCATTGCCACAGGCGATTGCCGGCGCAAACATCCACATCGGGATCATGGCTGGGAAGTTGAACGGCGTGATGCCGGCGCCGACGCCGACAGCCTGGCGGATCGAATACATGTCGATATTCGGGCCGGCGCCTTCGGTGAATTCGCTCTTCATCAGGTGCGGCGCGCCGATGACGAATTCGCACACTTCCAGGCCGCGGACAACGTCACCCTTGGCGTCTTCGATCGTCTTGCCATGCTCCGAGGAGAGCAGGCGGGCAAGCTCTTCCATATTGTCGTTGAGCAACTGGACGAACTTCATGAACACGCGGGCACGGCGCTGCGGGTTGGTCGCGGCCCATTTCGGCTGGGCGGCCTTGGCGTTTTCGACGGCGGCGCGCAACTCGTCGACGCTGGCGAGCGCGACTTCCGCCTGGATTTCCCCTGTGGCAGGATTATAGACGGGCTGCTTGCGGCCGCTCGTGCCGGCGACCTGCTTGCCGCCAATGAAATGTCCGATCTGACGCATGGATTTTCCTCCGGTGTTCTGATGGCGCGGAGTGTACGCTTCAATTTGCACAAAGCAATGATCTGGAATAAGCATCCGCTGTGCAAAAATTGAAGTCAAAAGTGTGAAATCGCTGACAGTGGAGACCCGATTTCGATGACAGACGAACGCATTGTGAGAATGGCGGACCTCGAAATCGACGCCGCGCATCTGGATGATTACCGCGCCTTGCTGGCGCAGGAGATCGAGGCCTCCGTCGCGATCGAGCCTGGCGTGTTGATGCTGCATGCCGTGGCGCTCCGGGATGATCCCTGCAGGATCCGCATCCTCGAAGTCTATGCCAGCCAGTCGGCCTATGAAGCACACCTCAAGACGGCGCATTTCCTGAAATACAAGACCGGCACGTCCGGCATGGTGAAATCTCTGCGTCTGATCGAAGTCGATCCGATCGCGATGCATGCCAAACCGGACATGCCTTGATCATTTGGGTAGGAGGGGGGGCTCCGTTATTTAAGTGCATGCTGTCAATGCGATGCCAGCTTTTCCTTCAGGAACTTGACTGTCCGCTCCCAGGCAAGGTCCGCCGCCTTCTTGTCGTAGCGTGCGCTGGACGTGTCGTTGTTGAAGGCATGGTTGGCGCCTTCATAGACAAAGATCTGGAAATCCTTGTGATTGGCCTTGAGCGCCTTCTCGAAAGCCGGGATTCCGTCATTGGTGCGTTTGTCCAGCCCAGCATAGTGCAGCATCAGCGCCGCCTTGATTTTCGGCACGTCGGCGGCGTCGGGCTGCATGCCATAGTAAGCCACTGCCGCCTTGAGGTCGGGCGCGACGACGGCGAGCTGGTTGGCCCAGCCGCCACCCCAGCAGAAGCCGATGACGCCGACATTGCCGTTGCAGCGGTCATGACCCCTGAGGAATTCGACGGCGGCCTGGAGATTGGTGCGGTTGATGTCCGGATTGGACTTCGAGATCATCTCTCGCGCCTTGTCCTCGTCATCGGGTGTGCCGCCCGCGGGTGAAAGCAGGTCCGGCGCCATGGCAAGAAAGCCTTCGAGCGCCAGCCGCCGTGTGACGTCGCGAATATGGTTGTTGAGCCCGCGATTCTCATGGATGACGATGACGGCCGGCGCCCTGGTTGGCGCCGCCTTGGACACGGCGATATAGGCCCTGATGTCGCCCGGCGCACCGCGATAGGTGATGTCCTCGGCTTGCAGTCTTTTGTCGTCGGGGCCGATAATGTCTGCCTTGGCGCTGTCGGCGGCGATCAGCGGCGCAATGGCCGCTGCGGCGGCAGCGGAGCCTGTCAGCATCTGCAACTTGCGCATAAAATCGCGGCGGTCGAGCGTGAGATGTGTATATTCATCATAGGCGTTGATCATCGCCTGTGTGATTTTCGGCTGGTCCATCACCGTTCTCCCGTTGATTTTCAACGGGATTATGCCGCCAGGGCCGTGGCCGCGCCATGACGCCGCGCTGAAAAAGCTCGACCGGCACCATCAAAATAAAGTGATGGAACCGGTCTGCAATCGGAACGTTATGATTGCTTGGCTTTACTGAATACTCCAGCCATGGCTGACATTGATCGATTGACCGGTCAGCGCATTGCTCTCAAATGCGGCGAAGAACAGAGCCGTCTCGGCGACATCGTCGATCGTGGTGAATTCGCCGTCAACTGTCTGGCCGAGCATCACCTTCTTGACCACATCTTCCTCGGAAATGCCGAGCGTCTTTGCCTGTTCGGGAATCTGTTTCTCGACCAGCGGCGTGCGCACGAAGCCGGGGCAGATGACATTGCTGCGAATGCGATAATGGCCGCCTTCCTTGGCGACGGTGCGGGCGAGACCGAGCAGGCCGTGCTTGGCCGTCACATAAGCAGACTTCAATTCGGAAGCCTCCTTGGAATGCACCGAGCCCATATAGATGATCGCGCCGCCGCCCTGCTGCTTCATCAGCGGGAAACAGGCCTTGGTGGTGAGGAAGGCGCCATCGAGATGGATGGCGAGCATCTTCTTCCAGTCGGCAAACGGGAATTCCTCGATCTTGTGGACGATCTGGATGCCGGCATTGGAAACCAGCACGTCGACCCGACCCCATTTCGCCACCACGGCGGCGACGCCCTTGTTGACTTCATCTTCGCTGGTCACGTCCATGGCAATGCCGATCGCCTCGCCAGGACCCATCTTCGTCAGTTCATCGGCCGCAGCATTAGCGGCATCGGCCTTGAGGTCGGCAATGACCACCTTGGCGCCTTCCGCCACATAGAGCTTGGCGATGCCATAGCCGAGCCCGCTGGCAGCACCCGTGACGATGCAGACCTTGTCCTTGAGTTTCATGATCTTCTCCATTCTTCTTCAGCTTCTGGCGGTTTCCCGGCGATGGTCGATCTGGACGAATCCCTCATCGGGAATGATGCGGTTCAGCCATTGCGGCGAATTGAGCGTATCCGTCACGTCGTCATAGCCCGCTTTCCAATGCTCCTCCATCGTGAGCCGGGAAAATTCGTTGTCCATGGAATGGGTCTCGTATTTCTTGCGTCGGTAGATCAGATGCACGGCGGTAACGGCGCCGAGATCTTCGGGCCGGTTCAGGAACAGAAAGTCCTTGTCGTTGCGGAACTCTTCCGGCACCAGGCTCAGAACGCGGGCGAGCGCCTTCTTGTATTTCTGCTTGGTCTTTGCCTCTTGCGTGTTGAGACGCGTGCGGCTCGAATAGCGGATCTCCTTGTCGCGGGCGAGCACATCCGACATATCCTCCGGCATGCGGCCCTCGGCCGAGAACAGATCGACCTGGAAGACGCAGATGTCGTCGGTCGTCTTGCGCTCATCGAGCACCCACTGGAACGGCGTGTTGGAGACCAGGCCGCCGTCCCAATAGAACTTATCGTCGATCTGCACCGGCGGAAAGCCGGGCGGCAGTGCGCCGGAGGCGGCGACGTGGTGGGCGGTGATATGGGTCGGCTTGCGATGTTTCGACGAGGGAAAATTGTCGAAATAATCGAAATTGCCGCTGGCCACCTCGACCGCGCCGAGGCTGAGCCGCACGGCGCGATGATTGATCAGGTCGAAATCGATGAGGTGGTTCAGCGTATCGATCAGGGGCGCAGTGTCGTAATAGCTGATCCGCGCATTGGAATCGGTGAAATATTGCCAGGGTGTCAGCGCCCGCGGCACGTAAAAACCCTGCACCCCGGCAAGCGCGTTGAAATTCGCCGAATACTCGTTGAGCCACTTACGAGCCAGATCGGGCGCGTGGGCCATCAGCGATTTTGGCCCGTCCGACACCATGTCCCAGAAGCTGCGCAGGTTTTCGATGCGCTTGTCTTCCGGACTGCCGGCGATGATCGCCGAATTGATGGCGCCAATAGAGATGCCAGCGATCCATTCCGGCCGGACACCGGCCTTGTGCAGCGCCTCATAGGCGCCGGCCTGATAGGCCCCAAGTGCACCGCCGCCCTGCAGAACGAGGAATTTGCGATCCTTGCCAAGCTTCATGCCGAAAGCCTTTCGTGCTGCACCACATCGGCGAGTAATCCGCCTGGGAAAATATATCTAAGGCCCGGCATTGAGGCGAAATTGTGCAATGCAAAACAACCGAAAGACCGGAAAGATTTTTGTGCTTCCGATGCGGCGTCCAAGGAAAGGGCATGCAGGTGGACGCCAAACGAAAGACGGCACCTGCAAGGGCGCCGTCGATCGGTAATTTGGAGAATTGTCGGAGCCGATGCCGTCGGCGCCGCTCATGCACCGCCGGGATAGTTCGGGCTTTCGCGGGTGATGGTCACGCCATGGGTATGGCTTTCGCGCAGGCCCGCACCGGAAATGCGCACGAAGGTCGCCTTCTCCTGGAAATCCCGAAGGTTCTTGCCGCCGACATAGCCCATGGCGGCGCGCAAGCCGCCGGCGAGCTGGTGCAGGACGCCGGAGGCCGGTCCCTTATACGGCACCTGGCCCTCGATGCCCTCCGGCACCAGTTTCAGCGTGTCGCGCACTTCCGCCTGGAAATAGCGGTCGGCGGAACCGCGCGCCATCGCGCCAACCGAGCCCATGCCGCGATAGGATTTGAACGAGCGGCCCTGGTAGAGATAGGTCTCGCCCGGCGCCTCGTCGGTGCCGGCAAGCAGTGAGCCGATCATACCGGCTGACGCACCGGCGGCGATCGCCTTGGCGAGGTCGCCGGAGAATTTGATGCCGCCATCGGCAATGACGGGGATGTTCTGCTTGCTGGCGACGTCCACCGCGCCCATGATCGCGGCAAGCTGCGGCACGCCGACGCCGGCGACGATGCGGGTGGTGCAGATCGAACCCGGACCGATGCCGACCTTGACGGCATCCGCGCCGGCATCGATCAGCGCCTGGGTCCCGTCCGGCGTCGCGACATTGCCGGCCATGATGCGCAGCGAATTCGACAGCTTCTTGGCGCGGGTCACGGCGTCCAGCACGCGCTGCGAATGCCCGTGTGCGGTGTCGATCACCAGCAGGTCGACGCCGGCATCGATCAGCCGTTCGGCGCGTTCGAAACCGTCATCGCCCACCGAGGTGGCGGCAGCGACACGCAGGCGACCCTGCGCATCCTTCGATGCATGCGGATTGAGCTGCGATTTCTCGATGTCCTTGACGGTGATCAGGCCGATGCAGTGGCCGGCATCGTCGACGACCAGCAGTTTTTCGATACGATGCAGGTGCAGCAACCGCTTCGCATCGCCCTGTTCGACATTCTCCTTGACCGTGACCAGGTTTTCCCGGGTCATCAGCTCATAGACCTTCTGCCCTGGGTCGGAGGCGAAGCGGACGTCGCGGTTGGTGAGGATGCCGACCAACCGGCCGGTGCGGCCCGTGCCCTGGGTCTCAACCACCGGAATGCCGGAAATGCCGTGCGTCTTCATCAGCGACAAAGCCTCGGCAAGGGTGGCATCGGGACCGATGGTCACCGGATTGACCACCATGCCGCTCTCGAATTTCTTCACCTGGCGGACCTGCTCGGCCTGCGCGACGGGATCGAGATTGCGGTGGATGACGCCCATTCCGCCGGCCTGCGCCATGGCGATGGCCAGACGGGCTTCCGTCACCGTGTCCATGGCGGCGGAAAGCAGCGGCAGGTTCAGCTCGATATCGGCCGCGATTTTGGTGGAAATGTCGGTCTGGCCCGGCATGACCTCGGAATGGCCGGGCTGCAGCAGCACGTCGTCAAAGGTAAGCGCCTGAAGGCCGGTGATGGTTTCGATGATGCGCGCCATGCCATGTTCCTTAAATAATGAGTGCCGCCGGTTCGGGCGCGAACCGTGTGCGGAAATACCTTTCGGAAGATGGCGAGGGCTGGTACCACGATCACGGCCTGAAGGGAACAGGCCGGCTCATGAAATTTCAATGAATTTTGCGCAGGGCAGGGATGCAAAGATCGGAGGGAAGGCGGTCGGCATGCGACAGCAATCGCCGACCTTCCTCTTTAAAGGTAGCCAAGTCGAGCGGTTGGAAATCGTCGCTCTCGATGCTGTCGCGCCAGGCTT
The DNA here is from genome assembly GCF_056403475.1 of Rhizobium sp. P2_G9. Taxonomy (NCBI): domain Bacteria; kingdom Pseudomonadati; phylum Pseudomonadota; class Alphaproteobacteria; order Hyphomicrobiales; family Rhizobiaceae; genus Rhizobium; species Rhizobium sp. P2_G9. Next base: position 56,296 of record NZ_JBFUFK010000005.1, on the reverse strand, counting down.
TCTTCAGGCCGTCTGTGGGAGTGCCATCTTTCATTGTAAGACCTCGCCGTTATTCGACCGGCCGTTCCCGAGGCACAGGCACTTTCTTGAGCGGCGGCACCAGATTCGAGAAATCCTCGATCGAGCGGAAGACGACGGCCGTAACCGGTTCTGTCGGTGAGGCATAGGCGGTCTCGGTGCTTGCCGGCACGTCGCTGGCGGTCGCCACGTCGGCGACGACAGGCCCATGATATTCGGCCGCCGCCATTGATGGCACCGCCTGCTCATTGAGCACCATGGTGCATGCCTTCGGCAGCGCGTTCATCGTCAGATAGGCTGGCTTCACCGGTTTCACCGGCTTGACCTTGGGCTTTTCCGCGACTTTCGGTATTGGCTTCGGTCTCACCCGGTCGAGCCACTGGGCCACCTCCTTGCCGCAGCCGCTGTCCTGCGGCGGGGTAACCTGCGGCGTGCAGGTCGTCGAACCGATGGGGCATTTGATGCGGATGTGGAAATGATAGTCATGGCCGTACATCGGCCTGACCTTCCACAACAGCGTCTTATCGCCGGTCCAGGTGTCGCAGAGCTTCTTCTTGATGCCGGGATTGACGAAGATGCGTTCGACCTCGGGATAGCTCGCCGCCCGCATGATCAGCGCTTCGTGCGGTGCATTGTTCCAGACGCTGTCGTTGACATAGACGCTGTCCTTGCGCAGCATCGAATTCTCCGGAAAGTGGTCGCGTTCGGCATCGCTCAGCATATGGTCCGGCATCGGCGTCAGCCAGATGTCGGCATCGAGGCCGATCTGGTGCGAAGCATGGCCGTTCAGCATCGGGCCGCCACGCGGCTGGGCGATGTCGCCGATCAACAGGCCATTCCAGCCGTCCTTGTCATGGGCGTCGTGCGACAGGCGCTCCAGAAGGCTGATCATTGCCGGATTGCCCCAGCGACGATTGCGCGATGGATGCAGCACCTGCCAGGTCGGGCCATCGGAGGGGATCGCCACGCCGCCCATCAGGCAGCCATTGGCGTAGAAGCCGATCGATTCGGTCGGCCCCACCGTCGGCAATTGCTTGACGCCAAACAGCTTCTTGGCGGGGATGGGATCCTGCGCCACAGCAGGCGCGGCCATGGTGAGACTCAGAATTGAAACGGCGAGCCGGAATAGAAAACTTCTCAACGCTGCTCCCTCTGAATTTCCTGTATTGATCATCGTCCTGCGCGAAACTGATTTGGCCAGACTACTATAATTCGTGAGGATTTGGCGGAAAGCATGGCTTTGCCGAAAAATCTCACTCGCGAATGGCAAATTTGCCACGATCGTTTTTTGACATTAGATCATCAGAGGAATCGCAGTCTGTCGCAAAGGAAGTGAAGATGGGTTTGAGGATGAATGGAAAACATGCGGCACTGTCGGGATTGCTTGCCCTGTCGCTCCTCATTCCCGGCCCCGTCTGGGCAGACAACTGGACCAACGGCGTGTCGGTCATCGGTAAGCTTAAATATCCGCCGGGCTTCAAGCATTTCGATTATGTCAATCCTGACGCGCCGAAGGCGGGGGATTTGCATCTTTCGGCATATGGTACTTTCGATTCGCTCAATCCGGTGGCAGGCAGCAAGGGCAACGTCGAGGGTGCAATCGGCCTGGTTTTCGAGACGCTGATGAAGTCTTCTTCGGACGAAGCGTTTTCGTCATATGGTCTGCTAGCCGAAGCAGTCTCCTATCCCGAGGATTTCTCTTCTGCCTCGTTCCGGCTCAATCCGAAGGCAAAATGGGCCGACGGCCAGCCAGTAACCGTGGATGACGTAATTTATTCCTTGGACAAGGCCAAAGAACTCGACCCGGCCAAGGCCTTCTACTATCAGCATGTTTTAAAGGCCGAGAAGACCGGTGACCGCGAGGTTAAATTCACCTTCGACCAGAAGGGCAATCGGGAATTGCCCAATATCGTTGGCCAGCTGATCATCGTACCGAAGCACTGGTGGGAAGGAGTGGATGCGAATGGCGAGAAGCGCGATGTTGGCGGAACGACCCTGGAACCGGTGATGGGGTCCGGTCCCTACAAGATCGTTGCCATCCGTCCGGGTTCATCGGTCAAGTATGAGTTGCGTGACGACTACTGGGGCAGGGACTTGCCGGTCAACGTCGGCCAGAATAACTTCAGGAGCATCGAATATACCTATTTCGTCGACCGCGACGTCGAGTTCCAGGCGTTCCGCAGCGGCGCCATCGATTATTGGCAGGAAAACAAGGCACAACGCTGGGAGACTCAGTTCAATTTCCCAGCAATGATGCAGGGTAAAATCAAGAGAGAAAAATTCCCGAATGAAGCTCGTGCACAAGGTGTGATGGTTGCCTTCATTCCAAATCTGCGGCGGGACAAATTCAAGGATGAGCGCGTCCGGGAGGCATTGAACGAGGCTTTCGACTTCGAGACGCTGAGGCGCACCATATTTTACGGCTGGTACGAGCGGATCAACTCCTACTTTGCTGGAACAGAACTAGCCTCCAGTGGCTTGCCGATAGGCAAGGAGCTGGAAATTCTCAGCAGTATCAAGGACGAACTGCCGCCGTCCATCTTTACCAAGGAATACAAGAATCCGGTTGGAGGCGACCCGAACAAGGTGCGCAACAACCTTCGACAAGCCGTGGCGTTGTTCAAGCAGGCTGGCTATGAAATCCGCGGCAATAAAATGGTCAATGTCAAAACCGGTGAGCCCTACAGCTTCGAGATCATGCTCAGCTCGAATATCATAGAGCCGGTCGCACTATCGCTGGCCGCCAATCTCAAGCTGATCGGTGTGACGGTCACTATCCGCTCCGTCGACGCTTCGCAATTTGTCCAGCGTGCCCGGACACGTGATTTCGACGTAATGTACAATGCTTGGGGCGAGAGCCTCAACCCGGGCAACGAGCAGGCGGAATACTGGGGTTCAAAGTCGGCTGCGACACCGGGTACGCAAAACTATCTAGGTGTTGCCGATCCCGCGATCGACAAGCTCATTCAGAAGGTAATCTTTTCGGCGGATCGTGACGACCAAGTAGCGGCGGTTCATGCACTGGATCGCGTCTTGCTGCATCACCATTACGTGATACCGAGCTATTTCCGCAGCGAAGATCCCGTCGCTTGGTGGGATAAGTTCGACCGGCCCAAGGAACTGCCGAAATATTCGATCGGCTTCCCGGCGATTTGGTGGATGAAGCAGAAATAGTCCTTGAGCCTGACGAAAGGCTGGTATCCTAGCCGTCGCAGATAGTCCCAATCGACGCGAATCAGCGGTTTTCTGGAGAATCATTTGACCACCGGACAGGCAACGGCATCACGATGCCCCGCAACGCTCATGGACCGGGAGGCCTGATTGGGAGCCTATATCCTTCGGCGCCTGCTGCTGATGATCCCGACGCTTCTGGGAATCATGCTGCTTTCATTCACCATCGTGCAGTTCGCCCCAGGCGGTCCGGTCGAGCAGATCGTCGCCGAACTGACCGGGCAGAATACCGATTCGCTGAATGGCGGCGGCAATGATGTCGGCGTGAACACCAGCTCGAAATATCGCGGTGCTCAGGGTCTTGATCCGGAATTCATCGCCAAGCTCAACAAGCAGTTCGGCTTCGACAAGCCTGCTTGGCAGCGTTTCGGCGAAATGATGTGGAACTATATCCGCTTCGATTTCGGCGAAAGCTTCTTCCGCAACGAAACGGTCATCAACCTGATCAAGGAGAAGATACCGGTATCGATCTCGCTTGGCGTCTGGATCCTGCTGCTTTCTTATGCCATTTCGATCCCGCTCGGTATTCGCAAGGCAGTTCAGGACGGCTCGACCTTCGATGTCTGGACCTCCGGCGTGGTCATCGTCGGCTATGCCATTCCGAGCTTCCTGTTCGGCATCATGCTGATCGTGCTGTTTGCCGGCGGCTCGTTTTTCAACTGGTTTCCACTACGCGGCCTGACCTCCGACAATTTCGACCAGTTGAGTATCGGCGGCAAGATCCTCGACTATCTCTGGCACATTACTCTGCCGGTCGTATCGATGTTGGTCTCGGCATTCGCCACCACCACGCTGCTTACCAAGAATTCCTTCCTCGAAGAGATCCGCAAGCAATATGTGACGACGGCGCGTGCGAAAGGCCTGACGGAGCGACGCGTGCTCTATGGCCACGTCTTTCGCAATGCCATGCTGATCGTCATCGCCGGCTTCCCCGGCGCCTTCATCACCGCCTTCTTCTCCGGCGCACTGCTGATCGAGAATATCTTCTCCCTCGATGGCCTCGGCCGGATGGGCTACGAGGCCGTGATAAAGCGCGACTATCCGATCGTTTTCGGCACGCTCTATATCTTCTCTCTGATGAGCATGTTCCTGACGCTGGCTTCCGACCTGATTTACACATGGGTCGATCCGCGCATCGATYTCGAAAGACGGGATGTCTGAGATGGAGATGCCGATCAGAAAACCGCGCCTGACACCACTCAACGCCCGCCGGCTCGCCAATTTCCGCGCCAACAAGCGCGGCTATTGGTCATTCTGGATTTTCGCCGTCCTGTTCGTGCTCAGCCTGTTCGCTGAATTCATCGCCAACGACCGGCCGATCCTAGTCTCTTACAAAGGCGAGATCCTGATGCCGATCTTCGTCGACTATCAGGAGGACAAGTTCGGCGGTTTCCTAGCCGAAACGGATTTCAAGACCGACTATATCCGTGACGAGATCAACGCCCATGGTTGGATGTTGTGGCCGCCGATTCGTTATTCCTATGACACCGCCAATTCCAACATACCGCATTCGGCACCGACAGAGCCGTTCTGGAGGATGGACGCTAAGGATCGATGTGCCGGCTATCCTGGGAAGGATGCCGATCCCGATTGCACGCTCGGCAATATGAACTGGCTTGGCACCGACAGCCAGGCCCGCGATGTGCTGGCCCGCGTCATCTATGGCTTCCGTATTTCGGTCTTGTTCGGCCTGGCGCTCACTTTGCTGTCGTCGATTATCGGAGTCGGCGCTGGCGCCGTGCAAGGCTATTTCGGCGGCCGGACTGACCTGCTTTTCCAGCGCTTCATCGAAATCTGGTCGTCCATGCCGGAACTCTACATCCTCTTGATCATCGCTGCCGTCCTGCCGTCCGGCTTTTTCATCCTGCTCGGCGTGCTGTTGTTGTTTTCGTGGACACGCCTTGTGGCGGTGGTGCGCGCGGAGTTCCTGCGGGCGCGGAATTTTGAATATGTACGTGCGGCCCGTGCGCTCGGCGTCAACAATGCCACAATCATGTGGCGGCATCTGCTGCCCAACGCCATGGTGGCGACGCTGACGTTCGTGCCGTTCATTCTGTCCAGCTCGATCTCGACACTGACTGCGCTCGACTATCTCAGCCTTGGAATGCCGCCCGGTTCTCCCTCCCTCGGTGAACTGGTCAGCCAGGCCAAGAACAATCTGCAGGCACCCTGGCTCGGCTTCACCGCCTTTTTCACGCTCGCCATTACGCTCTCGCTGCTAATCTTCATCGGCGAAGCAGTGCGCGACGCTTTCGATCCAAGGAAGACCTTCGGATGAGCAGAACTCGCTTTTTCACGGGTTCCAGCTTATCTTCAAGACAAAGCCTTGAGGATTGAATGTCATGAACAAGATCGTGCGCGAACACTATCCGGTTGCGAACCTGCCCGAGGATTTGCGGAAGGAATTTGAAGGTGCCGAGATGGTGACGCTCCAGATACAAGAGGAAAGCGATTTAGTGGAAATCCGCGATTTGTGGTCTGTTCCGATCGAGCAAATCAAGCCGCTTACGCCTCAGCAATTCGAGGCAGCGTTACAGGAAATTCGCAGTTCCGGTCTGCCCAACGTATCCCCGGATGAGTCTGTTAGACGCATTCGCGAACTTCGAGACGAATGGGATAGCGAATGACGGTGTTCGAACGCATCTACCTTGATGCCAATGTGCTTATCGACTTGGCTCAAGATCAGGGTAGGGTGGGTTCGCTTCTGCAATCCATAGTCATAAAGCATCCAAAAGAAGGTAGACACCCGCTTTTCATGACCAGCGAATTGACGTTCGCTGAAGTGTTGGTATGGCCCTACCGGGACAAAGTTGAATCTCTGGCGAAGTTTTATCTTCAGATCCGCTCCGGCAGCTATTGGCTGGATGTCATTCCGGCGTCGTTCACAATGCTTGCAAGAGCTGCCGCTCTTCGAGCGACATTCAAGTCGCTAAAGCTGCCCGATGCCATCCACTTGGGCACGAGCCGAATTGCCAATTGCTCTCATTTTCTCACCAACGATCTGGGGCTGTCGGATATCGCAGAAGCACGGCATCAATTCCGGGAGGAATTGATGCCTCCGGTGAATGTTATTCGTGCGAACATCAACAGCCTGGAGTCGATCCTCGGGGAAATTACATCATGACTGATCCTCTCCTGTCCATCCGCGATCTTTCCGTCGCCTTCCAGCAAGGCGGCAGGACATCGATTGCGGTCGACCATATTTCCTTCGACATCCTGCAGGGCGAAGTCGTGGCGCTGGTGGGTGAATCCGGCTCGGGCAAGTCGGTGACTGCCAACTCCATTCTCAAACTGCTGGCCTATCCCGCGGCCAGTCATCCGTCGGGGCAGATTTTCTTCAAAGGCCAGGACCTGCTCGCCGCAAAGTCTGAGGCCTTGCGGCATGTCCGCGGCAACGACATCACCATGATCTTCCAGGAGCCGATGACCTCGCTCAATCCGTTGCACACGATCGAGCGGCAGATCGCTGAAATCCTGCATCTGCATCAGGCGGTCAACCGGACGGAGGCGCGCAGTCGCGTGATCGAACTCCTGACCCAGGTTGGCATCCGCGACCCGGAAAAGCGGCTATCTGCCTTCCCACATGAACTGTCCGGTGGCCAGCGCCAGCGCGTCATGATCGCTATGGCGCTCGCCAACCGACCGGAGCTTCTGATCGCCGACGAGCCGACGACGGCGCTCGACGTCACGGTGCAGGCGCAAATCCTGGAATTGCTGCGCAAGCTCAAGGCCGAGCATGGCATGTCGATGCTGTTCATCACCCATGACCTCGGCATCGTCCGCAAGATAGCCGATCGGGTCTGCGTCATGACCAAGGGCAAGATCGTCGAGGCTGGTCCGACCGCCGAAATCTTCGCCAATCCGCAGCATCCTTATACGAAGCATCTTCTCGCCGCTGAGCCGAAGGGCGAGCCGCCGGTTACCGATGAGTCCAAACCGATCATCATCGAAAGCCAGGACTTGAAAGTCTGGTTTCCGATCAAGACGGGCTTCCTGCGCAAGATCACCGATTATGTGAAGGCGGTCGATGGCATCGACCTCAAGCTCAAGGCGGGCCAGACGCTCGGCATCGTCGGCGAATCCGGTTCCGGCAAGACGACGCTCGGTCTGGCCCTGACGCGGCTGATTTCGTCCAAGGGACGCATCGCCTTTGTCGGCTCGGATATTCAGAACGCCAGCTTCGCCGAGATGCGGCCGCGCCGTCGGCAAATGCAGGTCGTCTTCCAGGATCCCTATGGATCGCTATCGCCGCGCATGTCGGTGGCCGAGATCATCGGCGAGGGTCTTGGCGTGCATGAGCCGTCAATCTCCGACGAGGAACGCGATCGCCGTGTTTCGGAGGCGCTGACGGAAGTCGGGCTCGACCCGGAAACGCGTCACCGCTATCCGCATGAATTTTCCGGTGGCCAGCGGCAGCGCATCTCCATTGCCCGCGCCATGGTGCTGAAACCGAAATTCGTCATGCTCGACGAACCGACTTCGGCGCTCGACATGAGCGTGCAGGCCCAGGTCGTCGAACTGCTGCGAGACCTGCAGGCCAAGCACGACCTTGCCTACCTGTTCATCAGCCATGACCTCAAGGTGGTCCGGGCACTCGCCAACGAGATCATCGTCATGCGCAACGGCAAGGTCGTCGAGCAAGGCCCATCCAAAGAGTTGTTTTCGGCGCCCAAGGAGGATTATACCAAGGCCCTCCTCGCCGCGGCCTTCAATATCGAGGCCGTCAAGACCGCCGCCGTCCATCAGTGAGTGCCCATGCCTGCCAAAAGCCCGGTTATCGTCGATCTGCGTTTTCATCCCGATCAGGTGCGTGAGGGCCTGAAGCACGCCTTTGCGGGACGCGAGGTGATCAACCGTGCCGATCCGGCGAATGCGGGTCGCGATCTCTCCGGCATCCCCTATGCCGTGCTGTGGAAGCCGCAGGATGATCTCTTCTCCCGCGCCATGGACCTGAAGGTCCTGTTTTCCGGCGGCGCCGGCGTCGATCATGTGCTGACGCTGCCCGGTCTGCCGAGCCTGCCTCTGGTCCGCTTCGTCGACCACACGCTGACGACGCGCATGAGCGAATGGATCGTCATGCAATGCCTGCTGCATCTGCGTCAGCATCTCGCCTATGACCGGCACCAGCGTGCAAAGCTCTGGCGGCCGCTCACCCAGCCCGAAGCCGCCGACATCAATGTCGGCATCATGGGCATGGGCGTGCTGGGTTCGGATGCAGCCCACAAGCTGAAGGCTATGGGCTTCAACGTGCTCGGCTGGTCGAAAAGCGGCAAGGCAATCGACGGTGTGGAAATCTATGCCGCCGATGGTCTCGACGAATTCCTCGGCAAGACAGACATTCTTGTCGGCCTCCTGCCGCTGACACAGGAGACCCGCGACATTTTTGACATGGTGCTGTTCCGCAAGCTGCGCCGCACCGGCGCGCTTGGCGGCCCGGTTTTCGTCAATGCCGGCCGCGGCGGCAGCCAGGTCGAGGCTGATCTCACTGTTGCGCTCACGGACGGCACGCTCAAAGCCGCCTCGCTCGACGTCTTCGAGGCCGAGCCGCTGCCGCTCGACTCGCCTTTCTGGTCGATGCCCAACGTCATCCTGACGCCGCACTGCGCTGCCGATTCCGACACAGCCGCGCTGTTTGCCTATGTCGAGCGTCAGATTGATCGGTTCGAAAGCGGCCAGCCGCTTGAAAATGTCGTGACCCGCGAAGCAGGTTATTAACGACGATCCCAAATCACTGCCTGCGATGAGGCGCGCCGGCTGGCGCATTGCTCGGGAAACTGCGTTTTCCACGCTCGCACCTATGAGCAGACAATTTGACGTAAACGTAAGAGTTACAAATTTCTGTCATAAAGGGCTTGAAGGCGATTTGTTCTTTGATCATGTTCTGATGTGCGCGCGGACCGATTTGCGCGGTCCAGGGAGGAACGCATGAACGTAGTCTCTCCGGCTTCGACCATAGCACTGCCTGGCCGCCCTTGGCTCAAATCCTATCCGAGCGGCATACCGGCGGAGATCGCCCCGCTCGAACACCAGACGCTTGCAGCGCTCTTCGAAGACAGCTGCCGCCGCTACGCGGCCAAGACCGCCTTCATCAGCATGGGCAAGAAGCTGACTTATGCCGGGGTCGATCGCCAATCTGCGAAAGTCGCGGCCTGGCTRCAGTCGAAAGGGCACAAGAAAGGCGACCGGATCGCCGTGATGCTGCCCAATGTACTGCAATATCCCGTTGTCGTGATGGGCATCCTGCGCGCCGGCATGACGGTGGTGAATGTCAACCCACTCTACACGCCGCGCGAGCTCGAACACCAACTCAAGGACTCCGGCGCCGTCGGCCTCTTCGTGCTCGAAAATTTCGCGGTCACCGTGCAGCAGGTGATCGCCCGGACATCGGTGCGCTCCGTGGCGGTTGCCACCATGGGCGACATGCTCGGCCTCAAGGGCCTGCTGGTCAATTATGTCGTCCGCAAGGTGAAGAAACTGGTGCCAGCCTGGTCGCTGCCGGGCCATACGCCGTTCAAGGCGATCCTGGCGCATGACGGCAATTTCCGTCGCGAGGAATTCGGCCTCGATGACATCGCTTTCCTGCAATATACCGGTGGCACGACCGGCGTTTCCAAGGGCGCCATGCTGCTCAACCGCAATGTGCTCGCCAATGCCGTGCAGAGCGGCCTCTTCCTGCAGGCCGCCTACAAGCTGAAAGGCGGCGTGCCCGGCAACATCCTCTATGTCTGCCCTCTGCCGCTCTATCACATCTTCGCGCTCACGGTGAACATGGTCATGGGCATGTCCGAGGGCTCGTCCAACCTGCTGATCGCCAATCCGCGCGACATCCCTGCTTTCGTCAAGGAGCTGGCAAAGTACAAGGTCAATTTCTTCCCCGGCCTGAACACCCTGTTCAACGCGCTGGCCAATAACGAGGATTTCAAGAAGCTCGATTTTTCCAGCCTGATGCTGACGGTGGCGGGCGGCATGGCCTGCCAGCGCGTCGTCGCGGAAAGATGGCAGGCGGTCACTGGCTGCGTCATCCTCGAAGGCTATGGTCTGTCGGAAACCTCGCCGGTCGCCGCTGTCAATCCGCCGGGCACGACGGCTTTCACAGGCACGATCGGCCTGCCGATTCCCTCTACCGAGATCGACATCCGTGACGACGACGGCCACAGCCTGCCGTCGGGAGAAGTGGGAGAGCTTTGTATCCGCGGGCCGCAGGTGATGGCCGGCTACTGGCAGCGCCCGGATGAGACAGCAAAAGTGATGGCGCCGGACGGCTATTTCCGCTCCGGTGACATGGGTTTCATGGATGACCGCGGCTTCTTCAAGATCGTCGACCGCAAGAAGGATATGATCATCGTATCCGGCTTCAACGTCTATCCGAACGAAGTCGAGGAGGTCGTCGCCCAGCATCCCGGCGTGCTCGAAGTCGCCGCCATCGGCATTCCCAACGAGCATTCCGGCGAGGCGGTCAAGATCTTTGTCGTGCGCAAGGACCCGGCGTTGACGGCCGAGATGCTGAAGCAGCATTGCGCGGCGAACCTGACCAATTACAAGCGCCCGCATGCCATCGAATTCCGCGACAGCCTGCCGAAGTCCAATGTCGGCAAGATCCTGCGCAAGGAGCTCCGGCAGTAATTTCCGGCCATTGGCCGATGCGATGTCCAGGCTATCCCGCCTTGGAACAGGCGACGGGAATCATTTGCCGACGAAGGTGTATCTCGCAGCATGTTTGAGGCATGCCGCTGGCGCCACGCGGGAAATTACAATTAGAGGGTAAATTAAGCAAAGAAATATCAACCTGCGCTCATCACCCTCGGATCAATATGCGACATCGGCGTAAACCGCACTTGCAATCTGCGCGCTTGTCGCTCAACACTGAATGAAGATGTGGGAGCGTAAGCATTTTGAACTGGGCGAGTGTCCATGATGACTTCCATGTCAGAAGGACATGAATGCCGAAAGCCGAGCAGATCCTCAGGCGCGCTCCCAAGCAGGAGAGGAGCCGCGAGCGGGTTGATGAAATTCTGGCTGTTGCCAAACGGTTGATAGGGGAAAAGGGAAGGGACGCCGTCAAGATGCGCGAGATTGCCGCCCTGGCCGGCGGACCGATATCCTCGGTCTACCAATATTTCCCCAACAAATCCGCTATTGTCGCCACGCTGCACGACCGCTGGTCGAGTGATGTCTATGACATGCTCGAAGAAGGTCTCAAGGGCGTTGACAGCCTCGAGACATTGTTTATCGCCAGCGCGGCGACGCTGAGGCAATATCACCAACGCCTGCTGACCGATTCCGCGATGGTCGATGTCTTGAGTGCGGTCCAGGCAGACAAGACCTTGAACGCTGCCTATATCCAGTCCATTCGAAAGCTGGCGCATCTCTTCTGCGAGGTCGCCCAGCCATGGATAGATCCAGGCCGATTCGATATGTTTAGCCGGCAAACGTTCCTGATGTTCGAACTGGCGCGCGGCGTCGTCCGTCTCGCGCTCGCTGTCGGTGGTTCCGAGGCGGAAGGGATCATGACCGATCACAAGTCAATCATCTATACGTTGCTGATGAACTATGCCCGCCCCAGTTGATTATCTCCATCCTGCCCGATCAACGGCCGGCGCGGCGGCGTGTGAGATCAACCAGCTTTTCGTCGGCGGACGAAGCCAGGCGCAGATCGATGATATCGTCGCGCGTCAATCCGACATCGCGCAGCATATGGTCGTCGAGCTCATCGAGCTGTGCGAGCGTGTTGTGAAAGCGGACCCAGTCGCGCGTGCGCGCAAACGTCTTGGCGCGCTGCAGCAGCGAAAAGGGGACGGGATGGGTTTCGGCAAACATGGCCATAGAGGTAACTCCTTGTCTTGGCGCGCCTTCTAGAGCCGTTCGCGTCACTTGTCTGTTCCTTTCGTAACAAACCTGTCATGCATCTGTCACAAAGCGCATCGCGATCTCCGGGATTGGCTCCTGGCGCTTTAGCTGTTTGTTTTTTCGCATGTCGTTATCCCGAAGCCGGTGACCACTTTCGGCAGACATGCCTTAAAGAAAAAACCCGGCCGGCTGCCTGGGAAAGCAGCGTGACCGGGCAAGAGGCAGGGCGCTTGGCGTAGCCCTGCGGGGAAACTGGGGGGAGCGGGGGGCGGGACCCACTCCCTCAGCATGTCCAGGCGCGAGGATGCCCGGGCATGCGGAAAGGAACTAGAACCGTTTCGAACCGCGCAGCGGATTCTGGCGCAACATCACCAGATGCATCGACGGGTCGGCGGTAAACGGCAGCAACAGCGCAGATTCAACATCGCTGCGTTTCAGGCCGATGTCGGCGAGCTGCGCATCGTCGAAATCGCGCATGTCCTGCACGAGCTTGCGGCCGCGCCACGCTCTTGAAAAACTGGCCGGCCAGCCGAGCAGAGCCCGCCAGGCATTCGACAACAGTTCACCTCTGCCCGCAGCGGCGCTAGCGGGCGCTTGATCCAGCATAGACATTGGTTTCTCCTTGGCCTGACTGGCCAAATTGCATTTGATGGTGCCTTTATGAAAAATAATTATTGATCAGTCCAACGAATGTTTCTAATCATTACTATCAAACTCTCTTATGGGTGTATCCTCATGTCAGCGCCGCTCGATATTGACCAGTTGCAGACCTTCGTCGCCATCGCCGATGCCGGCAGTTTCACCAAGGCGGCGGACCGGGTGTTCAAGACCCAGTCGGCCGTGTCGATGCAGATGCGGCGGCTCGAAGAGCGCATTCGCAAGCCGCTCTTCGTCAAGGACGGCCGCGGCAACCGGCTGACGCCGGAAGGCGAAAAGCTGCTCAATTATGCCCGCCGCATGATCCGCCTCAACAACGAGGCCGTCGCCGCCTTCGATGACAATCGTCTCGAAGGCACGCTGCGCATTGGCACGCCGGATGATTATGCCGACCGGTACATGCCGGAGATCATCCAGCGCTTCGCCCGCTCGCATCCCAATGTCGAACTCTATATCGTCTGCGAGCCTTCGGTCGACCTGGCCGAGAAGATGGCGCGCGGCGAACTTGATATTGCGCTTGTCACCCACAATCCGCTGGAGCGTGAATCCGAAGTGGTGCGCACGGAGCCGCTCTGCTGGGTCACCTCGGCCAATCATCCGCTGCCGGAGAATGCGCCGGTGCCGCTTGCCGTTGGCCGGCGCGACTGTCAGTGGCGCAGGCTTGCCTGCGCCTCGCTCGACGCCATCGGCCGCGAATATCAGATTCTGTTCACCAGCTGGTCGTCGACCGTCGTGGCGTCGGCCGTGCTTGCGGGCATGGCGGTTTCGGTCCTGCCGGAATCAGCGCTCAGGACCGGCATGAAAGTGCTGGGACAGCCGGATGGTTTTCCGCCGCTGGCGCCGGTGCAGATCGGCATCATGAAGCGCCCCGGCCTGTCGCCATCGCTCACCAATGCCATCACCGCCCATATCAGCGCCTGCCTCGACAACATCACGCCCGTCAGTGTCGAGGACGAACTCGACCGCGACGTCAAGATGTGGCCGCGCATGCCGCGCCTCAAGGCCGGTCATATGCTGCCGGGATGGTAGGACGCGTTTGCGCTTCATCCGGCCGCAATTGGCATGACAAATCTTGAGGGTTAAACTAGTCTGGCGGCAGGCCACGAGCCTGTCGCCTATCCGCATGTCCAATTCTCCCGAGAGTACCCAATGCCCGACCGTTCCTTCACGACAATCGAAAACCAGTGGATCACGCTCAAGGACGGCACTCGCCTTGCCGCCCGCATCTGGATGCCTGATAATGCCGAGAATGATCCGGTGCCGGCCGTGTTCGAATTCCTGCCCTACCGTAAGCGCGATGGAACCAGCCCGCGCGACGAATCCACCTATCCGGTTTTCGCAGCAGCTGGGATTGCCGGCGTGCGCGTCGATATCCGCGGCTCGGGTGAATCCGAGGGCGTTATCGATGGTGAATATACGCCGCTCGAACTTGCCAATGCCTGCGAGTTGATCGAATGGATCGCGGCGCAGACATGGTCGAACGGTTCGGTCGGCATGATGGGCATTTCCTGGGGTGGCTTCAATTGCCTGCAGGTCGCAGCGCTGCGGCCAAAGCCGCTCAAGGCGGTGATCTCGATCGCCTCGACGGTCGACCGCTATAATGACGACATCCATTACAAGAACGGCACGCATCTGTCCGCCCAGCTTTCCTGGGCCGCGACCATGCTGGCCTATCAGTCGCGCTCGCCCGATAAGGATCTGACCGGCAACCGCTGGAAGGAAATGTGGATGGAACGGCTGGAAAACCAACCTTTCTTCATGGAGGAGTGGCTCACGCACCAGCGCCGCGACGCCTTTTGGCAGCACGGCTCGATTGGCGACAATTTCGCCGATGTCGAGATTCCTGCATTGGTGATTGCCGGCTGGGCGGACGGCTATCGCAATACGCCGATCAAGGCCGTCGAAGGCCTGGGACCGAAGGGCAAAGCCATTATCGGCCCTTGGGTGCACAAATATCCGCATTTCGCCTGGCCGAAGCCGCGCGCCGATTTTCATGGCGAGGCGATCCGCTGGTGGAACCGCTGGCTGCGCGATGAGCAGAATGGTGCCGAAGATCTTCCGCAGGTCCGCGCTTACATTCTTGACGCGATCCGGCCTGCGCCGCGCCGCGATTTCGATCCGGGCTTCTGGATTGCCAAGAGCGCCTGGACCAGCCCGGAAGCCCAGCACTTCCACGTCGATCCGCATGGCAGGCTGGCGACGGCCGGATCGAGCCGCGGCCATGGCGAGGTTTTCTTGCGCTCGCCCCTTAATACCGGCACGGCCTCCGGCGAATATTTCACACTGAAGCCGGATGCGGAAATGGCCGTCGACCAGCGCAGCGACGATGCCGGCTCGCTGGTCATCGAAACCGCGCCGTTGACGGAGCCGCTTGATTTCCTCGGTATGCCCTCGGTAAAATTGACCGTCTCCTGTGAAGCGGAACTGGCCAATCTTTGCGCCCGCGTTGTCGACATTCATCCGGATGGCACGGCGCAGCGCGTCTCCTTCGGCGTACTCAACCTCGCCCATCGCCAATCGAATGCCGATCCGAAGCCGCTTGTGCCGGGGGAGAAGACGACAATCACGCTGGTGCTCGACGCCTGCGGCTATCGTTTCGAGCCCGGCCACAGACTTCGCCTATCCTTGTCGACCGCCTACTGGCCGATGATCCTGCCGCCGCCGACCGATCCGGGCCTGACGGTGGATCTTGCCACGATCGAACTCGCCATGCCCAAACTCGGCGAGGCCGAGCGGATCGAGATGAAACAGCCCGACAATCCGTCGCCGCTTCCGGAATACATTGAACATGCACCGGGCAAGACGCATCGCTCCGTCACCCGCGAACTCTCGGCCGCCGAGACGCACTATCGCATCCATGAGGATACTGGCCTGCACGAACATCCCGGCACCGGCCTGTCGACCCGGCAATTGCGCGACGAGGTCTGGACGATCGCCGATGGCGAGCCGACCTCGATGACCGGCCGTTCCACCTGGACCTGCGACATGGCGCGGCCGGGCTGGTTCCTGAGGACGATCTCGACGGCAAAGATGTCCTGCACGACAACGGACTGGCATGTCAGCGCCGAGGTGATCGCCTATGAAGGCGACGCGGAAATCTTTCGGAAAACCTGGGATAAGGTCGTCCCGCGCGACATGATGTAGACGACACGGCGGTGTTTTTGGCTCGGTCCGCCGCCATGCGCTTGGCGTCCTCCGCGCCTAATGCCGCCCCACCGCATCACGGTTTCTCTCTGACAAAGCCTTCAGCGCCATGATTGCGCGCTCGGCATCCGCCGCGCCGACAAAGATGTGGTCGTGATAGAAAGCCGCGACCACGTTGGCGCTGATACCATGACGCGTGAGTTCGGCAGCGATGGCTGCGGTCAGCCCAACGGCCTCAAGTGAGGAATGCACTTTAAGGCTGATCTGCCGCATCGGCGCGCTCTTCGGGCAATCGAGTCGGGTGGCGATGACCGAGTCGACGATCAGTGTCAGCCCCTCTTTCTCCATGAAGGTTGCCAGGGCGGCGATATCGCGTTCCAGTTCGACGCCGGGCGGCAGGGTGCAAAAGACGAACGCACCGGGTTGCAATTCCGGCTCCATGCTGGCGAGCAGTGTTTCAAGGTCGGTAATGCCGGTCATCGCTTGCCTCCGCTATCCCGACAAGAGGTATCGCTTCTTCAGCACGTAAACGCAAATGGGCCTCCGCCTTCCGCGCCGGCGGCTTCATCGATTCTTCTTCGGTATCCAGTGGTGCACCCCAGAAATCCTCGAGGCTGGGGCCGTCCTGCATCTGCCGTCGCCTGAAAAGCGCCTCGAACAATTCGCGAAACCAGACACGGCGACCCATCTTCGTGTACCAGCGCATCGAATGCCGCTGGACAGGATCGCGATGCAAGAGGATGCGGGCAATCGCTTTCGGTCGCGCTTGCATCATCACTTCCACCAGCTTGACGCTGAGCACCAGAAGCAGCGGATGGAAATGGCGCATCTTCAGCACCTGATGCTTGTAGTCCCATTTGCGGATATCGGGTTCGATCACGGTTCGCTCCTTGGCGATCCGAAAAAATGGCGTCCAGCGATGCGGCGTGACGAACAGCATCTGGATCTGGTCAGGATCGTAAGCCAGCAATTGCCGGAAACCACGCCAGATGTCGGCGAAACGATCCTCCTCGAAGCCGACAACCCAGGTGCCCATGGAAAGGATGCCGTGCTGCCGCAGCAGCTTTACCGCCTCGCGGTCGGTGGACGTGCCGCCGCCCTTGCGGATCAATGCCAGCGTTGCCTCGTCCGTACTCTCCATACCAAGAAGCCAGCGTACGACACCTGCCTTGCGGTAGAGATGCAGGATATCGGCATCACGGACGATGTCATCGGCCCGGGTCGAGCCGGCGATCTGTACGGGGACATTCTCGGCAATCAGCGCCTCGCAGAATTCCTTCCAGGCCTTCTTGGAAACGGTGGGGTTCTCATCGGCGAGATTGATGAACTCGACGCCCTTTTCCCGGTAAAGCCGGGCAATCTCGGCGGCGAATTTCCTGGGGTCGCGATGGCGCCATCGGGTCCAGAATCCGCGTTGGCCGCAATAATTGCAAAGATGCGGGCAGCCGCGCGAAAACTGCATGACCACGGCGCGTTTGCCGCCCCAATAGCTGTAGAGCCGATGGTCGATCAGCTCCCAGCCGATGCGGTATTGATCGAGGTCGTTGCTTGCCTGGCGTGGCGACGTTGCGACGATGCGCCCTCTCGCATCGCGAAAAGCAATCCCGGAAATGCCGGCGAGCGGCCGGCCCGTCTCAAGAGCAGCCATCAGTTCGACCGCGGTTTCCTCACCCTCGCCACGGACAATCGCGTCGATCTCGGCACTTTCGGCGAGCGCCTCGCGCCAATGATAGGTCGGAAACACACCGCCATAGACGATCCTGACGTCAGGCGCCGCCGCCTTGATCTGCTTCATGATCCGCATGGCCGTCGGATGCACGCTGGTCGAGCCCGAATGACCGACAAGTACGGCGTCCGGCCGCGCAGTCAGCGTTTGCCGCACGATTTCGGGGATTGGCATGTCAACGCGATCGGCGTCGATAAGCCGGACATCGTGGCCGGCATCGATCAGCGGACCACCGATCGACAGAAGCCCGAGCGGCGGCAAATGGTCGTCCGGCACACGGCTGCCGATCGCCGTGTGTGGCGGATTGATCAAGATAATGCGCATGTATTGTTCTCCCACCCGTTCGCCATTATGGATGGAAACGGATCAGAGCGGAAATACGATCGAAAATGACAATGATTCCGGCGGAATTGCGGGTAAGCGACCTCGAACGCGATTGCGCCACATTGCTGTCGATTTCCTGCTTGCCAAGAGTGTCGATCCGCCGTAACCCCACCGCATGACCTCCAAGACCGATCTTCCCGACCGCGCCGAATTCGCCCATGTGACCGAGTGGGTGTTCGATCTCGACAACACGCTCTATCCGCACCACGTCGATCTCTTCGATCAGATCGACCGCAACATGACCGCCTATGTAGCGAAACTGCTGGGGATGGAGGTCGAGGATGCGCGCAGGCTGCAGAAGCAATATTACCACGATCACGGCACCACGCTGCGCGGCCTGATGCATCATCACGGGATCGATCCGGGGGAGTTCCTGGACGCGGCGCACCGGATCGATTATTCCCTGGTCCCCGCCAGTCCGGAACTCGGCGAGGCAATCAAGGCGCTGCCCGGACGAAAATTCATTTTCACCAACGGTACGGTCAAGCACGCCCAGGCCGCCGCTGGGGCACTCGGCATACTCGACCATTTCGAGGACATTTTCGACATCGTCGCGGCCGACTATGTGCCGAAGCCGGCCAACCAGACCTATGACAAATTCGCCAGCCTGCACCGTGTCGACAGCCGCCGGGCGGCGATGTTCGAGGACCTGCCGCGCAATCTCGCCGTGCCGAAATTGCTCGGCATGAAGACGGTGCTCATCCTGCCTTCTGGCGAGCACAAGCCGCTCGAACGCTGGGAAATCCCCGACGAGGCCGACGACAATATCGATCATATGACCCGCGATCTGACTGGATTCCTGCAGGCAGTTATTTAAGAAATCGCTGAAATGTGAACGGGCCATTCAGCCTGCATTCACCGGCTGATCCTATAAGGGTCACAACTTTGGCGAACGGGCAGGTGCTTTTCGCCGCCCACCGAAGCCATAGGAAACATTGACGACGACGCGCGGGATCGCGCGCATTGCAACGACTTGAGCAATCAAGCGAAAGGCTCCCCCATGAAGACCTCCACCCTGATCGCGGCTGCGGTCGCGTCCGTATTCGCGCTGGGCGCCGCCGCCCCGACACTCGCCGATGCGGCCCCCGTCAAGCATCATCACAAGCATATGCATCGTGTGATGCACCGCGCCGACCTGAACCATGACGGCCGGATCTCGCATGCGGAAATGCGGGCAGCCCTGGCCAAGAGCTTTGCCGTCCTCGATGCCAATCATGACGGCGTGCTGAGCAAGTCCGAACTTGCCGACAGCCGCGGCGCCTATAAGGCCTACCGCCAGGAGATCCGCGCCGAGCGCAAGGCCGGCCAGCATGTTGCCGGCGTCATCCGCATTCCCCACCGCGCCCTCAAGCACTTCGCCAGGCTCGACCGCAATCATGACGGTGTGCTGAGCCAGGCCGAGCTCGATCACGTCGCGCGCCATCTGTTCAAGCGCCGCGACCACAATGGTGACGGCTACATTTCCAAGGCAGAGCTCAAGGCGTAAGTATTCTTGAGTGATGCGTGGAGCGACGGCCCGGGAGACCGGGCCGTCAGCGTCAGAGCACGACGTTCGGAGTGTTGTCCCGGTAGAACTCGGTGATGATGTCGCAGGCCTCTGCGGCCGTTTCGACGAAACTCAGCAATTTGACGTCATCGGGGGCGATCGTGCCGAATTCGGCAAGTGCATCGAAGTTGATGACATTGCGCCAGAATTTTTCACCGAACATGATGATCGGCACCGGCGCCATGCGGCCGGTCTGGATCAGCGTCACCGCCTCGAAGAATTCGTCCAACGTGCCGAAGCCGCCTGGGAAGACGACGACCGCCTTGGCGCGCATCATGAAATGCATCTTGCGGATGGCGAAGTAGTGGAAATTGAAGCTCAGGTCCGGCGTCACATAGGGGTTGGGCGCCTGTTCATGCGGCAGCACGATGTTGAGCCCGATCGACGGCGCACCGACTTCGGCGGCGCCGCGATTGCCCGCTTCCATCACGCCCGGCCCGCCACCGGTCACCACCACATATTCATGATAATTATGCTTCGCTGACCATTCCGAGCATAGTCTCGCAAATTGCCGCGCCTCCTCGTAGTAGATCGAGGCGTCTTCGAGATTCTTCCTCTGGGTCTCGTTGCGCGCTGCCCAGGCCTTCTGGCCAGGGGCGGGGATACGTGCACCGCCGAACATCACGACGGTCGAGCGTATGCCGCGCTCGCTGAGGATCATCTCGGCCTTCAACAGTTCGAGCTGCAGCCGGATCGGCCTTAGTTCTTCGCTACAGAGAAAGTCGCTGTCGGCATAGGCGAGGCGATAGGAAGGCGAGAGTGTCTGCGGTGTATCGGGAATGCGTTCGGCACGGCGTTTGGTGGTGCCGCTCGATTCCAGCGGGGTCCAGGCGCCGTCTTTGCGTCGTAATCCGCCGGTTTTGCCCTTTGCCATTGCTTATTCCATCCGCTATAGACCGCCATCAGGCCAGTATGCCCTAGATTAAGGCAGAATAATCCTTCAAAGCTTAAGGAATTCACATGACCGCCAGCGATCTTTCCGCGCTTGAAAAGACCATCGACGCCGCCTTCGAAGCCCGTGACGGCATCTCGACCGCAACCCGCGGCGAAGTGCGCGACGCCGTCGAGGACGCGCTCAACCTGCTCGACAGCGGCAAAGTACGGGTGGCGACGCGCGGCGATGACGGCAGATGGGTGGTGCATCAGTGGCTCAAGAAGGCGGTGCTGCTCTCCTTCCGCCTGCGGCCGATGGAAGTCGTCAAGGGCGGTCCGGGCGAAGCGGTATGGTGGGACAAGGTGCCGTCCAAGTTCGACGGCTGGAGCGCCAATGAATTCGAAAAGGCCGGCTTCCGCGCCGTGCCGAACGCTGTCGTGCGCCGCTCCGCCTATATTGCGCCGGGCGCGGTGCTGATGCCGTCCTTCGTCAATCTCGGCGCCCATGTCGGCGCCAATACTATGGTCGACACCTGGGCGACGGTCGGTTCCTGCGCCCAGATCGGCGCCAATGTGCATCTTTCCGGCGGCGTCGGCATCGGCGGCGTGCTGGAGCCGATGCAGGCCGGCCCGACCATCATCGAGGACAACTGCTTCATCGGCGCCCGCTCGGAAGTGGTCGAGGGCTGCATCGTCCGCGAAGGCTCCGTGCTCGGCATGGGCGTGTTTATCGGCAAGTCGACCCGGATCGTCGATCGCAGCACCGGCGAAATCATGTATGGCGAAGTGCCGCCCTATTCCGTCGTCGTTGCCGGCTCGATGCCGACCACCAGCCTGATGGGCAATGGCCAGGCCGCGCCGAACCTTTATTGCGCCGTGATCGTCAAACGCGTCGACGAGCAGACCCGCTCCAAGACCGGCATCAACGAATTGCTGCGCGACTGAGCGAGACAGCGGCATTGTCAAATCCTGAAATCCCGGCCGCTTGAGCCGGGATTTTTGTTGAATATCTGCGGCTTGTTCTTCGTTATCTCCTCGGTATAGTTCGCCTTGCGGCACAGTGACGGGGGAGGCCTTGGATCGAGTCAGGACATTGTTTTTGACGGCTCTGGCAGCGCTGGTTCCGGCTGTTGTCGCTGCCGACGGGTTGACGGTGCGTTTTCATGATGTCGTCAAGCCCGATGCCGAACTCGAGGCTTTCGTCGCCCGTCTCAAAACACTCGATCCGAAGGACGGCAGGACGGTGAACACACTCTTTGCCAAACGCGTCAAAACATTCCGGCGAAGCCTCGATCCCTTTCAGCCATGGAACAGGACCGCTGACATAGACTCCGACTATCTCAAGGGTGCCGCCGACCTCATGGTCGAGCAGGGCGAACCCGAAGAGGGCAAGCCCACCCCGAATTATCGACCAGATGCGCTGAAGCAGATCGTCCAACAGGTCAGCAGCGGCCAGCCCTTCGGCATCCTGACGGAAATGCCCGGCGCCGTCTGCGCGCCCGCCGAATACGAGGTCAACCGCAAAGCGGCTTCGGCTTTTGCCAAAAAATTCGAACTCGATGCCTACAGCCTGCGTTTTTTCAGCGAGGAGAAATTTCTGTATGCAAGGCCAAACTTGAAAAGCGATCTCGTTGCAGCCGTGCCGCCCTACACAATGATGATGTTTGCCTATGATCCCAAAGCCAGGAATCCTTGGGCGCTCTACGAAAGCTCCGGCGGCGAAAAGGGCTATCTCATGGAGGACATGCCTGTCCTGGGCCTCTCCCAGCACCATGTCTGCTTCGGTAGGGTGAAAGGCGCATACAGGATCGTGGCGCTGTTTGGCTACGGGCTCTGACATGAACGGAATGAATGACAATCCGGGTGTCCGTTGGCTGCTGTTCAGCCCATCCGGCCGCATTGGACGGCACGCCTACCTGTTGTCGGTCCTGCTCTGGCTGATGCTACAAGGTGCCGCAGTCTTCTTGCTTCTGGCTATCGAGAACACGTCCAAGGCCGGCCTGCTGCTCGCGGCACTGGCGCTGGTGATCATCAGCGTCGCCACATTCATCTCCTTCATCATGCTGTCGATCAAGCGGCTGCACGACATGGGTTTCCCCGGCCTTTTCGTGCTGGTCCTCTTCGTTCCCCTCGTCAGTTTCTTTGCTTTTGTCGTCCTGCTGTTCTGGCCGTCAGCCCCGCCGAATGATTTCGGCGAATACCCCGACCGCCCGAAATGACAGCGGTTTTTCCGTGACAGAATTCGGCCAATCCATTATCGATTCCGCCCATGACCACAACTGATCCGATTGAAAATCTTCGTCTCCTGATCCGCTGCCCGTCCGTCACTCCCGCAGAGGGAGGTGCGCTTGGCGCGCTCGAAGCCATGCTCGCACCGATCGGTTTTCGCGTCGATCGCGTGACGGCGACGGAGCCCGGCACGCCCGACATCGAGAACCTCTATGCACGCCTCGGCGACAGTGGTCCGCATCTCGTGTTCGCCGGCCATACCGATGTCGTGCCGGTGGGCGACGAGGCCGCCTGGACGCACCAGCCCTTCGGTGCCGAGATCGCCGATGGCATCCTCTATGGCCGTGGCGCGGTCGACATGAAGGGCGGCATTGCCTGCTTCGCCGCCGCCGTGGCGCGGCATGTCGACAAGCATGGCAGGCCGAAAGGTTCGATCTCCTTCCTGATCACCGGTGACGAGGAAGGCCCCGCAATCAACGGCACGGTCAAGCTGCTCGAATGGGCATATGGCAGGGGCGAGCGGTGGGACGCTTGCCTCGTCGGCGAGCCGACCAATCCAGACACGCTCGGCGACATGATCAAGATCGGCCGCCGCGGCTCCTTGTCAGGCACGGTCACCGTCCACGGCGTGCAGGGGCACGTCGCCTATCCGCATCTGGCCGACAACCCGGTTCGGGCTGCAGTGATCATGGCCGCCGCCCTGATGGATCCGCCCCTGGATGCCGGAACCGAGAATTTTCAGCCTTCGAACCTGGAAGTCACCGCGGTCGATACCGGCAACCGCGCCACCAATGTCATCCCGGCCAGGGCGAGTTTCGCCTTCAACGTCCGCTTCAACGACAGTTGGACCGTCGAAACCTTGAGCGCGGAAATCCAGCGTCGCCTTGACGCCGCGGCTGCCGATCCACGATTGCGGCAAGGTCGTTTGCCGGCTAAATATGATCTGACGCTGGCCGAGCGCCCGAGCCACGTGTTCCTGACGCGCGACGACCGGCTGATCGCCTCCATGACCGCGGCGATCGAGGACGCGACCGGCCGCACGCCGAAGCTCTCGACCACGGGCGGCACGTCGGATGCGCGCTATATCAAGGACTATTGCCCGGTGGTCGAATTTGGCCTGGTCGGCCAGACCATGCATATGGTCGACGAATGCGTGCCGGTGGCCGATCTCGAAGCGCTGACCCGAATCTACGAAACCTTTATCGCCCGCTGGTTTGACGATGCCATGGTTTGATGAGATCGGCTATTACCTTTACGGTATCCGGCTGTTGCTGGAAGGCCGGCTCGATGGGCTGAAATGGCTCGATTTTTCCGACCGCGGCTTCTGGCGTTCCTGGTGGGCGCTGGTCTTCTGCCTGCCGCCGATGTTGCTCAGCTGGGCCGCCTTCCGGATCACCTATCTCTCCACCATGCCGGCCGGCGCGTCCACCGGACCCACCTTCATTCTTGGGCTTGCAGTTGTCGATATTTCGAGCTGGATTCTCTGCTATCTGGCGCTGGCCGTCGTTATGACGATCGTCGGCTATGCCGACGTCATCAGGCCGATGATCATCGCCCTCAACTGGCTCAGCATACCCTTGCAGTGGCTGGGGGTCGTCGTTTCGCTGATGCAGGTTTTTGTGCCGCTCGAAACCGAACTCTATGTTCCGATTTCTCTGGGCCTGCTGTTGATTTCGGCGGTGGCCTATTTCCTGGTCATCCGCCAGATCGCCGAGCGCAAGAGCGCGCCCGCACTCGCCTTCCTGTTGACGCTCGTCGTCGCCAGTCTCTGGGTGACCAACGTCATTGGCGAAATGCTTGGCCTGCCGCTATAGATCGTCGTCGTCTTCGAAACGCAGGAGCGTCGACAGGTCGCCATAATCGACCTTCATGAAGAACAGTCCTTCGGGCGGTGCCACTGGCCCGCAGCGGGTGCGGTCGCGCGCTTCGAGCGCCATCCGGACATCCTCAGGCGACCATTTGCCGTCGCCGACGAGCTTGAGCGTGCCGGCAAAAGAGCGGATCTGATTGTGCAGAAAACTCTGCGCCGAAGCCCGGATTTCGATCACGTCGCCATTGCGCGTCACATCGACCCGATCCATCGTGCGATTGGGGTTCCTCGCCTGGCAATGCGACGACCGAAACGTGGTGAAGTCGTGATGGCCCACCAGTTCCTGCGCTGCGCGATGCATGCGCTCATGATCGAGCGGCCGCTTCACATGCCAGGCGCGGCCAGCTTCGATAGCGATCGGCGCCCAGCGATTGATGATGCGGTAGAGATAGTGACGCTTGGTGGCCGAAAATCGCGCATCCCAGATGTCCGGCATCTGCTCGGCTTCAACGATGGCGACCCGCTCGTTTTCCAGGGTGAGATGCGCATTGACGGCATTCATCAGCGTCTGCGCTTTCCACTCGCGGCTGAGATCGACATGGCAGACCTGGCCATAGGCGTGCACGCCCGAATCGGTGCGGCCTGCGGCCCGAAGCGAGTAGGTTTCGCCACTCATCGCAAACACGGCCTTCTCGATCGCTTCCTGGACGGATTTGCCATTGTCCTGCCGCTGCCAGCCGACATAGGGCGTGCCGTCATATTCGACGACCATGCGGTAACGCGGCATCAGCAGAACCTCGTGCCGGCAGGCATGGGCGTCCCGCGCAGAAATTCCGCGGCATCGAGCGGCTTGCCGCCGGCCCGCTGCAGGCGCAGTAGCCGGACCGCACCATTTCCGCAGGCGACCGACAACCGGTCGTCAAGCACTGTGCCGGCGTCTCCGGTGCCCTCGGACAGTTCGGAGCGAAGCACCTTGATCCGCTCCTTCTTGCCGCCGATCTCGGCCTCGAACCAGGCGCCGGGGAATGGCGAGAGCCCACGGATGTGATTGTGGACGTTCATACCGCCACGCGAGAAATCGATATGCGATTCTTCCTTGCTGATCTTCGCCGCATAGAGCCCACCATCCTCGGCTTGCTGCGAGAGTGGCAAATCGCCGGCCTCGAGCTTTGCCATCGCCTCGACCATCAGCGCAGCTCCGGCCGCGGAGAGCCGGTCGTGCAACTCGCCGGCCGTCATCGCGATTGGGATCGGCACCACCGCGGTCAACGCCACCGGGCCGGTATCCAGCCCCTTATCCATCTTCATCACCATCATTCCGGTCTCGCGGTCGCCGGCCATGATCGCCCGCTGGATCGGCGCCGCACCGCGCCAGCGCGGCAACAGCGAGGCATGGCCATTGTAGCAGCCGAGCCGCGTGCCTTCGAGGATGGAGGTGGGCAACAACAGCCCATAGGCGACGACGACGGCGACATCGGCGTTGAATGCGCGGAACCGCGCAACATCTTCGGCCTGTTTGAAATTCACCGGGATCAGGACCGGCAAACCAAGTGCTTCGGCAGCCTGATGTACCGGCGATGGCGTTAGTTCCAGCCCGCGCCGCCCAGCTGGGCGCGGCGGCTGCGAATAGACCGCAACAATCTCATGGCCGGCGTCATGAAGCGCGCGCAATACCGGCACGGAAAAGTCGGGCGTTCCCATGAAGATTATTCTGAGCGGCATCGTCATTCCCAGGATTCGAATTTCACGGCTCTTCAAACGGATTTACGAGGCGAAGATCAAGCCCCTCGAAATCCCTCACATTGCGCGTGGCGAGCGTCGCGCCGTGGAAGAGGCAGATAGCGGCGATCTGGGCGTCCTGAACGGATATTCCGCGCCCGACATTTTCTCGACCTGCCCGTATTCGACCGGCTAGAGCTGCCGCTTCCGGACCAAGCGGCAAAATCCTGGCCACAAAACGTTTGCTGATTAGAGACTCGGTTGCATCCAGCAAGCGCGACGACCTATTACGCAGGAAAATCCGCTCGGCGCCGAACCACATTTCCATCACGCTGGTCGCCGTTAGAAAATGCTCTAACTGATCGCCACGTCTCAGCCAGCCAAGGACCGCAGGGTCTATAGCCGCCTTGATCAACTCGGAAGCGACATTGGTGTCAAGAACGATCATTCGAAGTCTTCGGGTCCCGGTGACCTGGATTCTTCCCTCCAGGCATCGATCGCATCCATCATCTCCTGATGTTCGTCATCGCCGAGCAAGGCATCGGCAAAAGTTCGCCGGAATTGCATATAGGGGTCGTCATCGATCGGGGATCTGTTCTCTTTCTCCACGGCCAGGCCTTTCCTAAGAATATGTTTTGTCTCCTCGGAAAGACTCCGCCCGCTGGCCTTCGCAAGTGCTTGAAGATCTTTTTTCAAGCCTTCAGAAACATTCCGGATCAGAAGATCACTCAAGGTGCGCCTCCTATGATATCACTGATATCATAGTGTGTTGCCGCTCCGGAATCAATGAACCCGGGCTCACGCCCGCATCTTGGCGGCCTTGGTGAATTTGCGGATCACCATTTCGCGCTTCAGCCGGGAAATATGGTCGATGAACAGGACGCCGTTCAGATGGTCGATCTCGTGTTGCAGGCAGGTGGCGAGCACGCCCTCGGCGTCGACCATCTGCTCTTTGCCCTGGAGGTCGATATGCTTGACGCTGATTCTCGCCGGCCGTTCCACTTCGGCGTAGTAATCCGGAATGGACAGGCAGCCTTCCTCATAGATCGAGCGGTCGTCCGAAACCGCCAAAATCTCCGGATTGATGAAAATCTGCGGCTTCTTGTCCTCGCCTTCCTTGGAAAGATCGATGACCAGCATGCGCTTCGGCACGCCAACCTGAATGGCGGCCAGCCCGATGCCGGGCGCGTCATACATGGTCGCCAGCATGTCGTCGGCGAGGCTGCGAATATCGTCGTTCACCTGCTCGATCTTGGTCGAGACCTGGCGCAGGACAGGGTCGGGAAGAATGATCAATGGTCTGATGGTCATATCCCCTCCTTATTACAGGCCGAAAACTCTTGCAATATATCTGTAACCGGCTACACAGGGCTATGTTCTCGTTTTGATCTGTTGTCTGCGTGCGAATCTGCTATGGTTTGCCCATGACAACGCAAAGTGCTCTGATGAACACGCCTCTCATGACGATCGCCAACATCCCTGTGACGCTGGGCATGATGCTGTCCGGCGGCGCGCTTGTCATCCTGCTCGTTCTGCTGGCTCTGTTTTTCGCATGGCGCTCAGCCAGCCGCAGGGCAGAACTGGAGGGCGAGGAAGTACGGTTCCGCGCAGTCGAAGCCGAAGCGCGCCTGGCTGAAATCCTTCGGGCGCAGAGCGAGATGCAGGGCCGCATTGCGGCGATGACCGATGTTTTTGGCAGGCGCCAGAATGAATTCAACCAGGCGATCAACCAGCGCATCGACGGCATGACGCATCGCCTCGGTCAGACCATGACCGAACAGACACGGTCGACGCATGAAAATCTGCGTCATCTGCAGGAGCGACTGGCGGTCATCGACACGGCGCAGAACAATATCCAGGCCTTGGCCAAGGATGTCGTCGGCCTGCAGGCGATCCTGTCCAACAAGCAGACACGCGGCGCCTTTGGCCAGTCGCGTATGGAGACCATCGTCGCCGACGGCCTGCCGATGGGCGCCTACGAATTCCAGGCGACGCTTTCCAACGGTGTGCGCCCCGATTGTCTCGTCAAAATGCCCAATGGCCAGCCGTCGCTGGTCATCGACGCCAAATTCCCGCTCGAAGCCTGGAATGCGATCCGCGACGGTGGGCCTGAAGCGATCAAGGCGGCCGGCCAGCAGTTCCGCCGCGACATGGACGTCCACATCCGGGACATTTCCGAAAAATATCTGATCCGCGGCGAGACGCAGGACACCGCCTTCATGTTCGTGCCGTCGGAATCGATCTTCGCCGAAATCCACGAGAATTTCGAGGTGATCGTGCAGCGGGCGCATAAGGCGCGGGTGGTGATCGTCTCGCCCTCGCTGTTGATGCTCTCCATCCAGGTGATCCAGTCGGTCCTTAAGGATCAACGCATGCGCGAGCAGGCACATTTGATCCAGGGCGAGGTGATCCGGCTGATGGAGGACCTTGGCAGGCTCGACGACCGCGTGCGCAAGCTGCAATCGCATTTCCTCGCCGCGCAAAAGGATGTCGAGCAGATCGTCACTTCGTCCGACAAGCTGGTGAAACGCGGCGAGAAGATCGAAGCCATGGAGTTCGAGGCGAGTGAACCGATCGGGGCTCAGGCCACCGCCGGCCGTTCCGTCGAGAGCCGGACCGGGCAGTTGAAGCTGAGGGTGGTTGACGAAGACTGAGATTCCCTGCGAGATGCGCATGGGAGAAATTTCAGGACCTTGCCATGATCACCGTTCTCGGCTCCATCAATATGGACCTCATCGCCACCGTGTCGCGGTTGCCCAAGCCGGGCGAAACGGTTGCCGGCAGCAATTTCGTCACAGCACCCGGCGGCAAGGGTGCCAACCAGGCGCTCGCAGCGCGCCGTGCCGGCGCTGAAGTCGCGATGGCCGGCGCATGCGGCGAGGACGAGTTTGCCGTGCCGGCGCTGACCTATCTCCGCTATGACGGCGTCAGCCTCGACCGGGTCAAATCCGCCTCCACGGCCACCGGCGTGGCGCTGATCTTCGTCGGCGGCGATGGCGAGAACGTCATCGCCATCGTTCCCGGCGCCAACGGCACGGTCACCACCGAGGATGCGAAGGCGGCGGTGGCAGCGATGAACCGCAACGACATCCTGATGCTGCAGATGGAGATTCCGCCGGCAGCGATCGAGGCAGGCCTGTTGGCGGCACGGGAAAAGGGCGTGACCACGGTCGTCAACATCGCCCCGATCACGCCGGATGCCCGGCGTCTGGCGCAACTCGCCACCATCGTCATCGCCAACGAGACCGAGTTTGAGCTGTTTGCCGGCCGCAGCGGGCTCAGCGACGAGGCACGGGAAGCCGAGATGCTGAGGATCAACAAGGACCATCGCCAGACCATCATAGTCACGCTCGGCGCGGACGGTGTCGTGGCGGCGCGCGAGGGCAAGATCGTTCGGGCCAAGGGGCTGGAGATCGAGCCGGTCGACACGGTCGGGGCAGGGGATACGTTCTGCGGCTATTTCGCCGCCGGGCTCGATCGCGGCCTGAAGTTCGAGACCGCGCTGCGGCGCGCGGCTGTCGCCGGCTCGCTTGCCTGCACGAAGGCCGGTGCGCAGCCGTCGATCCCGGTAGCGCACGAAGTCGAGGGGCGTCTGTAGGGCCGCTTGCTGCATTGCGGCAAGTCGCTGGAGAACTGCGTCAAAACGGCCGAATCAGGGCTAATTGTTCGTATACGGTTTTCCGCTAATTTAACGTTTTGCAGATAATCAGAGGGCAATGCCGGATCCCGGCATCGGCCGCGAGACATGTCGGCGGCCGGTGATTGTCGCCACTCACTCTCTCTGAGGCTTTTATGCGCATGCTTGCTCCGAAATCCCTGGCCACGAAACTGCTGCTTGTCACCGGCAGCACGGTCGCCATTCTTCTGCTCGGCTCCAGCTTTTTCCAGATCTCGCAGACGCGCGACCGCGTGCAGTCTCTGATCTCGGCCCAGGCGGAAACCGAAGCCAAATCGATTGCCTCCTCGGTGGCGGCGGATGTCGGCGCGCTTGCCAGCGCGGCCCGCACGATGGCGGGCGTCATTTCCCACGGCCACGAAATGGGCAATCTCGACCGCAAGGCGGTCATCGCCGTCCTCAAGACCAATCTCGAACAGCAGCCGTCGGCTTTCGGCTCCTGGTTCGCCGAAGCGCCGAAGGCTTTCGATACGCTGCAGGACACGGCGAAAAACAAGTTGGAGCTCGGCGGCAACAAGAAGGGCATCTTCGATCCCTACTGGACGAAGGGCGAGAACGATGAGGCGACCTTCAGCACCTTCGATGAGGATTACGGCGCCGAATGGTATGCGACATCCGCAAATGCGCTGAAGGGCTCGATCACCAAGCCTTATGAGGCCAATGTGCGCGACGGCAAGGTGGCAATGAGCTCGATCAGCTATCCGGTGATCGAGAAGGGCAAGCTCGTCGGTGTCACCGGCGTGGACGTGTCGCTGACCATGCTTGCCAAGAGCCTTTCGACGCTGACCCCGTTCGGCACCGGCAAAGTGATGTTGTTGTCGCAGGACGGCAAATGGCTGGTCGGCCCGACCGCTGGCCAGATGATGAAGGCCTATGATGGCGCCGAGCCCGGCAAGATCAAGGAAACGCTCGACAGCGGCCAGGCGCTTTCCATTCCCGACCTCAAGAACGCCAATGGCGAAGCCTTCAGCCGCCTCGTCTACCCGTTCAAGCTACCCGATCTCAATGTCAGCTGGGTCCTGTTGATCGATGTTCCCGAGGCGGCGCTGGCCGGTCCGGTGCAGGACCAGACGATGATGATGGTCGTCGCCGGTCTGGTTCTGCTCGTCGCGGTGCTCGGCGGCCTGTGGTTGGCGGCCCGCAAGTTCGTGCAGAAGCCGATCGAAGCGCTGATTGCCGATGTCGGCAAGCTGAGCTCGGGCGACTATGACGCCGTCGTCTCCGGCCAGGCCAACCGGGACGAAACCGGCGCCGTGGCGCGCGCGCTGGAAGGTTTCCGCCACAAGCTCGCCGACTCCGTGCGCATCGAGCAAGAGGCCGGCCGTGCCCGCCAGGCGAGCGAGTCCGAGCGTCAGCAGAACGAAAGCGAACGCGCCGAAGGCGTCCGCACCCAGCAGTTCATCGTCGCCGAAGTTGGCCGCGCGCTGGAAAAACTGTCGAGCGGCGATCTCGCCTTCCGCATCGACGCGGATTTCCCGGGCGAATATCGCAGCCTGAAGAGCAATTTCAACAGCGCGCTCGAAAGCCTCGAAGAGACCGTCCGCATGGTCAACTCTGCCGTCGTCGCCATCGGCAACGGCACCGGCGAAATCAGTGCCAGCGCCAACGATCTCTCCAAGCGCACGGAACAGCAGGCGGCCCAGCTCGAAGAGACGGCGGCTGCGCTCAACGAGCTCACTGAGCAGGTGCATTCGAGCGCCGAGAATGCCAAGACGGCAGCCAATGCCGTGCAGAGCGCCAGCGATGACGCGGAGAAATCCGGCAATATCGTCCAGCGCGCCATCCAGGCGATGCAGGGCATCGAAAAATCCTCGGGCCAGATCACCAACATTATCAGCGTGATCGACGAAATCGCCTTCCAGACCAATCTGCTGGCGCTCAACGCCGGTGTCGAAGCCGCCCGCGCTGGCGAGGCTGGCAAGGGTTTTGCGGTCGTTGCCCAGGAAGTGCGCGAACTCGCCCAGCGCTCTGCCACTGCCGCCAAGGAGATCAAGGCGCTGATCAGCACGTCCGAAGCGCAGGTCGACGACGGCGTCAGCCTCGTCGCCCAGACCGGCGAGACGCTGCAGGCGATCGCCTCGCAGGTCATGCAGATCAATGGACTGATCCGGATGATCTCGGTCTCGGCCAACGAACAGGCCACTGGTCTGCGCGAGATGAACTCGGCCATGCATCACATGGACCAGGTCACCCAGCAGAATGCAGCCATGGTCGAGGAGACCACCGCGGCTTCGATGTCGCTCAGCGACGAGGCGACGAACCTGCGCACGCTCGTTGGCCGCTTCCGGACCTCCGAGCCGGTTGGCACGCATCACCTGCGGGCCATGGCTGGCCGTATGCGGGCCTGATCCGAGTTGCGCCGCCCGCTCCCCGGGGGCGGCGCCCTCAAGCTTTTCCAGTCACAGCTTAACTATTGCGCCAGGCGATCCTCAGGCTCTGCTCGTCCGGCTGCATTACAGCCGAGCCACACGTTCCGTCAGCAGGTCGAAGAACCCCTGCGCATCGATGTCCCTGAGCACGAGTGCATTCTTCGGCCGGTCGGTGACGCGCCACCAGTCGACGACGGTCATGCCCAGCGTCAGTTCGGAATTCACCTCGATCTCGACATTGCAGTCGCGTCCGGCGAACAGGTCCGGCTTCAGCAGGTAGGCGATGACTGTCGGGTCGTGTAGCGGCCCGCCATCGGAGCCGTATTTCTCGATGTCGAAGCGCTCGAAGAAATCGAGCATCTGCGCCAGCGCCACCGCTGCACGGCTGCCGATGGCGCGGATCTTCTCGATGCGGGATTTCAGTGTCAGCACCTTATGCGTCAGGTCGAGCGGGATCATCACCAGAGGCGCGCCGCACTTGAAGACGATCTCGGCGGCTTCCGGATCGACATAGATGTTGAATTCAGCCGCGGGCGTTATGTTACCGACCTCGAAATAGGCCCCGCCCATCATCACGATTTGCTGGATGCGGCCGGCAATGTCGGGCGCGCGCATCAGCGCAGTCGCGACATTGGTCAGCGGGCCGAGGGTGCAGAGCGTCACTGTTCCCGCGGGCTCGCGACGCAGCGTTTCGATGATGAAATCCACGCCGTTCTGGGCCTGCAGCGGCATGGTCGGCTCGAACAGTTCCGGGCCATCGAGGCCGGTCTGGCCATGGACGTGTTCGGCCGAGACCGGACTGCGCTTCAGTGGCCGGTCGGTCCCGGCAAACACTTTGACATCCGGCCGCCCGGCGAACTCGCAGACGATGCGGGCATTGGTCGATGTGCGCTGCACTGAGACATTGCCGGCCAGCGTCGTGATCCCCAGTACATCGAGCTCTTCCGGCGAACCAAGCGCCAGCATGATCGCAGCGGCGTCGTCCTGGCCGGGATCGGTGTCGATGATGATCTTTCGCAGCACAGCCATGTCTTGAAAACCTCGTCTGATTCTAATGCCTTGTCGCCAAATTGCCGGCGACTATGGTCTGGCGCTGCGGCATGCGCAAGCGTCTTGCAAGTCTTTCGCATTCGCACCATATACGGGGAACCGGAGTGCTTCCTTATGAAGGCTCGGTGATTGTCGCTTGCAGCCAAGGACATGGATTGAGATGACCCGAGTTACGCCCTTTGCCAGCCCGCTTCTGCTGGGCTTCGATGCGATGGAAAAGACGCTGGAGCGCCTTGCCAAGAGCAACGATGGTTATCCGCCCTACAATATCGAAAGGCTGAAGGCCGAACCTGAGCTCGGAGAACCCGAGCGGCTCAGGATCACGCTTGCGGTTGCCGGTTTTGCCGATGAAGACCTCGATGTCACCACGGAAGAAAACCAGCTCCTCATCCGCGGCCGCCAGTCCGACCAGGGCGAAAGGGAATATCTTCACCGCGGCATTGCCTCACGCCAATTCCAACGCTGCTTCGTGCTGGCCGACGGGATGAAGGTGACCGGCGCAATCCTCAAGAACGGATTGCTGTCTGTCGATCTCATTCGGCCCGAGCCAGAGAAGATGGTGAGAAAAATTAACATTTCCGTTTCAGAGTAACGAAGCGGGGAGATCCCCCGTGCGTCTACCGAAATGAAGTAGGAGGCATGACATGACCGCGAGAGCTAGTCTCGACCGTTTGACCCGCAACGAATTCGAGCATCTGGGAGCCGGCAAGCTCGGCTATATCCGCAAGATGCGTTCCGAGGACGTTTCGCGCGTGTTCCCTGAAGCGCCGGCGCTCAATCCGGGTATTGACCTCTGGGCCCTGTTCGGCGCCGATGGCACCCCGATTCTGCTGACCGACAACCGCTCGTCGACCTATTTCAAGGCCGCCGAGGACGATCTGACGACGGTAGCGCTGCATTAAGCGCATTGCCATCTGGCTTCTGTTCGGGCGGAACGCACGGAAGTCTCGGCCGTTCCGAAAAGGCTGCAGCAGATGCGCAGAATACCGCCATTCAAGCTGCAGCTCGTGCCGTTGAACGAAGAGGCCGCCAGCCTGCCCGGATTCGAATGGGCGGGTGGTGATATCGGCGAAAGAAGCAAGCTCGGCGGAGAGCCTGACTTCATCCAGGGCGATGAGACACCTGTCTGCCCGCTTTGCCGCAGCAAAATGACTTTCTATGCGCAACTTGATTCGGTCAGCGATGACGTCATGCTGGCGGACTGCGGCATGATCTATGTGTTTGCCTGTTTTGATTGCCTRGAAACAGCAGCGATCTTGCAAAGCCATTGACGGTAGTGTCGCTGCCTCCCCGAAAATCAGATAGGGAAGGCATATGCTGCCGTTGCGCTCCGGCCTCAGATGACCAAGGCGCGATAACATCGGGGGATCGGCTTCCATGGCATTTCGCGACGACGATCTTGAAATCTTTGAAAAATCCGGCCCGACGCCGCTGCCACATGGCGGGCTGCACGGCTATGTCGAGCGTGAAGGCGCGCGGATCTGGTATATATCCTTCGGCACCGGCCCGGCCGTCATCCTGCTGCACGGGGGTAATGGTAATGCCGGCAACYGGGGCTACCAAGTCACGTCTCTGATCGAGGCCGGTTACAACACCATCCTGATCGACAGCCGCGGCCACGGCAGAAGCACGCGTGATAACCGGCCCTATTCCTACGTTTTGATGGGCGACGATGTCTTGGCAGTGATGGACGCCTTGCAGGTGCGATCGGCCGCGATTGTTGGCTGGAGCGACGGGGCCTGCACCGGTCTCGTCCTTGCCCACAGGCATCCGGGTCGCATTGCTGGCGTCTTCTATTTCGCCTGCAACATGGACAATTCAGGCACGCTGCCGTTCGAAATGACCCCGCTGATCGGTCGCTGTCTCTCCCGTCACAAACAGGACTATGCGGCTTTGTCGCCCACGCCGGACGGTTTCGATGCGATGATGCAGGCCGTCGGCGCGATGCAGAGCACCCAGCCGAACTATTCGGCAGCTGATCTGGCGGAAATCCGTGTGCCGGTGACGGTCGTGCAGGCCGAGCGGGACGAATTTATCCGGCACGAGCATGCCGAATATCTTGCGGGGGCCATTGCCGGCGCGAAGTTCAAGCTCCTGAAGGACGTCAGCCATTTCGCGCCGGTGCAGAGGCCAGACGAATTTACCAAGGCAATTCTGGACTTCCTGGAAACGATATTCCCCGGCTGATGTGGCAGACCGAGATTCACCGCTTCCTGAACGTCAGGTAGGCGGAGGAACGCCCCTCGCGCCGGGCCTTTGCCTCATAGCGCGTGCTCGGCCAATCCGGATAGGGCGCCAGCCAATCGCTGGCGTTCTTCGCCACCCATTCAAATCCGCCATGACGATCGACATGCTGCAGCGTCCAGTTGACATAGGTGTCGATGTCGGAAGCGAAGCAGAACAGGCCACCAGACTTCAGCACCCGATGGAAGCGCTTGAGGTTGACATCCGAGACGAACCGTCGCTTCCAGTGCCGCTTCTTCGGCCAGGGATCGGGATAGAGCAGGTCGATCTGATCCACCGATGCCTCCGGCAGCCAGTCTAGCACCACTGTCGCATCATCATCATGGACGCGGATATTTTTCAGGTCGAGCGCTTCGACCTTCCCCAGCAGCTTTGCCATGGAATTGACGAAGGGCTCGACGCCGATAAAGCCGGTCGAGGGCGATCCGGTCGCGCGGTGCACCAGATGTTCGCCGCCGCCAAAGCCGATTTCCAACCGGATCGTGTCGACAGGCACCGGGTAGAGCGAGGCGAGATCGGATGGCGCCGGGTTCCTGAGATCGAGCCTCAGCCCGGCAAGCCCCTCGCCCATCAGCTTCGACTGATGTTCGCGCAGCGCCTTGCCTTTGCGACGACCGAAAAACGCTTCGGTGGAGCGCGATTTCCGCACTCCACCGAGATTGTCTTCAGAATGTTCGTCGTCCTGGCTCACGCCGCCAGCGCTTCCTTGAGCGACTTGACGAGGTCGACCTTTTCCCAGGAGAACGAGCCGTCGCGGCCGGCCTTGCGGCCGAAATGGCCGTAGGACGACGTCTTGGCATAGATCGGCTTGTTGAGGTTGAGGTGCCGGCGGATGCCCGACGGCGACAGGTCGATCACCTTGCGGATCGCCGCCTCGACCTGGTCCTCGGTGACCTTCTTGCCGGTGCCGTGCAGATCGACATAGATCGACAGCGGCTGGGCGACGCCGATGGCGTAGGAAAGCTGGATCGTGCACTTCTCGGCAAGGCCGGCCGCCACGACGTTCTTGGCAAGGTAGCGGGCGACATAGGCTGCCGAACGGTCGACCTTGGTCGTGTCCTTGCCGGAGAACGCACCGCCGCCATGCGGGGCAGCACCGCCATACGTGTCGACGATGATCTTGCGGCCGGTCAGGCCGGCGTCGCCGTCCGGACCACCGATGACGAACTTGCCGGTCGGGTTGATGTACCAGTTGGCGTCCTTGGCGATCGGCAGGTCGCCGAGGGCCTGGCGGATATAGGGCTCGACGACCGAGCGGACCTTCTGCGAATCCCAGTTCGCATCGAGATGCTGGGTCGACAGCACGATCGAGGTGACCTCGGCCGGCTTGCCGTCGGCATAGCGGACGGTGACCTGGCTCTTGGCGTCAGGGCCGAGCTTGCCGGCATCGCCTTCGCCCTTGCGGCGGGCTTCGGAGAGCAGTTGCAGGATGCGATGCGCATAGTAGATCGGAGCCGGCATCAGGTCGGGCGTCTCGTTGCAGGCATAACCGAACATGATGCCCTGGTCGCCCGCGCCTTCTTCGCCCTGCTGGTCGGAGGCGTTGTCGACGCCCTGGGCGATGTCGGCGGACTGCGGATGCAGGAGCACGTCGATCTTGGCGGTCTTCCAATGGAAGCCGGACTGTTCGTAGCCGATGTCGCGAATGGCCTTACGCGCCGCGGATTTGAACTTCGAGGGGTTGATCAGCGGATGGCCGGCCGCGTCATGCATGACCGCGCCGCCCTTGTCCTTCTTGAGTAGCGTGTCGGGGACGCGCACTTCACCGGCAATAACGACACGATTGGTGGTGGCAAGCGTCTCGCAGGCGATGCGGACCGTCCAGGGATCGACACCCGTCTTCGCCGCTTCGCGGTAGACCAGATCGACGATTTCATCGGAGATACGGTCGCAAACCTTGTCCGGATGACCTTCCGAAACCGATTCGCTGGTGAAAAGATAGCTGGAACGCATTCGGGAATTCCCCTCAATGAAAAGACCGACGCATGTCTAGTGAGTTCGTCGTCAAAAGACAAGCGCAGAAAGACATAAATATATCCTTATATGCGCCGATTTCCTGCAAAAAATGCGGCTTTTTGGCCACTTCAGACATCCAATTGGCAAGCGCCTTCATCGCCGGTGTCGGTACGCGGAGCTTGAGCCGCGTGAGCTGACAGCTGCCGTTGGAGATATTTGCGGGAAATGGCTGCACGATGGCGCCAGCTGCCCTCGGGATGCCAGGGCAATATCGATCGCACGCGACCGCTCGCCTGGTTTGTCGGCTGGGGGTAAAAAGGGCAATTGGGAAATTGTCTTCGCGCGGCTGCGCATCGGCACAAAGAATCCAACAGTCTCCCGAGCCTGTTGCTCGGAAGCGATTTCCTGAAGGAATTGCCGGATCTCGTAAAGAAATAGGCGGCGTCAGCTGCCCGGTTGCGAGCCCGTTGCCACAGGGCTCGCAATCGCTGCGATGAGGCGGGTTATTCGGCCTCGGCGTCGGCGGCGAGCGCCTTGACGAGATCGACGATCTTACGGCGGACCTTCTGGTCGTTGATCTTGACGAAGGCGCGATTGAGCTGCAAGCCTTCGGAAGACGACAGGAAATCCACGACATAGTTGGAAGAGGAGGCTTCGGCCATGCCAGCAGGCGTGTTGGCAGGGTTGCCGTCGGGCGCGTCCTCGAAGAAGAAGGAAACAGGCACGTTGAGAATAGTAGAGATCGCCTGCAGGCGGCTCGCACCAACGCGGTTCGTACCCTTCTCGTACTTCTGAATCTGCTGGAATGTGATGCCAAGGGCTTCCCCAAGCTTTTCCTGGCTCATTCCAAGCATAGTACGGCGAAGGCGGATCCGACTGCCCACGTGGATGTCGATGGGGTTCGGTTTTTTCTTGTTTTCGATCATTTTCGTTTCCTGTTGATAGGGACCGCGCGAGCCTGTGTTCGGATCGTTGAAGATCGCAAACGCAGCGTTGCATGACGCCATACAGCGCTGTTTCACTCCCGCGCGGACGGTTCGCAAAATCACTATGCATTTTTAGGGGTTTTTGGTCAATTCGTATTAAATATAAAACTCATGCGCGCAAAAAATGCAATCAATAGCGCCAAAGCTTCCAACAACCCGAAGTACAGTGTCCTGCTTGCGCTGTCCGAAATCGGAACAATTTTGCCCGGCAAAGGCACATCGATGTAACCTTTCGCCTGAAAGTTCAGCCCTAAAACGATTTGGCCGCGGGCATCGATAACGGCGGAAATGCCGCTATTCGAGTTGCGAATCACTGGCAGGCCCGTCTCGACGGCGCGCAGCCGCGCCTGAAAGAAGTGCTGCCATGGCCCCGGCGTATAGCCGAACCAGCCGTCATTGGTGATATTGACGATGGCGTCGGCTTTTTCCGCAATTTCAGCCGTTTCATCCGGGAAGATGACCTCATAGCAGACGAGCGGCAGAAGTTTGGTGCCGTCGGGCATGACCAGAAGCTGATGCTGCGCCGCGGCGCTATAGCCACCCGGGATCTGGGCCGCGATCGATTTCAGGCCGATCCTGTTCCAGAAATTTTCCAGCGGCAGATATTCGCCAAACGGCACGAGATGCACCTTGTCGGCGGCGCCGATGATCTGTCCCTGGGAATCGATGACATAGACGGAATTGTAATAGCGCGGCGCCTGCGTTGCTCCGTCATTTTCCATGCGGACGGCGCCGGCGATCATGATCTGACCGTCCTCGAGCACATCGGCGATCCTGACCAACGCATCGGGGTTCTGCGTCAGGATGAAGGGGATCGAGGTTTCCGGCCAGACGATATAGTCGGGACGACGGCTGTCCTTGGCGGCCGCAGCCTTGGTCAGCGTAAGATGCTCCTCGAAAATGGCGATACGCTGGCTGTCGTCGAGCTTGGCCGACTGGTCGATCACCGGCTGGACAAGGCGGACGATATGGGGATGTTCGGGCGCCTTCGCCGGCTCGGCGATATTGAGCGCATAAAAGCCGTAACCGAGATGGGCGCCGAACAGGAGAACCGCGATCGTCATCCCGATGCCGGCGCCGCGGCCGGTCGCGATCAATGCGGGCGTGGCGAAAACCAGCACCGCGAGCATGTTCATCGAGTGGCTGCCGACCACGGCCAGCGACTGCATCATCAGCGGAAAGGGCATCATGCCCTGGCCGATCACATTCCAGGGAAAGCCGGTCAGCAGCATGCCGCGCAGCCATTCGACCAGCCCGAACGCCGCGGCCAGTGCCAGGATGCGGCCATAACCATCGACCCAGAACAGGCGGGCAAGGGCAGCCGCCAGACCGTAATAGATTGCCAGAACGGCCGGCAGGCCAAGCACAGCCAGCGGCAGCGCCCAGGCGAATTCGTCGGCTTCGACGAGGAGCGAACTGCCGGTCCACCATAGTCCTGCGACGAAATAGCCCAGCCCGAAAGCCCAGCCGGTGACGAAAGCAGGCAGCATGCGGGCGAGAACCATGCGGTCCGGATCGCCCGAAGCGCCATCGAGCAGCCAGACGAGGATCGAAAAGGAGATGAAGCCCACGACAAAAATGCCGAACGGCGGCAGCATCAGGGCGGCGAAGGCGCCGCTGAGCAAGGCGATCAAAAGCCGTTTCCAGCCCGAACTCAGCGTCACATACGCCGCAAGCCGCTCCATGCCGCCCTTCCCACTATCGCGAATCACCCGGTGGGGCGGAGTTTTGCAGGAATTCAGGCCGTTTGTCGCCAAATCTCCGGCAGCACCTTGAGCCGGGCTTAACCATGATTGCAGTCACGATAGCAACGCATTGTATCGTGAAGCTTGTCGGCTATCGAATAGGCATTGATCGCACCCGGCAATCGCGATACGCGGATTTGCATGTGGCGGCTCCGGTTTCGCGCCTGGGCCGCCGGTCAGGTCAGGTATTTTGGAGAACAGCAAATGACGAACAGCCTCATCGTCCCGGTCATTCTCGCCGGCGGCAAGGGTACGCGGCTCTGGCCGATGTCGCGCAGCGCCCGACCCAAGCAGTTCCTTGAACTGACCGGCGATCTCAGCCTGTTCCAGCTGACGCTGAAGCGGCTCGATGATCCCAGCCGCTACGACAAGCCGATCGTGGTCACCAATTCGGAATATCGCTTCCTGGTCGCCGAACAGGCACAGGAGGCTGGCATCGAACTCGCGGCCGTCGTTCTGGAGCCGATTGCCCGCAACACCGCAGCGGCAATTGCCGCCGCATCGCTGATCGCCGCCAAGGAGGAGCCGCGCCTGATCCATGTGCTCGCCTCCGACCACAATATTCGTGTCGATGCCGCTTATGTCAAAGCGATCGACACGGCCGCCGCAGCGGCAAGGGCAGGGCGGCTCGCGACCTTCGGCATCACACCGACCGCGCCGTCGACCGGCTTCGGCTATGTCGAGGCCGGCGAGGCCGAGCCGAGCGGTGCCCACCATGTCAAGCGTTTCGTCGAGAAACCGAACGAGGAGCGTGCCCGCGAGATGATCGCACAGGGCAATTACTACTGGAATTCCGGCATGTTCCTGTTCGATTCGGAGGTCTTTCTGTCCGAATGCCGCACGCTCGCGCCGGCGGTTCTCGATGCCGCCGAGGCCGCCGTCGCTGTGGCCAAGTCCGACCTCGATTTCACCCGCCTTGGCGAGAAGGAGTTTTCCCAGTCGCCGGATATATCGGTCGATTATGCCATTTTCGAAAAAACCACGCTGGCTTCGGTCGTGCCCTCGCCGATCCAATGGTCCGACCTGGGCGCCTGGGACGCGGTCTGGAAGGAAAGCGAATGCGATGCCGACGGCAATGTCACGCGCGGGCCGGTCAACCTCTATAATTCGAAAAACTCCTTCGTCCTTTCCGAGGGCGCGCATGTCGCGGTCAACGGCGTCGAGGACGCAGTGGTCATCGTCTCCGAGGACGCCGTCTATGTCGGCCGTCTGACGGAAGCGCAGGATGTCGGCCGCGTCGTCAAGGATCTGATGAAGAGCCCCAAAACCGCCAAGCTGACCGAGGAGCATCGGACGAGCTACCGCCCCTGGGGCGGCTTCTCCTCGGTACTGATGGGCGAGCGCTTCCAGGTGAAGCGGCTGTTCGTCAAGCCGGGCAAGCAGCTGTCGCTGCAGCGCCACTATCACCGTTCCGAACATTGGATCGTCGTGCGCGGCACCGCCCAGGTGCAGATCGGCGACGACAAGCAGATGCTGACGGAAAACGAGTCGATTTATATCCCGCAGGGCGCGATCCACCGTCTTTCCAACCCAGGCAAGATCCTGCTGGAACTCGTCGAAGTGCAGACCGGCTCCTATCTCGGCGAAGACGACATCGTCCGCCTGGAGGACACGTTCGGGCGGATTTGACGCCAATCTCTGAGGTGCCCGCCCGTCACGGAACCTTTACATTGCTCTCCCGTTGACTAACCGCACGCCCGCGAGGGTCGCGGGCACAACACCAGGGAGATTTTCATGGGTGCGACAGCAGATCGTGTGAAGGGTGCAACCAACCAGGCCGTCGGCAAAGGCAAACAGGCCGTTGGCCGCGCGACCGACAGCCCGAAGATGGAAGCCGAAGGCGCAGGCCAGGAGCTCAAGGGCAAGGTCCAGTCGGCTGCCGGCAAGGCCAAGGATGGCCTGAAAAAGGCGATCGACAAGGCCTGATCCTGTTCGCCATGCGGCGTCGCCGCGTCGGGCATACAATGAAGGCGTCCGCACCACCGGACGCCTTCATTGTTTCCTGGTTGCCGATCTCAGTGGGCGCGCGGCAGGACCTCCGACAAAATCGCGCTTCTGCTCGGCATCAACGAACGCACAGCGCGCAGGCATATTCCTCCGGCGCGGAAAAGTGCGGCGCCGAGAGGCGAATTCAAGCGGTTTTCCAAGCACTTCTGAATTGGCAGCCGAAAATCCCAAGGCCCGGAGAGGCCCGGCAATTGCGACTGGAAAGCCTGGCAATTTTTCCCGCAGCTGCGAACCTTTCCCGGAAATTTTATCGGAACCTCGCGGACGACGCATGCGTTAGCCGGGCATCGAACAGATGCAAAAAGGAGTTCGAAAGATGAAGATCAAGGCTTTTGCCGGCGCCGTTCTGGCGCTTACCACCCTTTCGTCGTTTGCCTATGCCGGTGACGCCAAAGTCACGGGCATGGCAGGGGGCGCAGTAACGGGCGCAGTGGTCGGTGGCCCGGTCGGTGCCGTCATCGGCGGTGCCGTTGGCCTGACCACCGGTGCGGCCATCGATGACAGCGACAAGAAGACGGTGATCATCAAGAAGCAGCAGCCTGACGTGATCGTCAGGGAACACCAGCCCGACGTTATCATTCACGAGTAAGCGGCGCTCCCGGCGCGTCTTCCACGGAGGATGCGCCGGGAGAAATCCAGCTCCAACGCAACAGCGGCGGACTCATTTTCCACCCGACTTTTGCCTTGTCTCAGCGCCGCACACCAAGTGCGTAGCACCGGTCCGGATCGGCGAGAGCGCGATCTGGACGGGCTAGGCCTCTACAAGGACAAGGCCGATTTCGAATCCAGACGTGAGGGATGGGCGATCAGCCTGCCCCATTTCTCGTTCCAGAGCCGGTCTTCGTCGACAACAACGATTTCGAGATAGTAGGGCTCCAGCGACATTTCGTCGGCGACGACCTTGAGGGCCTGCGGGACGGGCATCAATTCGCTGGCGGTCCTGGTCTGCGGATCGGCAATCGATGCCATCGGCATGCGCTCGCCCGGCACGATCTCGATCACCAGATCTCGATCCGGCACGATCTGGTACTTTCTGACCCGATGAAATACGCTCTCTTTCTCCACGGTTCGCTCCTATGATCCTGCGGCCACTGAGGACAACGCACGAGAAGCCAAAAAGTCGGGACCTATTTCATCATGTTGGAGAGCTTCACCGATGTCCGAATGCTGCAGCCCGAGCCTTCGCGCTACGCCATACGCGGCGAGGAAGACGGAACCTGGACCGTCTGCGAAGTCGAGACAGGTCTGCCGGTCGTCTTCGAAGAACAGATGCTCGTCCGATTGACCTTCGAACTTGCCGAAGTGATGTTGGAACATCTCAACGAACTGGATGCGGAAGCTGACGAATTGCACCAGGCAAAATCGGAATAGGTGTTGGCGATCCACATCCATGATGATTTTCATATCGATCGCATTCAACATTCTGCCGATGCCTTATTGGGCTCGTTGCAGGCAATAATCCGTCAGCAATTTCTCTCGATGCCACTCGGCAGCCATGTTTGCATTTGCATATTCGTGAAAACATGGAGTGCCCAGGGTCCAATGAAGCAGGCTCGCGTCCGGATTTTCCCCGAACTCGTCCGGGAGCCAATTCCATTCTTTTGGCAGCGATCCG
Organism: Rhizobium sp. P2_G9; assembly: GCF_056403475.1. Taxonomy (NCBI): domain Bacteria; kingdom Pseudomonadati; phylum Pseudomonadota; class Alphaproteobacteria; order Hyphomicrobiales; family Rhizobiaceae; genus Rhizobium; species Rhizobium sp. P2_G9. Next base: position 12,464 of record NZ_JBFUFK010000005.1, on the reverse strand, counting down.
ATCAGGCTGTCGTCAAGCCAGGTAAAGCGGTGAAGTGAGGCCCCTGTACCGCTCATGACGAAGTCCGGGGTCACGGCGGCATTTGCCGGATGCCCACAATTCCATAAGACCACACTTGACCAGTTCTTTCTCGGATAATCCGCGTTCTCGGATCCAAGGTATTTCCGGGGCGATCTTGTCCGGTAATCGTGCTGGACGCATATAAGAGCCTTGCTCTCATCGATGCGCGACCATAAGTCGGCAATGTCGCGCCGGAAAATCATGTCTCCGTCAATGAAAAGCGCCCAGCCCTTATATCCCATGAGATGAGGCACCAGAAAACGTGTGTAGATGAATYGATTGCTGCCGTCGGTGTGGGCTTCTGCATAGCCATCGAGGTTGTTGAGGGCTAAAGGCGTAATCGCGACCGGCTGCGTCGAATGCCGGATAATGCTGTTGGCACAGACGTGGAACGCAACTGCTTCCCTTGGATCAAAACCGATAAACACGTTCTTCATTTTGAACTCCCTGTCGATTTGGGAGACAAGACACGCTCAGGCTCTCGTTGCTTTGACCTGCATCAACGACAAGGCTTCGGCTGCGACAGCTCTGATTTGAGGCCATCATCAAGCTTGCTCCTGCTTTGGTTCATCGTGGAGATGATTTGAGGGCATCCAAGCGCGCAGTGCCAATTCACAAGGTTTACCAAGGATCCAGCCGCGAGCCGTCCAGCCGATAACAAGCAGGCTATTGCCAGCTGGCTCGAAGTGACAAAGGCGGTCAAAGCCCTGAGGGAAATCCTGGCGGAGCTTTCGAGGCCAACCTCATCAACTTGATGTGTAGCTGGCATAGGCCAAGGCAAGTGCAAAGGCCGCAAATGCGGCAAAAGTGCCGCTGACAAAGTAGACTGTTTCGATTGGCATGGGGTTCTCCTCGCGTTCCATGCCAGACGCTATCGCCGATTTCGGCCAATCGAGTTGATCGAGATCAACAGCTTACGCCATCGGCCGGTGCGTGGCCCGTCAGGAATGTGATGCAGCGGGCTGAGAGCGTTGAAATGGCGAGCACTCAATCGAGCCGGCGAACGTTCAACGTGTCGAGGGAAGAATTTGGTGGAGCTAAGCGGGATCGAACCGCTGACCTCTTGCATGCCATGCAAGCGCTCTCCCAGCTGAGCTATAGCCCCATCCGGCCCCGTGGGGCGATGGTACCAAGGCCGGTTCGGCCTCGGTGGCGGGTGTATATTTCTGCTTCTCCGGAATGGCAAGCAGGAATTTCGTTCCGGGCGGATTTTTTTGCACCCGCCCGGAAATAGTGAAAATCAAACTTCGTCTTCGTCCGCGTTGACGCCGATGAGGTCGGCCATGTCGTCGTCCTCGTCGTCTTCGTCCTGTTCGAGGAAGGTGTCGTCGTCATCATCGTCGATATCGACCTCGTCGTCGCCGAGATCCGGAATCTCTTCGCCGCCGGCTGCCGCTTCGTCGTCGGCCTCCTCCAGCGGAACCAGTTCGACTTCGGTGTTCTCGGCATCAACCTCGGCGACTTCGTCCTCCTGCTGCTGCTGCTTCTCCATGACGGCGGCGATGGAGGATTCAGCGAAGAAAGACAGCGGATAGGACTTGCCGGTATAGGGCGAGACGACCGGGTCGCGGTTCAAGTCGTAGAATTTCTTGCCCGTGTCCGGGTCGATGCGCTTGGTGCCGAGTTCGGATTTTGCCACGTCAATGCCTCTTGGTAGATGGCCGTCCATATGTATTAGGAACGGCGGGCCGGCAACCGGCCGACGAAAAAATTAGAGAAAGGCCATTAGCGATGTTGACCGGTCCTGTCAAAGCCTAAGTTCGCAGGCATTGCGGCGTGCCGCAGCTTTCGCGCAATATCCTGGTGACCGGCGAAAACCTTTATGTTAACCAGCCCGCGAAACGGGCCGGGCGGCCCTGCCTCACGGCAATGAAGATCGAATGAAGGGCTGAACCCATGTCGCATAGTGGCACGCCGGTGCCGGCAACCGCCAGCAAATCCGAAAATCTCAGCGGCACCGTCCGCATCCCCGGCGACAAGTCGATCTCGCACCGCTCCTTCATGTTCGGCGGCCTGGCGGCCGGCGAAACCCGCATCACCGGCCTGCTCGAAGGCGAGGATGTCATCAATACCGGCAAGGCGATGCGCGCCATGGGCGCGAAGATCGACAAGCAGGGCGATACATGGGTGATCCACGGCACCGGCAACGGTGCGCTGCTGGCGCCCGCAGCACCGCTTGATTTCGGCAATGCCGGCACCGGCTGCCGGCTGACCATGGGCCTGGTCGGCGTCTATGATTTCGATGCGACCTTCATCGGCGACGCCTCGCTCTCGTCGCGGCCGATGGGACGGGTGCTCAATCCGCTGCGCGAAATGGGCGTGCAGGTGACCAGCGCCAATGGTGACAAGCTGCCGGTGACGCTGCACGGCCCCAGGACGCCGAACCCGATCACCTATCGCGTGCCGATGGCCTCCGCACAGGTCAAGTCCGCCGTGCTGCTCGCCGGCCTCAACACGCCCGGCATCACCACGGTGATCGAGCCGGTGATGACCCGCGACCATACCGAAAAGATGCTGGCTGGCTTCGGCGCCAATCTCTCGGTCGAAACCGACAAGGACGGCGTCCGCACCATCCGTCTCGAAGGCCGCGGCAAGCTGACCGGTCAGGTCATCGATGTCCCCGGCGATCCGTCCTCGACTGCCTTCCCGCTGGTCGCAGCCCTCCTGGTGCCGGGCTCGGACATCACCATCCTCAACGTGCTGATGAACCCGACCCGCACCGGCCTCATCCTGACGCTGCAGGAAATGGGCGCCAATATCGAGGTGCTCAATGCCCGCAATGCCGGCGGCGAAGATGTGGCAGACCTGCGTGTCCGTCATTCGGAGCTCAAGGGCGTCAGCGTTCCGCCGGAACGGGCGCCGTCGATGATCGACGAATATCCGGTCCTCTCCGTCGCCGCCTCCTTTGCCGAGGGCAAGACCATCATGACCGGCCTCGAAGAGCTGCGCGTCAAGGAAAGCGACCGCCTCGCCGCCGTCGCCCGTGGCCTGGAGCTCAACGGTGTCGAGTGCGAGGAGGGCGAGAGCTCGCTCGCGGTCCTCGGCATCCCCAGCGGCAAGGGCCTCGGCAATTCCAGAGGTGAGGCGGTGAAAACCCATCTAGACCATCGCATCGCGATGAGCTTCCTCGTCATGGGCCTTGCGGCCGAGCATCCGGTGACAGTCGACGATGCCCGCATGATCGCCACCAGCTTCCCCGAATTCATGGACCTGATGAAGGGTATCGGCGCGAAGATCGGCTGAGGCGCACTTGAAAGGGGTGACAGGCCAGATTGTCGACTTCTCCGGGATGCGTGCCGTGGGCTGGGATCGAGCCCGCGGCAAGACTTTGTTCGAACGACCATGGCTTGACCGCGTTGCATTTCGGTTTTTCGAATGAGCACGGTTTTGCGCCTCTTCCTTCATGGTCTCGTCGTCTTCATTCTCACCTTGCTGACCGAGATCGGCGGCGTGATCTGGCTGATGGCTCTTGCCGTTCGGGCAATGTCGGGATGGCAGACGCGTCGCGCTTTATTGCTGCTCTTTGTTCTTTTCTATGCTGTCGCCACCCTGATCACGCAACAGGTCGCACCGCTCTTCGGCAGGGTGCCGCTATCGTGCTTCGGCGGAGACAGCGCCTCCTTCTCCGTCCGCTCGCCAATGTTCTGTATGCTCAATCGCAATTTCGTAACGCCGAAGTTGAAAGCTGCCGCAGTCGAGCTTGCCGATCACATGCAGAAGACCTTTCCCGGCACGAAGACGCTGGCACTCGATGCCAATTTTCCCTTCATCAACGGCTTTCCGCTGATGCCGCATCTGTCCCACAGCGATGGCCGGAAGCTCGATATCGCCTTTTACTACAAGGACGAAACGGGCGTGTTCCGGAACGGCGAGACGCGTTCACCCATCGGCTATTTCGCCTTCGAACAGCCTTTGCCCAACGCGCCACAGCCCTGTGCGGGCCGCCGAAACTGGCTCACGCTCCGCTGGGACCTCGCCTTTCTCCAGCCGCTGTTTCCGGATTGGCATCCGGAAGACCGGCGGATGACAGAGGCTCTGTCCTGGTTGTCGAGTGCGGGGCGGAAATATGGTATCGAAAAAGTCTTCATCGAGCCGCATATTCCGGCGCGGCTAGGCATATCGAATGATGTGATCCGCTTTCAAGGATGCCGTGCCGCCCGGCATGATGATCACATTCACATCCAGGTACGCTGACATCGCCATCGCTTTTGGCTAGAACGAGGTATTGCTTCGCTTGTCGCCTCAAGGAAACACCCATGCTGAAATTGTTCTACGCTCCCGGAACCTGTGCTCTTGCCTCCCGCATCGCGCTGGAAGACGCGCGCGCCGACTATGAGCTCACGCGCGTCGATTTCTCCAGGCAGGAACAACGCAGTCCCGATTACCTCAAGATCAATCCGAAGGGCCGTGTGCCGGCGCTGGTCACCGAGCGCGGTATTCTGACGGAGACCCCCGCGATCCTCGTCTACATTGCCCAGGCTTTCCCCGATGCCAATCTGGCGCCGCTCGACGATGCATTCGCCTTTGCCGAACTGCAGGCCTTCAATTCCTACATGGCCTCGACCGTGCATGTGAACCACGCGCATGGCCGCCGCGGCTCGCGCTGGGCCAATGACCAGGCGTCCTTCGATGACATGAAACAGAAAGTCCCGGAGACCATGACCGCGGCCATGGAATTGATCGAATTCGAAATGTTCGAAGGGCCATGGGTGATGGGCGAAACCTATACGATCGCCGATCCCTATCTCTTCACCATCGCGCGCTGGCTTGAAGGCGATGGCGTCGATATCAACGTGCTGCCCCGCATCAAGGATCATATGGAGCGCATGTCCATGCTCGAAAGCGTCAAGCGCGCCATGGCCGACCCGGCATGATCCGCGGGTTCGACCATCTCGTGCTGACGGTCCGCGACGTCGGCGAGACGGTCGATTTCTATTGCCGCGGGCTCGGCATGCACAAGCAGGTGTTCGGCAATGGCCGCATCGCCATCCATTTCGGCGAGCAGAAATTCAATCTGCATGAAGCCGACGGCGCGCCGATCCTGCCGCGCGCCCGCAGCCCTGTGGCGGGCGGCGCAGATTTCTGCCTGGTCGCCGACCGACCGCTCGACGACGTGATCCGCCTGCTCGGCGAACGCGGCATTGCCATCGAGCGTGGTCCTGTCGAGCAAACGGGCGCGCAGGGTTCGATGCGCTCGGTCTATATGCGCGACCCCGACGGTAACCTGGTTGAGATTTGCGACTACGGCCGGTGAGCGATGCGGACGACATTGTCGGTCTCTATGATCGCCTGGCCGGTCGCTATGATGTTTTGCGTGGCAGGGACCTTCTCGAAAGAGCGTGGCTTGACCGGTTCCTGGCCGAGGTGGCGGAAAAAGGCCCCGTGCTCGACATCGGCTGCGGCATGGGTGAGCCGATCGCGCGTTACATCGCCAACTGTGGCCACTCTGTGACCGGCGCGGATTCCTCGGCCAGCATGATCGCGCTCTGCCAAAGCCGCATGCCTGAGCAGCAATGGCATGTCGCCGATATGCGCGGCCTCTCTCTCGGCCGCCGCTTCGCTGGTTTGATCGCCTGGGATAGCTTCTTCCATCTCACATTCGCTGACCAGCGGGGGATGTTTCCGGTCTTCGCCGCCCATGCCATGCCGGGGGCCGCGCTGATGTTCACCTCCGGGCCGGCGCATGGCGAGGCGATCGGAACGTTCGAAGGCGCGCCGCTCTATCACGCGAGCCTGGCGCCGGACGAATATCGGTCGCTCCTGGCCGGCAATGGTTTCGACGTGCTCGACTATCGCGCTGAAGATCCGGATTGCGGCGGTCACACGATCTGGCTGGCGCGCTATTTAGCCGGCTCATAGTTCCTCAAGCAAGCCCGACGCTTTGCGCCTCTGTCTGCGAGGCACTTTGTTGTGCGGCCGAGCTCGCGCTGAAAAAGGAACTTTGACACACGCTAACCCGTCTCGTAGCCTGCAGGCGAAGGAGATCCATATGCCCCATCTCAACCTTCCGATTGACGGCAGCTGCCGCTGTGGCCGCGTGAAACTGCGCATCAGCAAACCACCGCTCCTGACCATGGCCTGCCATTGCACCGGCTGCCAGAAGATGAGCGCGTCGGCCTATTCGCTGAGCGCGGCAATTCCCGCCGACGGCTTCGAGGTCACCGAAGGCGAGCCGGTGATCGGCGGCCTGCATGGCGACGCCAAGCATTATTTCTGTGGCTGGTGCATGACCTGGATGTTCACTCGGCCGAACGGCATCGATTTCTTCGTCAATGTCCGGCCGACCATGCTCGACGATGCCGACTGGTTCATGCCGCATATGGAAACCTGGACGAGCGAGAAGCTGCCCTGGGCGACGACGCCGGCGCAGCGCAGCTATGCCACGCTCCCGGAAATGCAGGACTATGAGGGCCTGATCGGCGAATATCAGGCCACGCTTGCCTGAGATTGCTCAGCGGTGACAGGCGACCTCGATCGCGCCGACATCGATTTTGCGCGTCAAGGCTAACGGCTTGCGGTTCCGGAGATCGAACGGTCCGAGGCTCAGGCTTGCTCGGTGCGACCGACTTTGCGCAACAGGAAGACCGAATAGGAGATTACCACAAGTACGAAAACGCCCGCGGCACCCATAACAGCGGGGGTGATTTCCGGCTTGATCGCCTCTGCGGGTTTCACTGCCGCCACGAGTGACAAGAGACCGAAATCCCAGGCCGCATGGAACAGTATCGCCGGATCGAGAGATTTGGTCCTGATCCGGATTGCCATCAGCAACATGCCCGTGCAGGCCGCTGCAAACGCCTGGAGAAGGGCTATCTGGATATTGCCCAGCCATAGCGCGTTCAGGAGATGGATCGAGCCGAACAGCAGCGACGTCAAAATAATCGATGGCCAGCTCGAGAGTTTTGACCGGAGGCCCTGGAACAGAATTCCGCGGAACATGAGTTCCTCCGAAAGGCCGATCAGAAATGTATTGACCAGAATGAAGATCATCGCCGTCCGCGGCGGCGGGCCGACGATGAAGACGGCTGTGACGATGAGGACGACGAAAGCGAGGGGCAATCAGAGCACTATCAGGGAGCGCGCTTCGAATGGCGCATTGAGGCCAACATCATTCCATTTGAAGATCAAAACCGTCGCGAAGAGAAACAGAACTGCGACGACGACGGGAGGATAGATCCCGTCGGACAGGACGTCGGTCATCGACGAGACGCCATCCAGTTTCATGTGTCCGACGATCCGGTAAATTGCCAGCCAGATGACAAGCGCGATGAGTGTGATAAGGAGCCTGTGTTTCTTCATGTCCCATTTATGTCGTTTTCTTCTGTGTGGTTATGTGAAAATGGGCTTTGAAAGGTGATGAAGCGATATTCTCATGCCGGCTATTGCTCAAGCGCCACGTCAATCGATCATTCGCTGCACTGTCTATAAGTTTTTGTCACAATCGCTTGGCATTCACGCCGCCTTTCCCTATGAAAATTTGTGTGTAGCCCGAAGATCCATCCCTGATTCCAAAACCACGGGATATTGAATGACGACGATCGCCATAGATGGCCCAGCCGCAGCCGGCAAAGGCACGCTCTCGCGCCTGATCGCCGACGCCTATGGTTTTCATCATCTCGACACTGGGCTCACCTATCGCGCCGTCGCCAAGGCTCTCCTGGACCGGCAGCTGCCGCTCGACGACGAGCAGGTTGCCACAGATATTGCAAGCACAGTGGAATTGGCTGGTCTGGATCGCTCGGTCCTCTCGGGTCATGAGATCGGCGAAGCCGCCTCGCGCATTGCCGTCATGCCGAAGGTGCGCAAAGCGCTGGTCGAGGCGCAGCGCGCATTCTCGCGCCGCCAGCCCGGTACGGTACTCGACGGCCGCGATATCGGCACTGTCGTCTGCCCCGATGCCGAGGTGAAGCTCTACATTACAGCGTCACCACCGATCCGCGCCGGACGCCGTTACGAAGAGATCATCGCCACCGGCGGTGAAGCCGATTTCGGCACCGTTCTGGCAGATCTCCTGAAGCGCGACGAGCGCGACATGGGCCGCGCCGACAGCCCGCTTCGGCCTGCGGAAGATGCTCACTTGATTGATACGTCCGAAATGGATATATCAGCCGCGTTCGAAGCCGCCAAAGCCATCATCGATGCGGCATTCGAACGGGATGCTCTCCCGCGCCGCGCGCCGGATTAGCCCTCCAGGACGGGGGGCTCGGCATGGGAAGCGTCCGTGTTCAACCCTAACCCCCGGCGCATTGGCGGCCAAAATTGTCTTGCCGCCTGTTTGGAGAACTTATGTCCGCACAAACTTCCCTCAAGGAGGACTTCGCGTCCCTCCTCGAAGAATCCTTTTCCAAGGTCGACCTCGCTGAAGGCTACGTCACCAAGGGCATCATTACCGGCATTGAGAAGGACATGGCGATCGTCGATGTCGGTCTCAAGGTCGAAGGCCGCATCGCGCTGAAGGAATTCGGTGCCCGGGCCAAGGACGGTCAGCTGAAGGTCGGCGACGAAGTCGAGGTCTATGTCGAGCGTATCGAAAATGCGATGGGCGAAGCCGTCCTGTCGCGCGAAAAGGCTCGCCGCGAAGAGAGCTGGGTCAAGCTCGAAGTCAAGTTCAATGCTGGCGAACGCGTTGAAGGCGTCATCTTCAACCAGGTCAAGGGCGGCTWCACCGTCGATCTCGACGGTGCCATTGCCTTCCTGCCGCGCTCGCAAGTCGACATTCGTCCGATCCGCGACGTCACCCCGCTGATGCATGTTCCGCAGCCGTTCGAAATCCTCAAGATGGACAAGCGTCGCGGTAACATCGTGGTTTCGCGCCGCACGGTTCTCGAAGAGTCCCGCGCCGAGCAGCGTTCGGAGATCGTCCAGAACCTCGAAGAAGGCCAGGTTGTCGAGGGTGTCGTCAAGAACATCACCGATTACGGTGCGTTCGTCGACCTCGGCGGCATCGACGGCCTGCTGCACGTCACCGACATGGCATGGCGTCGCGTCAACCATCCGTCGGAGATCCTGTCCATCGGCCAGCAGGTCAAGGTTCAGATCATCCGCATCAACCAGGAAACCCATCGTATTTCGCTCGGCATGAAGCAGCTCGAAAGCGATCCCTGGGGCGATATCGGCACCAAGTACCCGACCGGCAAGAAGATCCGCGGCACCGTCACCAACATCACCGATTACGGTGCGTTCGTGGAACTGGAGCCGGGCATCGAGGGCCTCATCCACATTTCCGAAATGTCTTGGACCAAGAAGAATGTCCATCCGGGCAAGATTCTTTCCACCACGCAGGAAGTGGACGTCGTCGTCCTCGAAGTCGATCCGTCCAAGCGCCGCATCTCGCTCGGCCTCAAGCAGACGCTCGACAATCCGTGGCAGAGCTTCGCCAACGCTCATCCGGCCGGCACGGTCGTTGAGGGTGAAGTCAAGAACAAGACCGAATTCGGCCTGTTCATCGGCCTCGACGGCGATGTCGACGGCATGGTTCACCTCTCCGACCTCGACTGGAACCGTCCGGGCGAGCAGGTGATCGAGGAGTTCAACAAGGGCGACGTCGTCAAGGCTGTCGTTCTCGATGTGGATGTCGAAAAGGAGCGTATCTCGCTCGGCATCAAGCAGCTTGGCAAGGATGCAGTCGGCGATGCCGCTGCTTCGGGCGAACTGCGCAAGAACTCGGTCGTGTCTTGCGAAATCATCGGCATCAACGATGGTGGCATCGAGGTCAAGCTCGTTCAGCACGAGGAGCTCACCTCCTTCATCCGTCGCGCTGATCTCTCTCGTGACCGTGACGAGCAGCGCCCCGAGCGCTTCCAGGTCGGCCAGATCGTCGACGCCCGCGTCACCAACTTCTCCAAGAAGGACCGCAAGGTTCAGCTTTCGATCAAGGCGCTGGAAATTGCCGAAGAGAAGGAAGCCGTTGCTCAGTTCGGTTCGTCCGACTCGGGCGCTTCGCTTGGCGACATTCTCGGTGCGGCTCTGAAGAACCGCGGCGGCGAATAAGCCTCTCGCCTGATTTGAGAAATAAAGAACCCGCCGGTGCGAGCCGGCGGGTTTTTTGCTGGGCGGCGCGCCCCTTCAGCGCCACCCTGCGAGGGCAATTCCGGGAAACACGCGAAGCGGTCTCCCTGCGGAATTGCGAAACGGAATCTGTGCCAGAGCATGTCGCCTGAAAGTGGATGCCGGTTTCAGGATAAAGACATGCTCAAAACAAAGACCTAGAGCGTGGTTCTGATTCGATCAGAACCAAAGCGCTCTAGAAGCCAGCCATGCGCTGGTAAAGCGCATAGGCGCGATCGGCCTGGCTGGAATCGCGGGTGATCTTTACTTCCGGCTCTGCGTCCGGCTCTGGGCGAAGCAGGTCGTCGATCGCCTTGCGGGCCAGTCGTTCCCGGCGAGCCTCGGGGTCTTCCCGGTCCTGGTCCCGGCCGGTATCGTCCTCCTCGTCCCGGCTCCGTTCCTGCGCGGCCTTGGCCTTGAACTCGTCCTTTGCCGGTTGCAGCGTGGCGTAGGCGAACGGCACCGGCCCGGCATTGGCGGCGGCCGTTTTAGGCGCCGTGCCGGCCTGCCCCTCGGGTGTCTTCGACGTGGCCGAAGCTTCTGCAGCCGCATCCCGCCGGGCGGTGGTCGCCGGGTTTGCATCCTCGGTTTCGGGTAAGGTGGCAGGCACGACATGCCGACCATCGGCGGCCTCTTTTCGCGCCGCTTGTGTGGGCGAGGGGACGCTGTCCGCTTGAGCGCCATCGTCGGGAAGATGCGCGGTCACGAGGGTCGATTTTTCAATCGTCTCGTCGCTCGCGCGGTCGCTCTTGAGCAACTGCCCCTGGGGCGCAGTGGCCATTGGTGCTTCCGCTCTGGCGGGCAGCGGTGTCACGACTTCGGCAAGGCCCTTCAACGCCAGCAGCGTCTGCACGCGCTGATCGCCGCCGTTCTTCTGTGCCGCCTTTTCATCCTCGATCGCCGTCTTGTTCGGCGCGAGTTCCTGCGCGATGGCGCGGATGCGCATCGCCAGACTCGGGCTGTTGTTGCTCTGCGAAAGCGGCAGGCCGATCACCCGTGGCTCCGGCCGCGGCAGAACGGATGCAGTGTCCTGTTTCTCGTCTGCGGCTACCTCAGTGTTTGCCGGCGCCGCCGGGATCGTCCCGGATTCCAGAGGTTTTGTGTCGGTCAGTCTCGTAGCCACGAGCTTGGTATCAGCGCCGGCTTGTTTCACGTCCACGGACTGGGAAGAGGTGCGTGGCTGGTCGAAGTCCGGCTCGACCGCAGACTGCTCGGCCAGCGCGGCAGCCAGCGGATCGGACATATCGGACTGTGGCTGCAGCGTCTCGGCGACTTCCGAGGCCGCGGCTTGCTCCGCTTGGATGCCTGCGGCCGGAGCTTCGGTGCGTTCGCCATCCGCCCCCAGGAGAAGCGTCTTGGCGGGCTCCGTCTTGTCGGCGATCTCCATCCGGGTCTCGGCAATCCCGGGCTCGAACAAAGACTTGAGCTGCATCTGCAGGCTTCGCGCATCCGACGGCCGGCGTTGTTCGGTCTCTGGCGCATTCGAGGAGAAGAGCCCGCTGCCCTCCGGATTGCTGCGCGACTGCGTCACCATGGCCAGTGTTTCGGCTGCCCGCGAATTGTTCGCCGTTTCCTGCAGATAAGTGGTGGTGGCGACGGCCGCGGCGGTCTTCTGCGGCGTCGCCATCGGCGTTTCGGCGATCGCCGACAGCCGGGCGGCAAGCGCGCTGTCGGGCTGCTTCAGCGCGGCTGAAAGTTCCGGAAGCGCGATTTTCAGCAGCTTCAGCCCGGCTCGCGCCTCGGTCGCCAGCATTTCGTCCGGCAGCATGTCGTCGATCGTCGCGGCAAGCCTGAGGAAGAAGGCATCCATCGTCTCGTCGTTGCGGCGCACGACGTTAAGCTGGGCAGCGACGGCAAGCGCCAATGTTTGCAGGATGGTGCGATTGCCGGCGGTCGCCGTCTCGGCATTGACATTGGCGAGGATGGTGCCCGCATCGAGCCCGATGCCGGCATTATGCGCAGTCGCCTGCGGAACGACCGGTGCCTCGGCCTGGCTTTGTCCAGCCGTCGCGCGGCTTTCCGAACCATGGGTCTTGATGGTCGTCGATGTCGTTATCGGGTTGGGTGTGACGGGCGTCAGCATGGCAAAGCGTTCCAGCGATGCAAAAGGTCATGGGGGACACGAGGTCGCTCATGCGGCCTTTGGCTTGCCTCGCGGATTGCGAGGGTGCGGTTGGCATTGCACAGGGGTAAGCCTATATTTGCTAGTCGACTCTAGCCACGTTTGGTTAAGATAAGACTAACGCCGGAAGCTGGATTTTTCGGGAATATGGCAGGATGAGTTTTCGCCCACCGCAGCACTACACGGAAAACGCCGGCGGCAAATCGCCGCTCAATGTCCTGGAAATGTCCTGGAA